>CAIZWU010000097.1 GCA_903936775.1 uncultured bacterium | reverse complement strand
GTCACGCAAAAAAATGGTGACGAAACCGCCAAAAACGTCAGTTTGGCCTGCTTTCGGCCTCGAGGAATGGAGCGGCTTGCGGCTCGCTCCAGACGTCAAAAGTCATCAATTTCAGGCCCGCTGACTGGCAGGAGCGGATCAGCCGGAGCGGGGACCAATTCGCCGCCGGACGCGAACATGGTGGCTCTGGAGTAGAGGGCGGTGCCGGAGACGCTGAAGAAGGAAACGTCCGAGGCCGCGAGGGAGGCCTGCGCGATGCTGCGCTCCATCGTTGCGGCTTTGGATTGGGCAAGGTACAACGGAGGGATTATGGTTGAAGCAAACATTCGTTATGAAGGGGGCCTGCGCTGCGTGGCGGTGCATGGTCCGTCACAGTCGGTAATCGAGACCGATGCCCCGGTGGACAACATGGGACGTGGCGAGCGGTTTTCCCCGACGGATCTGGTGGGAACCGCCTTGGCGAGTTGCGTGGCGACGACCATGGGCATCCTTGCCGCCAGACTGGAAGTGGACCTGACCGGAATGACGGCGCGGGTGAGGAAACATATGACGGCCGATCCACCCCGCCGGATTGCCCGCTTGGAAGTGGCCATCACGGTGCCCTTGGACGAAAACCATCCCCAGCGCACCCGGTTGGAGGCCGCGGCTCAAGGCTGTCCGGTGCGCCGGAGTCTGCATCCCGAAGTGGTGGTTGAGGAGACCTTTGCGTGGACAGGTGCGGCGACGGAGTAGGGCGATCGGCCAAAGACCGATCGTCCGCCGCAAAAAAACATCAGGCTTTTCCCTAGAGCGGATGACAATGACGTTACCTGGGGCGAAACCGTGAGATTGGAATTCCTTTTCCGGGCGCTTTGCCTATTGTTTTCATCCTGCTGGTTGGGGCGTCCTCCCCAATGGTGCCGACCGCGCTCTTACTTAAGGTATGGGCTGCGGGCGGGGTCAGGTGCCGGCAGTTCCATCCGCCTCTATGGTCCATTCCTGCCTCCCCCGCAGGACGCACCGGCTCATTGCCGCAGTCGTCCTTGTTATTTCTGCTGCTGCCCAGGCGGCCCCAGTGATTACTGAACTGATGTTCCATCCGGCCTCGGTGCCGGAAAATGAGTCCAGGGAATGGCTGGAGCTTTATAATATCCCCGGCTCGGGTGTGGCAGATCTGAGTGGCTGGAAATTCACCAAAGGCATCAGCTACACCTTCACGGCGGGCACGGTGTTGCCAGAAGGTGCGATGCTGGTGGTGGCGGCGGACATCGCCGCTTTCCAAACGGCGAACCCGGCCTTCACGGGCACGGTAGTAGGCGGGTGGACGGGGAATCTATCCAGCAAGGGAGAGACCGTGCAGTTGGAAGATACTCTCGGGCAAAAAATAGATGAAGTGGCTTATGCCGATGAAGGCGACTGGGCGCTGCGGGTGCGGCCACCGGTGGACGCCTATGGCTACCAGGGCTGGACCTGGGAGAGCCTGGCCGATGGCGGCGGAAGGACTTTGGAGCGCAAGCGCCCTGACGCGCAGGGCACGATGGGACAAAACTGGCGCCCCAGCGCTGCGGCGGGCGGCAGTCCGGGCGGTTTGGGGGGTGGCTTCAGCACCCCGTTTGTGGGAATCACCAAAGTGCGGCATGAGCCGGTGATCCCCCGCTCCACCCAGCCAGTCACCGTTTTCGCGAAGGTGGTCGATGCCATGGATGGCACCGTGCCTCCCACCCAGACCCTCTTCTGGCGGCGTGACGGACAAGCCACCTTCACCCCGGTGCCCATGACCTTGGCATGGCCGGAGAATGCAGTCCCCGGCCAGACGATCGGGGGGACCTATTCAGCGGTGATTCCCGCCCAGGTGAATAACACTATTTTGGAATATTACGTCAGGGCCACCGGCGATCTCGGGGAGACGGCGACCTGGCCGGCGGCCGCCCGCACCAGCGCGACGGGCGTGGTGCCGGAGGTATTTGCCCAGTCGGCCAATGCCCTGCTCCAGGTCGATAACACCTATAACGACGGCGTTGCCTGGACTGGGGGCAGCCGCCCGGTCTACCGCGTGATCATGACGGCCCTCGAGCGCGAGGAACTGCGCGCGATCCAGACCACCAGCGGTGATCAGGAAAGCGATGCCGCGATGAATGCGACGTTCATCTCGGAGGACGGCGGAGGCATTGAATTGAAATACCTCACTTCCGTCAGAAACCGGGGCTTCGGCAGCCGTCTCGGACCACCCAACAATTTCCATGTCTCCATGCGGACCGATGACCTGTGGAAGGACCGGCCGGCCATTCAACTGAACTGCCGCTACCCCCACTCCCAGATACTGGCGGCCAATGTTTTTGCGCTGGGCGGCATCGCAGAGCAGTCCGCCCGCCCGGTCCGGCTGATCATGAACGGCGTCAGCATCGCCGAGACAGGATCGCGCATGTTCGGCAGTTATGCCCGGATCGAGACCCTCAATGGCGATTGGGTAGACCGCCATATTCCGGAGGATGCCGCGGGCAATATGTATCGGGTGGATGACCACGCGCCCAACACCGCCGGCGTCATTACCGGCGACCTCGGCAGTGGGGAATTCCGATATGAGGGGACCAACCCTTTAGCTTACGCGGACACCTATTTAAAGCGGACCAATGAAGATGTGAACGATTGGACGGACCTGATCAACCTTTGCCGGACGATCAGTGCCCCAGCCACGGGCGGGACGGCGGCCCAGCCCGCCATCACAGATGCTGACTATCCACAGCGGGTGCGCGAAGTGATCAATGTCGAGCAATGGTTCACCTATCTGGCCCTCGATGCCTTGGTGGGGAATCAGGAAGGTGGCCTGCCCACCGGACGGGCCGACGACTTCGCGATCTACCGTGGCGTGACGGACCCCCGCTTCATCCTGATCCCGCATGATTTCGACACCTGTTTTGACCTGAACACGACGGACGGCCTGAGCACTCCGGCCGGCCGGTCCATCTTCAGCTTCCATACCGGCGGCGCCAGTCTGCTGGGCCTGCAGCGGCTCTTCACGCATCCCGACCTGGTCCCGGTCTATTATCAAAAAATGCTCCATCTGGTCAATAACGTCTTCACCCGTCCCCGGCTGGATCCCCTGATCAATGAATTGATCGGCGGCTGGGCCAGTGCGGCCTCGGTGACGGCGGTGAAGACCTACATCAATGACCGCCGTGCCAGTGTGCTGAGCCAGATTCCCGTCACCTATTCTCTCGCCACCAATCTCACTGCCGGCACCGGCGGCTTTCTGCAAAGTGCCACCGGAGCGGTGACTTTCAGTGGCAATTTCAGCGTGGTGGAGACCCGTTCCCTGCGCCTCAATGGCCAGGCGGCCACCTTGAATTACCGGACCCTCGGCACGGCGGTGGCAGGAACCTGGAGTTATGCCGCCAGCGCCGGTTCCGGTTTCCTGGGCAAAGGCCTGAACCGCGTCACCGCAGAATTCTTCGATGGTCCGAACGGCACCGGCAACGTGGTGAACCGCATCCTCACCGACATCTATGTCCCGGAGGGAGGCAGCTTCACCGGCGTGCAGGGAACGCTCAGCGCGGTCACGGTGCCGGATACCGTCACCCTGCAAGCCCCCGCCACCTATGCCCCGGGCGTGCCGGTCCTGGTGCGGGTGGATGCCAAGCTGCCCGGCGGAGCGCTGGAACGCGGTGTGTGGAACCGGACAGCCAGCCTGACGGCTTCCAATGGACTCACCCTGAACCCCAGCAAGATCACCCTCTACAACGGCATGGGAAGCGCCTTGGTCTCGGTCGGCAGCACCGTGGGAGGAGCCGTGCGCTCCCTCGTTCTGGAGGGAGGAACCTCCGCCGCCCCGGTAACCGGAGCCCCGACGTGGCGTATTCTTGACAATGGTACCGAGCCGGCCGCCTCCTGGCGGACCGACCTGGCCTTCGACGACTCCTTGTGGCGTCAGGGCCTGCTCCAGGCCGGCGCGGGCGATGGCGATGAGCGGACCGTGGTGAACAATGTCAGTTCTGCCACCGCCAGCCGCAAGGCCTTCTATTTCCGCCGGGCTTTCACGGTCACCGACACCACCCCGATCACCACGCTGCGTCTGCGTGCGGTGGTGGACGATGGGGCCGTCTTTTATCTCAACGGCACGGAGGTCTACCGGGATAACGTCCCCGCGGGCGCCCTTGCGTTGAATACCGCGGCCAGCAGCAACCGCTCCGGCACGGCCGAATCAAATATCAGGACCTTCGATATTTCCGCCTTCGCCTCCCTCATCCAACCAGGTCCCAATCTGCTGGCCATCCAACTCCAGAACGCCAGCGCCAGTGCCGACCTCAGCTTTGACTGTGCCTTGGAGGCCTTGTCTCCGGTGGGGGATCCGGGGAATTTCACTCTTTCCGCCGCAGTGGATGGACGCACGGTTTCCACTTCCCTGACTAGTCTGGGAGCTACCGTGCCCCAAGCCGTTTCCGGCACCCTGCCCTCCGGAGAGTCCGTCTGGAGCGGTCTCGTCAAGGTGACCGGAGACCTCACCGTGCCAGCCAATGGCACCCTGCGGCTGACTGCTGGAACCGTGGTGCTGCTGGATGGCAATGCCACGCCCGGCAGCAGTAATGGAACCGATCTCATCATCAATGGCAGCCTCCTCAGTGAAGGCACCGCCACCCAGCCCGTGACCCTGACGTGTTCGGACAACTCCAACCGCTGGGGAGAATTGCTCTTCAACAACTCCGCCGCTCCTTCCCTGCTCCAGCACACCCAGATCACCCGGGGAGGCCGCAGTCCCGGCCGGGGCCATACCGGCAAGGGACCCCTGATCCGGCTCGTCGGCAGCCAACTCACCCTGGAGGACTGCGCTCTCGGCGACAGCCCCGCCAAGGCTTGTTATACCACCGGCATCAGCAGCCTGACCCTCCGCCGCAGCCTGATTGCCCGCACCATCACCGGACCGGAATTGGAGGATGGCTGTTCCCTCCTGATCGAGGACTCCAACATCCAGGAAATCCTCCCCAACTTCCGGGAAAGCGATGCGCCGACCCCGGATGACGAGGATTGCCTCTACGTGCATAACCCCTCCGGCCGGCCCATCGTGGTCCGGCGCAGCGTGCTGGCCCGTTGCGGCGATGACATCTTCGATGGACTCGCCGGCCCGCTCACGGTGGAGGACAGCATCCTCCGCGAGGGTTGGGACAAGGGCATGAGCCTGCTGAACAATGACCTCACGATCACCCGCACCCTCATCGTGGATTGCGACAAGGCCATTGTGCCCAAATCGAGCACCGTGACCACCCGCACCGTCACCGCCGATCATGTAACCATCATCAGTGAGGACCACAACACCACCCTCGCTCCCTGGGGATACAGCGTTCCTCCCTCCAGCCCGGATGCCGATACCGCCAGCACAGGTTTCTACACCCAGGACAAAAGCGGTCAAAGCGCTGCCGGGGCCACGCTCGCGATCAACGCCAACAACTGCATCGTCTACGCCAAGGAACCGGTCAAAGTCGATCCACTCTACCCGCCAGCCAATACGGTGGTCACCTACAGCAATCTGGTGGACGCCGATGATGCTGGCGCCACCGCCTGGCCGGGCACCGGCAATAACACGCTTCCTTTCCTGTTGGAAAACCAGGCCGCCCGCAGCCTCGCGCCCCTTTATGCCTCACCCTGCCGCGATTCCGGTGATCCGGCTTCCCCTAACGACGCCGACGGCTCCCGCACGGACATGGGGGCTTTACCTGCCTTGCCGGAAAATCTCCAATCGGGTGAAGTGCGCTGGACCCGCAGCGGCTCGCCTTATCGCGTGACCGATCACCTCACGGTGCCCGCGGGTTTAACCCTGCGGATCGATCCCGGGGTTCAGGTGCAGGTGGAAGCCAACCGCCGCCTCACGGTCCTTGGCCGTCTGCTTGCCGAGGGCACCGCCCAGCAGCGCATCCTCTTCACGGGCATCCCCGGGGCCGTCGCCGCCGGTGATGCCGATCCTGTGAAAAACGGCACCCAGACCGGCCCGCCAAAATGGGGTGGCATCCGTGTCACTGACAGCATGGCCCAGGAAAACATCGTGTCCTACGCCGACTTCGTGGATGCCCAGGGCACCACGCCTTCCGGTCCGGAAAACTACGGCAGCATCGGTTTCATCCGCTCCTGGGGGCTGGTGCAATACTGCACCTGGGCCGGCACCCATCTGCGCATGTGTTATGGCCGGAATTCCAAGATGACCGTGCGGCACAACGTTTTCCCCGACATGTTCCTCTTCGACCCCGTCACCGGCCGGATTGAGAATCCCACCGACTTTGTGGCAGCAGCCGATAACAACCAGGAGCCCCTCAAGGTGGAATATCCCACCACCGACACCGAAGTGGCAGGCAAGCCCGGCTTCACCAATGGCCAGCCGTCCGGCGGCTGGTTACGGGTTTACTACAACCAGTTCAACGGTAACCGCGGGCACAACGACGTCTTTGATGCCGACAGCGGCCGCTGGAACGTGGCGGGCCAGTTCCTCCTCGACTGCCGTTACAACCACTTCCGCGGCATCAGCGGGGATGAGCACATCGACTTGGGCGGCGATGCCTACATCGCGTCCAATATCTTCGAGCGCGCCGCCAAGGACCAGTGGACCTCTGACACCGGTTATTCCAATGCCATCAGTTCCGGCGACCGCGGTACTGGCACCACCATCATGGTGGCGCGGAATTTCTTCTATAATCTGGACCATGCCATCAATCTGAAAGCCAATACCGGCACGCTATTCGAGCATAATACGGTGGCGGATTTTCACCCGGACTTCACCTACTCCGGCACCTCTTTTGGCAATCCCTTCACCCAGGCCGTGAAGTGCGCCGCCATCAACGTCTTCATCCCGGAAGATGGCAGCAACCCCACCCGCGGCGACGGCGGCTACCTGGGATATAACATTTTCAGCAACATCCCCCGGTTGATCAGCGGCGCGGATGCCCGGATCTCCAATGGCACGGTGGTGAATGATGTCACCACCAGGATCGAATCCGGCGGCAATCTGCTGCACCATCTGACCACCACCGATCTGGGGGCCAATCACCCCGGCGGGGCGCTGAATCCGGCCTATGGTCCCAACACCGAAGGCGACCCCCGCCTGGCGGAAAATTATGAGCCCGGTTTTGGTTCCGATGCTCTGAGTACTGCTCCTTTTGGCTTGAACTACGGAGCCTCCATTCCGGAATGGGCTTATATTGTCAATGTTCCGGACAGTGTCACTGTCGATACCGCGCCGGTCTTTTATGTCGGCGGCCCAGGCATGGTTGCTTTCAAGTGGCGGCTGGACGGCGGGGCCTGGAGTGCCCCACAGACCATTGGGACCGGAGGGGTCTTCCCCCGCACCGGAACCACCGTGCGGCAGGCTCCCGTGGCTCCCGGCAATCTGACGGCCGGCCCGCATCTTTTCGAAGTAATCGGTCAGGATATGGCTGGAAATTGGCAGGATGCCGACCCCGCCGTGGAGTCCGGGCCGCAGGCCGCCCCGACCGCCTACGCGTGGACGATCACGTCACAGCCCGACGTCCGGCTGAACGAAGTCCTCGCCGCCGGAGCCGCCGGGGCGCCTGATTTCATCGAGTTGGTGAATTTTGGAGGTACCACCAGTCTGGCAGGCTGGCGGGTGACCGATTCTCCCAATAAACCCGGCTATCTTATTCCTGATGGCACTTTGATCGCCAATGAAACGGTCCTCCTGCTCCCCTTGGCCACGACTGGTATCGGATTGGATGCGGATGGAGACGAGGTCCTGCTCTATGATGGCAATGGAGTCCTCGTGGACCAGCTCACTTTCGGCCCCCAGGCGGCAGGTTACAGCCTGACCCGCCATGGTACCGGTGCAGACTGGATCCTTGGCAATCCATCCCCTGGCGCTGGTAACAACGCGGGCGGCATCGTGCACCTCGGTGATCCCTCCACCATCCGGATCAACGAGTGGTTTGCCGACAGCCATATTCTCTTCACCGATGACTGGGTGGAACTGGTGAATCCATCCCCTCTGCCAGTTGCGCTCAGCGGACTCTTCCTCAGTGACAGCGCCGCGACGGGCTCCCAACGGAAGGCCCTGCCGCCCCTTAGTTACATTGGCCCCGGAAGTCATACCGTCTTCATCCTCGACGGCACTTCCGGCGGGAATCACCTCGACTTCTCGCTCGATGCCGAGCAGGAAGCGCTAGCCCTGGATTTTGGCACCGACCGCCTCGACACCGTCCTGTTCGGCCCCGGGCTGAGAGATCAGTCCCAGAGCCGCACGCTGGTGGGGGTTCCGGTCTGGACAGAACTGCCGACCCGGGGTTTCGCCTCCCTGCCAAGCGACCCGGCCTATCAGAATGCACTCAATTTGCTGCACAGCCTGCGAATCACGGAACTGATGTATAATCCGGTCGGCGGGGTCGATTACGAATACGTGGAACTCACCAACACCGGCACCGCAGCGCTGGAATTGGCCGGCATGGCCTTCGTGGAAGGGATCGGCTTTACCTTCGCGGCGCCTCTGACTCTGGCGCCCGGCGGGCAGACGGTGCTGGTTTCCAAGGAGAGCACCTTCCGGGCCCGTTACGGCACGGGGGTGGCCGTAGGCGGCACCTATACCGGAAAGCTTGACAACAGTGGTGAAACCCTCGCACTCGCACTGCCCCCGCCCTTCGATGGCAACATACTGAGGTTCCGTTATGAACCCGACTGGCAGTCCGCGGCCCAGGGGCTCGGCCGCAGTCTGCAAATCATCACCCCAGGCACCGCCCCGACTGGCTACGATGACCGGGACTCATGGCAGGCCAGCCGGGTCGACTACGGCAGCCCCGGCGGCTTCAATGCGCCGCCCCCGTTCAACTACCCGGGCTGGACCGCCTTCTACGCCGTGCCCGGAGGACAGGGGACCGATGAGGACGGCGACGGCCTGATCAGCCTGATGGAATTTGCCATGCTCAGCAATCCGCTGAAAAACTCGGCGGGAGACGGAGCCGACCGCCTCCCGACCTCGGCCATGGCCGGGGATAACCTCACCATGTCCGTTGGTTTACCCGTCTCCGGACTGGCGGGCGGTTATGGCAGCGAGGGCATCACCTATGTCGTGCAGGATTCAAATGATCTGGTGAACTGGCGCGATCTCGCACGGAAATCCCCCCTCGCCGCCACCTGGACTACCCTCACCATTCCCGCCATCACCGTGCAAACGGCCGCTCCTGCCAATGGGCGGGTGGCTGTAAGCCTGTCCACACCATCGGAAGCGGGGATCACGAAAAAGTACCTGCGCCTGCAGATTTCCCTGGGCAATTGACCGGGAATGGACCTGACGGCCCGCCCGGATTCAAACCCCTCCTCCTGCTAAAAACGGCCCCGTCCCCAGCCGCGGTGGCTTGACTAACCCGCATGGGAAAGCTATGGCCTTTCCCATGCGTTGCCTTTCACCGCTGCTCATCCTTGCAGTCACCGTTGTTATTGTCTGCTGTGCCGGACCGGGGAACCCCCTGCCCCCGCCCGTCCCTGCCGGCCCCACGGTCACGCCCCTGCAGATGCTGCGCAGTGAGGTCAATGTGATCCCCCGCCTCATCCCCAAAGGAAAATACGGCCGGCGCCTCTACCGGCCGATGATGCCCCGCTACATCACGATCCATTCCACCCAGAATTACACCGGTGATGCCTTCGCCCACGCCAGGGCGCTCCAGGCCGGCGCCCTCCGCGCCCCCAAACGCAAGGGAGGCAACCGGATCGGGTTCCTCACCTGGCACTTCACCGTGCAGGGGAATCTCGCAGTGCAGCACCTCCCCACCACCGAACAGGGCGAACATGCCGACTTCGATGGTCCGGGCAATAATTATTCCATCGGCATCGAAATGTGTGAGCACCGGGGCAACAACCTTCCCGCCACCATCGAGCGCAGCGCCAAACTCGCTGCCTACCTGATGTATTCCTTCCGCATCCCCCTGCGCAACGTGGTGCCGCACTACCATTGGCCCCGGCGCGGCCAGAATCCCCCAAACAAGAATTGCCCTCACTTCCTGATGGAAAACGGGATACCCGGCCGCAAATGGAACTGGTTCCTCAGCCGGGTCCAGGCCAACTATAGCCGCCTCGAACCCGGCCCGGTCGCCCGGCTTTAAGCTCTCCCCCTATCAACCGTCCCCGCGCCTTCGGCCCCTGTCTTCCTTGCCCATCATGCCTCTTCCTCCTGCCATCCTCGTCACCGGCGGCGCCGGTTACATCGGTTCCCACACGGTCCGCCATCTCGCCAGCACCACCGGGGAACATATCGTCGTCCTTGATTCCCTCGAATACGGCCACCGCGATGCCCTCGTCTCCGGCAATGTGGAACTCATCATCGGGAACATGGCTGACCCTGCGGTCATCGCCGGCATCTTCTCGCGCTATCAAATCACCGCAGTACTCCACTTCGCCGCTTACGCCATGGTGGGCGAGTCCATGTCCGAACCGCTGAAGTATTACGCCAACAACCTGGCCGCGCCCCTCGTGCTCCTCGAAGCCATGCGGCAGCACGGGACCAAACACTTCATCTTCTCCTCTACCTGCGCCACCTTCGGCAATCCGCAATACGTTCCCATGGACGAACATCATCCCCAGGAACCCATCAACCCCTACGGCCGCAGCAAACTCATGCTGGAGCAGGTGCTGCGCGACTGTGATCAGGCCTTCGGCATCCAGCATGTCATCCTCCGTTATTTCAATGCCAGTGGCTGCTCCGCCGACGGGCGGATCGGCGAGGACCACACCCCCGAAAGCCATATCATCCCCCGCACCCTCATGGCCATCACCGGAGAGGCCCCGCACGTCACCGTTTTCGGCACCGACTACCCCACGCCGGATGGCACCTGCATCCGCGACTACGTCCACGTCCAGGACCTCGCTGAAGCCCACGTCTGCGCCCTCCACTACCTCCGCCGCGGACAGCGCTCCACTCATGTCAATCTCAGCACCGGCACTGGCGTCAGCGTCCGCCAGATCATCAACCTCGCGGAGTCCGTCACCGGCCGGACGGTCCCCGTTGTCCTCGGCCCCCGCCGTGAGGGAGATCCACCGGAACTTGTCGGCAACCCGGCCAAAGCCAAGTCCGTCCTCGGCTGGGAAGCCCGTTACCGCGACCCCCGCGCCATGGTCGAATCCGCCTGGGCTTGGCTCACCGGTCCGCGCAAAGGCCGCTATCCGGCCAACTAACCCCTCAGCGGGCCGGTTCCAAAGACAGCAGATATCCAAGGTTGTGCGCGCCTGCCACCCGGCATTTCCGGCAGGGCCTCCGGCGTCTTCGCCCAGGAGTAAAAGCGGCCATCCGAGGCATCTTTTTCTACGGAAGTGCTGTACTCCATGTCCTTTGCCCTCTGCTGTTCAAATTTCCATTTTCCCATTTAAGTTGAATCGTCCGGTCGCCCCTGTGATCGCGAGATTGGAGGCATAAACCGCCCCGGCCGCATCGCCATCAATCGCGCTCAGCGCAAAGAACCCATTGGTGGCTGCACCAGAGCCATTGACCACGTCATTGTTGCCGTCATTCGGATCACGCAGTTGCAGGGTGCGGACCACTCCTTCTGACATCCATGCTGTCTCCCCTGCGCTGATTATTGAGTCCCGCGGTTGGATTCCCTGTGGTGACTGGTTCCCCATCGACCGCGGGAGGTGGCCACGCCAAAACAGGGGTCACCGCAAACAAAGGGTCCGGCAAAGGACCAGGATTGGGGTTGCTGTCATTTTCCCAGCGCCAGATTTTGAAGGAATCCGGCGGCGCAGAAGACAACAAGTTGGAGGCATAGACCACTCCATCAACTGCCACGCCCACGTGCACCATGTTTAGAGTGGCCCCGGTGGCCAGCCCGGTTTTATCGAGCACGTGGAAATAAACGCCGGCCGAATTCAGGACCCGGATATTTTGCGGGGTATCGCTGACCAGAATATTTCCATTGGCTGGATTGGACGCCACCCGATGTCGTAAACCAAGGGTAGGCGTTGTAGGTGTTGGCCGAAGTCAGTCCTGCGGGCAAAATCACCCCACCCGCCGCGGGAGGATCGACGCCATCATCCAAGATCGTGCCACCGGGAACAATGGCCCAGGCTGGTTTCAGGGTATCAGCCAAAACCGGCTCCAAGAAGAGGCCGGCCAAGCCCGTGGCTGCCAGCCAGCTTACGAAGACCTTCTGTAGAGGGTTGAGGATTTTCATGGTGTGGATTGACGCAGGAGATTCGCCGCACCGTTCGCAAATGGCACCATGACCGATAGTCAACGACTCGGTGGCCGGGAAAGAACGCTACACGGTTTCCCGCTGGTTTCGGTTTTAATTCAATAGCTTTAAGTCCGGAAGGAACGGCCCCATGTTATCACCGGGAGGGAATTTGGAAAAGACCACATGTCCTGGTCCACCATCGAAAACCGGTAATCCACCCTCAATTCCGCTTCACGCGGAAGAAGGAGCGCTCTCCCTGGTTGAAGGCCTCGAGAGCGCGGGCGGGGTAGCGCAGGATACAGGTGCAGAAATCGAACTTGCCCTCCACGATTTTGATCACCTGTACCGCATTGCCGGGCAGGCGCATCACGGCCAGCCAGTTGTCATCCTAAATATTGCAGGCGGCCAAACCAAGAAAAGGATCCGCCGCGGCCGGTCCGCCGACGAAGGCCTGCCAGGCCGTGCGGGAGGAACCGCTCACCGAGCCGGGAGTAAGTCCGGGGCCAGGATTGGGTTCACCGCAGAAATTGATGATGAAGATGCCGGATTTCATTACCCGCCGCCCGGTATTAGGGCTTGCAGCAATACCCATCGGCACCCCGGGCGGGATCTCAGCCGTCTGAACAGCAAAATTGATCCCGGTGCTGGTGATCCGGGCCGGAGGGTTGGCCAGCGGCAAAGGACCCCCTCCCTGATTCCATTCGCAGATACTGTTGAGCTGTTTGGCGGTGCCGCCGTCCCGGACGCGCCGCGGCTTGACCAATCCCGGGCCCGCGCCTTAGTCATGACTGCTGGCACGCTGCCTGCCTCCCTGCCCCGCACCCCATGGTCTCGATCCACATCCGCAACCTGACAAAGCATTTCGGGAGCATGGTGGCTCTCGATAACATCAATCTCACGATCGAATCCGGCGAGATGTTTTTCCTGCTGGGCCCCAGTGGTTGTGGCAAAACCACCCTGCTGCGGCACGTCGCAGGATTTTATACGCCGGACAAAGGACACCTCCTGTTCGACGACAAGGACATCACCCACCTGCCGGCCCATAAACGGAATACCGCCATGATGTTCCAGAGCTACGCCCTCTGGCCCCACCTCAATGTGGGTGAAAATGTGGCCTTTGGCCTGCACGAGCGGAAACTGCCCAAAGCCGAAATCGAATCCCGCGTGCAGGAAAGCCTCCAGATGGTGAAAATGGGCCACCTCGCCGAACGCAAAATCAACCAACTCTCCGGTGGCCAGCAGCAACGCGTCGCCCTCGCCCGGTCCATCGCCGTCCGGCCGGATGCCCTGCTGCTCGACGAACCACTCTCCAACCTCGACGCCAAACTCCGCCTCGAAATGCGCTCGGAGATCCGCCGCATCTGCAAGGAATTCGGGGTCACCGCGGTCTATGTCACCCACGACCAGAAGGAGGCGCTCCACCTCGCCGACCGCATGGCCATCATGGAAAAAGGGATCATCAGCCAAGTGGGCACCCCGCGCGAAGTCTTCCGCTCGCCCCACACCGCCTCTGTCGCCTCCTTCATCGGGGAAGCGAATTTCCTGCCGGCCGAATTCATCGCCCTGTCCGGCAGTGGCTCCTGCGCCACCGCGCATACTGCCCATGGCATTTTCACCGGCCGGATCACCGATCCCGCGTGGCAGCCTGCCTCCGGCGAAAGGGTCCAGCTTTGCCTGCGACCGGAGGCGCTCCGTCTCACCGGCCTGCCCGCCGCCGCCAACCTCCTCACCGGACGCCTGACGGATTCGGTCTACCTCGGTGAACTGGCCCAATACACCGTCCGCGATTCCTCCGGCCATCTTTTCCACCTTTCCGAACTCAACCCCGCGATCCTCCGCCCGGCCGATGATTCCCAGGTCTCTCTCACGGTCAACCCTGACGACGTCATGATCCTGCGGGCCTGATCCCGTTCCTGCCGGACCCTCCCCCTATCCTTTTTTGCCATGGGCCGCTACCTTGCCGTTTTTCTTGCGCTGATCGCCGTCATCGCCGGTCCAGTCCTGATGAAACCGAAGACCAGTGCTCGGACGAGGGATTTCGCGCCGCAGGACCGCCTGGTGATCATCACGCCCCATGTGGAGTCGATCCGCAAGGAGTTCGAGACCGCCTTCCAGCACTGGATGAAGGAAAAACACGGACGTTCCGTGGTGATCGACTGGCGGGTGCCCGGAGGCACCACCGAGATTTCCAAAGTGGTCGGCAGCGAATACCGCGCCGCGCTCGAACTCTTCTGGAACAAACAAGCGAAGGAAGCCTGGAACGACCAAGTGGGAATTGCCGCCTTTGATCCCAAAGACACCTCCCCGGCCCGGTCCGCTTGGATGGCTTCCAGCATCGGCATCGGCATCGACCTCTTCTTCGGCGGCGGCACTCCTGATTTTTCCGACATGAAAAAGAAAGGTTTCCTTGTCCCCGGCAGTGCCTCGGAGGGGATCGGCCTGCTCGGAGTGAAAGCCGCGCATCCTGACTGGTTCGGCGGCTCCGGCATTCCTGACAAATGGGCCGGCGAGACCTACCTCGACCCTGACTTCACCTGGGCCGGCGCCTGCCTGTCGTCGTTCGGCATTTGTTATAACCTGGATTTCCACCAACGCCGGGGATTCACCGATTTACCGGATCAGTGGGCTGACCTGACGCATCCTCGCTACCAAAACCAGATTGCTCT
Organism: uncultured bacterium; assembly: GCA_903936775.1. Lineage (GTDB taxonomy): Bacteria > Verrucomicrobiota > Verrucomicrobiia > Verrucomicrobiales > V1-33 > CAIZWU01. The sequence goes on along the minus strand of CAIZWU010000097.1, from coordinate 30,713 downwards.
CGCCGACCCCGGCAAGAGCGGCACCGTGGCCAAGATGATGGAATCCCTGCTGCAGCAGGCCATGCAGACCGCGGCGAAGGACGCCCCGGATGCCGCGGCGAGGAAGCTGGCGCTCGAAACCGGCTGGCTTCAGGGCATGGGCATGATCCAACGCATCGGGGCCAACGCCCGCTATTGGACAGACAGCTCCACCAAAATCCCGCTGGATGTGGCGGAGGGTGAGGCCGCCGCCGGGATGTGTGTTGATTTCTACGCCAGAAACTTCATGCAGCGCCTCGAGGAAACCACCGGCCGCAGCCGGATGGGGTTCACCCTGCCCGCCGGAGGCACCACTCCCAGCGTGGACCCGATCGCTCTTTTCCGCGGGGCCCCCAATCCCGGATTGGCCACCCGCTTCATGGAATTCGTGCTCAGCATGGAAGGGCAGCGCCTCTGGGCCTGGCGCGCCGGAACGCCCGGCGGTCCACGTCATACCGCCCTGCGCCGCCTGCCGGTGCGTCAGGATTATTACACCCCGGAAAACCTCGCCCACGCCAGCGACCCCGACCTGCTGCCCTACGCCGCCGGCACCGCCCTCACTTACGACCCCGCCCTGACCGGCAGCAGCTTCAGTGCGATCCGCCTCGTCATCCGCGCCATGTGCCTCGATACCCACGAAGAGCTGAAAACCGCCTGGGCCACCCTGATCGAAAACAACTTCCCGCCCCAGGCCACCGCCGCCTTCAGCGATCTCTCCATGATCAGTTACCCCAATGTCACCGGCAGCATCGCCGCAAAACTCAACCAGCGGAATATGCTGATCACCTCCGAACTCAGCCGCACCCTCGCCCAGCAATTCCGCCAGCAATATAAACATGCAGCGGAGCTGGCGCGGCGCGGGATGTGAAAAGCAACTTGCTATGGAAAAGCCTCGAATTCTTATCCCTGCATTGGGGGGAGCGCTGACCGCCGGAGGGTGCGCGCTCCTGCTTGTGGCTTTCATTGATTCATACCATGCGGGTCTTTGGCCAGAATCTTTTGCCGGCAAGACTCTGCTCCCGAACGCCGTTAGGCTGATCATTGTCCTGAGTCTGGTTTTTGGGTTTCCCGCAGGCTTGGTAATTTCCTTTATTGCCAGTCGTGTCTTCTCATTCGACTCATGCTTATGGGAGGCGCCGATTGCAGCATTCATCGGGGCCGCTTCCGGCATTTTGGCAGTTTATCTTCCGGCGTTTGGCAATTGGGGTACAAAACTAGTTCTGGGCGACTTTTTTATTCTGGTGGCAGGGCTTTCAGTTGCCGCAGGTGGTGCAACGTGTGCTCTTCTTCTCGCGAGTTCCTGCCGGGCGCTCAGGTCCAAGCTGGCCTGAATACTCTCCCCCTCCCCTTATTTTTTGTATGATGCGCCGCCTCCCCGCCTTCCGTTGGCTCCGCCTGTGGCATATTCTCTTTCTACTCATCCACGCCGTCACCAATCTGGTGCACGCGGAGCAATCCGGCATCTACAGCTACACAGTAACCCCGGCCAATACCATAACTATAACCTATGTCTCAAATGCATCGGGCAACATTACCGTCCCAACGACTATTGCTGGTAAACTGGTCACTTCGATCGGAGATTCCGCTTTCCAGGGAGAATCCAACCTTTCCAGTATAACCCTCCCTGCTTCCCTCTCCTCGATCGGGAACTCAGCGTTCCGGGGCTGCACCCGGCTCACCAGTATAACCCTCCCCTCTTCCCTTACCTCCATTGGGGATTACGCCTTCTTTTCCTGCACCGGCCTCAACAATGCTACATTTCCGACCGCTCTCTCCTCAATTGGAACCTACGCCTTCTATCACTGCACCGGTCTCACAAACCTCAGCCTCCCCTCTTCCCTTACCTCGATTGGGAATTCCGCTTTCTCCAGATGCACTGGCTTGACCAGTATCACTTTGCCAACATCGCTGACCAGCATTGGGTCGTCCGCTTTTTCCATATGCACAGGCCTGACCAGCATCACTTTCCCGGCATCTCTCACCTCCATCGGATCCTCCGCCTTCTACTACTGCACCAGCCTCGCCAGCATTACCCTCCCCGCCTCCGTCACCTCCATCGGAAATGGGGCCTTTAACGACTGCACCGGCCTCACTGCTTTTTACACCCCTGCGGAAAATCCTGCCTATTCCAGCGTTGACGGGGTTCTATTCAATAAAAACCAGACAACCCTTGTCGCTTTTCCTGGCGGCATCGGAGGATCCTACACCCTCCCCTCCACCGTAACCTCTTTTGCCCAAGGTGCCTTTTATGGCTCGGCCGGAATCACAGCCTTTGCTACCCCGCCGGAAAGCCAAAGCTTTTCCACCCTCAATGGAGTTCTTTTCACTAAAGACCAATCTACGCTGATAGCGTTTCCGCCCGCAATTGGAGGAGCTTATACGGTTCCTTCCACCGTCACTGCCATCGGGCAGGCTGCTTTTTTTAGATGCACCAGTCTCACCAGCATCGCCTTTCCTGCCTCCCTCGCTTCCATAGGGAATTCTGCCTTCTTCAGATGCATCGGCTTCACCAGCATCACCCTCCCCTCGTCCCTTGCCTCTATTGGGGATTCCGCCTTCGAGTCCTGCACCGGCCTCACCAAAATCACCTTTCCTGCATCGCTTAACTCCATTGGGAATTCCGCCTTCTCCTACTGCAACGCGCTTGCCAGCCTCACTATCCCCACTTTACTCACCTTCTTGGGAAATGGGGCATTTTACTCCTGCACCGGCCTCACCAACGTCACGTTTCCTGCCTCCCTCACCTCCATCGGGAATTCCGCCTTCTCTTACTGCACCGCTCTCACCAGCCTCGCCCTCCCCGCCTCCCTCACCTCCATCGGCGATAACACCTTCAGCTACTGCACCAGCCTCACCAGCATCTCCTTCGCTGACTCCCTTACCTCCATCGGGTTGTTCGCTTTCTCCGGGTGCCACAGCCTCACCAGCCTCACTTTCCCGGCATCCCTCACTTCCATAGGAATTTGGGCTTTTAGCTCCTGCTCAGGTCTCACCAGCCTCACCTTCCCAGCTTCCCTCTCCTCGATCGGGAACTCAGCGTTCCGGCGCTGCACCGCCCTCACCAGCATCACCCTCCCCTCTTCCCTTGCGTCCATTGGGGATTCCGCCTTCGAGTCCTGCACCCGCCTCACCAACATCACCTTTCCTGCATCGCTGACATCCATCGGGAATTACGCCTTCGAATCCTGCACCGGCCTTACCAGCCTTATCCTCCCTGCCTCCCTTAATTCTATCGGGTATTACGCCTTTGACTATTGCACAGGAATCACCCGCATCACCTACTTGGGCAGCGCCTCCAATACCGTCTCTTTGAGTTCCCTGAAGCCTAATAGCTACGCCACCTATTGGCTCAGCAGCAAAACCGGCTTCACCGCTCCCACCTGGCAGGGTCAACCGGCGGTTAGAATAGATGAAGCCGCCTACCCTGCTGCTTCCTGGCTCCTGCAAAACGATCTGCCTTATGACTCCGATCTCCAGCAGGACCCCGATGGCGACGGTGTCTCGCTGGTGATGGCCTACGCTCTGAATCTCAATCCCCGGATCAATCTCAGCGCCAGCCTGCCTGCCCCGGTGCTGCATCCGGACCGCTTGAGCCTCACCTTTCATGCCGCCGCTGAGGGCATCACTTATCAAGTGGAGACCAGCACAGGCCTCGATCAATGGACAACTGATGGGGTGACCGTCTCTGCCATCGGTGCCGACCAGCGCCGCACCGCCTCCGTAGCCAGAAGCGGACCGGGACGTTTTCTGCGTCTGAAGGTGGCGGATTGAGCGGAACCGACTGTTCGCCCGCCCAGGGAAATACCCCAAGCCGGCGCCGTAGTGAACGAAGCCCTGGCGCGTGAATTGCGTGGAATATGGCGCGCGGTGTGCCATGCGTGGCGTTGTTCAGTGCTCCTTTGTCCCTATCCATGAAACTTCCCGTCTTTTTTTCGGCACTGCTGGGCTGGGCGGCTGCGGCGGGCGGCCTGATCTCAACTGCATTGATCATGAGTGGCTTTGTCTTCAGCCCTGATTGGCTCGGCATCATTCTGCTTTATGTCTCCTGGACCGGGATTTTCGCGCTCCCGGCTTGTTTGATTGCGGGTTTCATCACGACCAAACATCTACCGGCCACATCTCGCTGGTGGAGGCCAAACAAAGCCGCACTGCTGGGGGCAGGCTGGGGGTTTTTGGTGATGGGTGTGGTGGTTGGCTTTTTTTTAGCGAATCGGAACCTGCCTTTGTTGAGCGCGTGGTATCTCTGCCTTCTGGCGGCTTTAAGTGGAGCCGTTTGTGGTTTCAGCCTGGCCCGATTTAAACAAAAATTGCCCGTATCCTCATCCCATCATCCATGAGACGCCTCCCCTCCTACGGCTTCCTGCTCTTCATCATGGCGGTGATGGGATGCTTTTTCCTCTATCCGATCTACAACACCGTCCGCGAGGCGTTCACCAAGCCGGGAGGCGGGTTTACCCTGGAATATGTGGGCCAGATTTTCAGCAATCCGATTTACCGGGAAGGGTTGATCAATGCGCTGAAGATGGCGGCGGGGAGCACGTTGGGCGCGATGATTCTGGCGCTGCCGTTGGCGGTGTTGAGCGCGCGGTTTTCCTTCCCGATGAAGGGATTGCTGGGGGCATTGGTGCTGGTGCCGCTGATTCTGCCGCCGTTTGTGGGGACCATCGGGGTGAAGCAGATCCTGGGTCAGCACGGCGCGCTGAATGCCCTCCTGATGCCGGGACAGATTGCCCTGGGCGAGCCGATGGACTGGCTGGGAAATGGCCGGCTGTTCGGCGTCATTCTGATGAATGCGCTGCATCTGTATCCGATTCTTTACCTGAACATCACGGCCTCCCTGGCCAATCTCGATCCTGCGCTGGATGAGGCGGCGGAAAACCTCGGGTGCTCGCCCTGGCGCCGGTTTTGGAAGATCACCCTGCCGCTGGCCATGCCGGGGATTTTTGCCGGGGCTTCCATCGTCTTCATCTGGGGATTCACCGAGCTGGGCGTGCCGCTGATGTTCGACTATTCGCGGGTCACCTCAGTGCAGATCTTCGACGGAATCAAGGAAATCGGAGGCAATCCCCTGCCCTATGCCCTCGTCGCGATCATGCTGGTGGCCAGCGTGCTGCTTTTCATCCTGAGCAAGTTTCTCTTCGGCCGTTCGGACTTCGCGGGCAGTGGGCGTGCCAGCATGGCGGCGCAGACCCCCGCCATCGGTGGCGTGAAAGGCTGGCTGGCGACTCTGGGTTTTGCCTTGGTCATCTTCCTCGCGGTGTTGCCCCACCTTGGAGTCACCCTGACCTCCTTTGCCACGGATTGGAATGATTCCGTGCTGCCCTCCGGTTTTACCCTGCAGCACTACCGCGATGCCCTGAGCCATGGCCTCACCGTGCCCTCCATCCTGAACAGCCTGAAATACGCCGGTCTCGCCACCTTTATCGATGTCATCCTCGGCGTCACCATTGCCTGGATCGTGGTGCGCACCAAGCTGCCCGGCCGCCACCTCCTTGATTCCCTTTCCATGCTGCCCATCGCGGTGCCGGGTCTGGTCCTGGCGTTTGGTTATCTGGCGATGACCCGCGAGGGCCAGCCCTTTCACTGGCTGATCGGAGCCGATGAGGACCCGTATTGGATCATCGTGATCGCCTACGCCATGCGCCGCCTTCCCTACGTGGTGCGCAGTGCCAGCGCGGGCCTGCAACAGACCAGCGTGAGCCTGGAGGAAGCGGCGCAGAATCTGGGATGTCCGCCGTTCCGCACCCTTTTCCGGATCACCCTGCCCCTGATCAGCGCCAACCTGATCGCGGGAGCACTGCTCGCCTTTTCCTTCGGCATGCTGGAGGTCTCCGACAGCCTGATTCTGGCCCAGAAAGGCGAGCACTATCCGATCACCAAGGCGATTTACAATCTCAACGGAGCCCTCGGCAATGGGGAAGCCCTGGCCTCGGCGCTGGGGGTGTGGGCGATGGTGTTCCTGACAATCACCCTCGCCGGAACCGGCATGATTCTGGGCAAGAAAATGGGCGCCCTGTTCCGCGCCTGATGTCCACTCAAGCCTAACGGCTGGCCCGGCGGGCGAGACGCTGGTTGTATTGGATGCTGCGTTTCAGATAACGGATACGCCCGACGAGGGGACCAAACCGGCTGAGCACCTTGCGGACTGCAGGATCGGGATTGTCGATCTGGCTGGAAAGGTATTGTCCAATCTGAAAGGAGAACTCGTTTTTCTGGGATTCAAAGACCCCCAGTCGCGCCGAGATTTCCGCAATTTGTTTGGAGCGCCGGCCAATCTCGAGCACGAGATCCGCCGTCTGGGCCTTGTGCCGTTCACGCAAACCGGAAATCTCCGCATCAATGCCCTCCACCGTGAGTTCCAGCCGCTGCACGCTCTCCTCGAGTGAGGCAATGGCAGCGAGATCCCCCGCATGCCCCTCCTTCAGTTCGGCCAGGGAAAGGCGGGTCCGCTCGATCTCGGCACTGAAATCTCCCTCGATCTGCTTCTTCAGCACTTCCAACTTGCCTTTGAGGGAGGTGAACCGTCGGCGGGTTTCGCTATCACGGTCCTTGATGTCCTCCACCTCATCCATCAGGCCGACCGCCTTGGACATCAGTTCCGCTTTGCCTTTGCGCAGGACATCGACGTCGTTCTCCACCTGATCCTCAATGGCATACAGTCGGTCCTGAGCCGTCTCATTTTCGGTAGTGAGCTGATCACTCTGGGCGCGGAGTTGCTGCTGCTGGGTCTGGAGGTCAGTCAGTTGCCAGTAATCTCCGGAAAGTCTTTCGATGGATTCGGTGGCCGGCCACGCGAGTTTCCCCAACAAATCCTGGGCTTCCGCCAATTGCTGGGTTTCCCGGGTCACTGCATTCCACCGGGCACGCTCCCTCCGGACACCAAGTTGCCAGGCGAACCGTCCGAGAAAGAAACCAATGGCATTCATGCAGATGGAGGGAGGCAGAAGTTATCGGAACTTCCACCCGAACGATGCAGAACGGCAGGAGGGAAGAACTGACAAGTCATAATTCGCAACGGATTCGACCCTACAGCATGGACCCGGAAAACTGGATTAGGAGCAGGAATCATGGGCCGATGGAAGATTGGTGGCCGGGTTACGGACCGCCGGAAAAGGCCGTCCGCAGATTTCCTCGGGGTTTTTCAGGAAAAGAACCGCTTCGCCTTTTCAAAGAAGCCCTCGGACATCGGCGTGTTTTGATCCCCGCAGGAGTCGGCGAAGGCTTTCAGTTTTTCCTTCTGCTCGGCATTGAGGTTGGTCGGCACTTCCACCTGGATGGTGACGAGAAGGTCGCCCTTGATGCCCCGGTTCAGGACCGGCATGCCTTTGCCGCGCAGACGGAAGACCGTGCCGGACTGGGTCCCAGCGGGAATCTTGAGGGAAGCCTTGCCTTCCATGGTGGGAACGAGCAATTCGCCGCCCAGGGTGGTTTTGGCATAACTGACCGGAATCTCGCAGAAAAGATCGTTGTCCTCGCGGTCGAAAACCTCGTGCTTTTTGATGTGGATCACCACGTAGAGGTCACCGGCCGGACCGCCGCGGAAACCGGCGTCACCATTGCCGGAGGAGCGGAGCCGGCTGCCCTCGCCAATCCCGGCGGGAATCCGCAGTTTGATCCGGGTGGATTTCTCGACCCGGCCCTGGCCCCGGCAGTCGGAACAGGGATTGGAAATGATCTGGCCCGTCCCGGAGCAATCGGGACACGGCTGCTGGACCTGGAAAAACCCGCGGCTGGCGATGACCTGACCGACACCACCGCAGGTGGGGCAGGTTTTGGCCGAACCGCCTTTGGCGGCACCCGTGGTGGCACAGGTGTCGCAAGCGACAGCACGTTCCAGCTCGACTTGTTTTTCGACGCCTTGGGCTGCCTCCTCCAAGCTGATTTCCAGATCGTAACGCAGGTCGCTGCCCCTGGCTTTGCCGGAGCGGGCGCCCCGCCCCCCGCCGCCGCCGCCGCCTCCCCCGAAGAATTCCTCGAAGATGCTGCCGCCCCCCCCACCGCCGCCAGCTCCTCCAAAGACTTCGCGGAAAATATCAAAAGGATCATGGAACCCACCCCGACCTGCTCCCGCCCCAGCACCGGCCCCCGCGGAGAACGCGGCATGCCCATAGCGGTCGTAGGCAGCCTTTTTATCGGCATCGCCGAGCACATCGTAGGCTTCCCCTAGTTCCTTGAAATTTTCCTCGGCGGCTTTGTCGTCCGGATTCCGGTCGGGGTGATACTTGAGGGCAAGCTGACGATAGGCCTTCTTGATCTCGTCCGCGCTGGCACCTTTGATGACGCCAAGGACTTCGTAGTAATCTCGTTTGCTTGCCATGAGAAGAGGAATCTATTTCGCTGCAGGGCCGCTGGAGACGATGACGGAAGCAGGACGCAGCAGACGGTCGCGGAGCTTGTAGCCACGGCGGGTTTGAGAAATCACCGTGCCTTCGGCCACCGTGTCGGCGGGCTGCTGGGAGACGGCTTCGTGGAGATTGGGATCGAAAGGCATGCCCACGGCGGAGATTTCCTCCACCCCGTTGTCTTTCAGAAAATCCTGGACCTGCCGCAGCACCATGCTAAGGCCGACATAAAGATTGGAACCTTCGGACTCAGCCTTGGCTGCAGCCATCCCGTAGTCGAAATTATCCAACACGGGAAGCAGGCTCTCAAGGAGACCAGCGTTGGCGTATTTGACCGTCTCCTGCAGGTCCCGGGCGGTGCGTTTGCGGAAATTGTCCAGTTCCGCCGCGGCACGGTGGGCGGCGTCCTTCCACTGGGCCGCTTCAATCAAGGCCTGATTGAGAGGGTCCGGTTCGGCCTCCGCGCCGGAGAAATCGTTCACATCAAGGTCTTCAGAGGGTTTCAATGGATCAGTCGGGGAGGTAGGTTCGCTCATGGGGGAAGGCGGAAATTCAGAAAATTAAAAGAAAACCCCGGCTTACCGGGAGTCGCGATCATAACGGACAATAGACGGGTCTCAACCTGAATTCTCAGATCGAGCACCCGCCTTTCACTCCGGCCAAGAGCGTCAGACTGCCCCGGTGGCCCTCAAGAAGGACCTCCGGGTAAACCCCTGCTTTTCCTGCTGCCGTCAGGCTGCCGGAAATCAGTCGATCAGGTTGTCGAGCCGTTTGGCGACTTCGACATCCGCCTCGGTGACGCCACCCGCATCATGGGTGGTCAGCATCAGGATGACCTTGCCATATCGGATGTCCACATCAGGGTGATGACCTTCATCCTCAGCAACTTCGGCGACTTCGTTGAGAAAGTCCACGGCCTCGGTAAAGCCATCGAACTCCACCGAGCGGGAGATTTTCTTCCCGTCAATTTCCCATTCGGGAACTCTTTTGAGGAGGCGTTTTAGATCTTCTTTGGATAGGACGTCCATGATGGGAAATTTTAGGGTGTAAGCACCGGAAGGGATGGTGAAATGAGCATACGCGCGCCCTTCCGGATTGGCGCGCATTGAACCCCTGTTCTTTCTGTTGTCAAAAGTAATGCTGAAAATATTGTTGCACCCCCGCCCCGGCCCGCCCACTCTCCGGGCCTTCCACTTTCCATCCATTTCACCAACGCCATGGGACGCCTCTACAACAACATCGTCGAAACCGTCGGCCGCACTCCCTTGGTGCGCCTCAATCATATCACCGAAGGCGCCGGGGCCACCATTGCGCTGAAATGCGAGTTTTTCAATCCCCTCGGCAGCGTGAAGGACCGCATCGGGATGAACATGATCGCCGACGCCGAAGCCAAAGGCCTGATCAACAAGGATACCATCATCGTGGAGCCCACCAGTGGCAATACCGGCATCGCCCTCGCTTTTGTGGCCGCCGCCAAGGGATACAAGCTCATTTTGACCATGCCGGAGACCATGTCTCTGGAACGCCGCACCCTGCTGGCCATGCTGGGCGCCGAGTTGGTCCTCACTCCCGGACCGAAAGGTATGAAGGGCGCCATTGAAAAAGCCTCCGAAATCGTGGCCGCCACGCCCGGAGCCTACATGCCACAACAGTTCAATAATCCGGCCAATCCCTCCATCCACGAAAGCACCACTGCGGTGGAACTCTGGGAGGACACCGATGGGGCGATCGACATTCTCATCAGCGCCGTGGGCACCGGCGGCACCATCACCGGATGCAGCCGCACCCTGAAAGCGAAGAAACCCGGCCTCCTCAGCATTGCCGTCGAACCGGAAGCCAGCCCGGTCATTTCCCAAACCCTCGCGGGTGAACCAGTGGTGCCTGCCCCCCACAAAATCCAAGGCACGGGCGCGGGATTTATCCCGAATAATTTAGACCTCAAACTGGTGGATGAAGTCATCAAAGTCTCCAACGACGAAGCCATTCTGATGGCCCGCCGCCTCGCCAAGGAAGAAGGCATCCTGGTGGGCATCAGCACCGGAGCCAACGTCCATGCCGCTCTTCAGGTCGCCAACCGCCCCGAAAACAAAGGCAAACTCATCGTGACCATCGCCTGCTCCACCGGTGAACGCTACCTCTCCACTGCCCTTGCGGACGAAGCCCGCGCCCAAGTGGGTTCCTGAAATTCCTGAAGCAGATCAACGTCCCGGCCCCTCCTGGCAGCCGCTCCCCGCTGAACTCCGCCTCCACTCCATCGTCTTTTCAAACAATCAATGGCCTCCGACCCCAAACAAGCTCCCGTCCCCGTCGCTGAACTCGAATATGAGCACAGCCCGCTGGAAGACGCCGTAATCCGCTACCGCAAGCAACTTATCCTCGTTGGAACCCTCGCGCTCCTTGGCACCGTGGGATATTTTGGAAGCAAATTGTGGAAGGATTCCCAGCACAAAAACGCCGCGTTGGCCTTCACCCGCGCAGAGACCGTGGGCGAACTGCGCAATGTCGCCACCGCCCACTCCGGCCTGCCCGCCGCGGGCAACGCCCTGCTCAAAGCCGCCCAACTGCTGGCGCAGGACGGGAAGGGCAAGGAAGCCATTGATGAACTGAACCAGTTCCTCACGGCCTACCCGCAGCATCCTTTGGCAGATCTCGCCAAATTCCGCCTCGCTGACGTCCAAATGCAGGAGGGGGCGACCCAGGATGCCATGACCCGTTTCCTGGAAGTCTCCAATACTCCCGGTTCGCCTTATGCAGCCCTTGCCCTGCTCCGCGTGGCTGACCAGAAATGGCAGGATGGGAAAATCGACGAAGCCCAAAATCTCTATCAGGAACTCCTCACCAAGCATGGCGGCAACCGCATGTTCGAACTCGCCGAGCAGCGCCTCAAACAAATCAAAATCACGCCCCCGGTCCTCGTCGATTACGTCCCGGAACCCACCCCGGCCCCCGGCACCCCGGGCGCAACTCCCTCAGGACTTCCGGAAACCAACCTGGCGCCTCCCTCCGCGGCCGCGTTGGATAAGGCCATTTCTACCCCGGGCCTGCTCGGTGATGACTCCGCCCCGGCCGGCACCAGCCTGACGCCGCCGGACGCGCCCCCCGCCAAGGACGACGCCCTCCTGCCACCTCCTGTTCTCCCGGCCCCTGCAAAATAGGCAGGATCCCCAACTTCCGCTCCGGCAACAGGCCTCGGTCCAATCTCCGCAGACTGGCCAAAATCTTACTTTCGCAATATGTCTGCCAGTGCCCTCACCTGCACCGCAGCCGCAGCGTGGCGCGATGAACTCCACGCCGACGGCAAACGGGTCGTTTTCACCAGCGGTTGTTTCGATATTCTCCATGCCGGCCATGTCCGCTACCTCGCCCAGGCCCGCGCTTTGGGTGATGCCTTGGTCATCGCGCTGAATTCCGACGCCTCCGTCCGCCAGATCAAGGGGCCCAGCCGCCCCATCAACTCCCAGGATGACCGCGCTGAAGTCCTGCTTTCCCTGAAGTCCGTGGACGCCGTGGTCATCTTCGACGAACCGCGGACCACCGCCCTCATCCAAACGATCCGTCCCCACCTCTTTGCCAAGGGGGGGGACTACACCTTGGATTCCCTCGATCCCGAAGAGCGCGCCGCGCTCGAAGCCCTCGGCACCGGAATCCACCTTCTCCCGGAAGTAGCTGGCCGCTCCACTACCGCCACCTTGGCCCGTATGGCCCTGCCCGAGTCCCCGGCCCGCCTGCCCCGTCTCGGCATCCTGGGCTCTGGCGAAGGCTCAAATTTTGGGGTTCTGCTCGAAGCCATCGACTCCGGCTCCCTACCCGCGGAAGTCGCCCTCGTACTTTCCGATAACCCGCAGGCCCGCATCCTCGACCGGGCCCGGGCCCGGAATATTCCCGCCACCTGGATCGACCCCGGCGATCACCCAAACCGCTTCAGCCCCGCAGCGCAGCAGGCCGTCAGCGACCAATTCCGCGCTGCGGGATGTGATCTCATTGTCTGCGCAGGTTTCATGCGCCGGCTGAAAGACCCCGTCCTGAGCGATTTTGCCGGCCGGATCGTTAACATCCATCCCTCCCTGCTTCCAGCCTTTCCCGGACGCCAAGCCTGGGTTCAGGCCTTTGAGGCCTGTGTCACCGAAACGGGCTGCACGGTCCACCTGATTGATGCCGGCATCGACACCGGCCCTATTTTAGCTCAGGCGAGAGTCCCCGTTTTTATGGGTGACAGCGTGGATGACATCCGCCTGCGTATTCAGGCAGCTGAGCATGAGCTTTTCCCCGCGGCGATCCGGGACTTTCTCGCCACCCTGCCCCCCCTCCCCCAAGCGGGTTAAGAGGTGGGAGAAGCTTGACGCCTCCATTCCGGCCCGGGAGAATCGTGGCTGGAAGCCATCGAATCAGGCCCTCCCGATTGGCGCCCAGAACCTCGGAACCCCCCCCCGCGGCCTCATCACTCCCCTTCCCTATGCCTGCAACTTCCACCGGTTTCTGCACCGTCCGCCTGATCCTGTTTCAGCTGTCGATCAGCTCATTTGCCGGAATCCTGCAGGCGGCGCCACCACTCAAATTCGCCTTCATTCCCGGCCAATCTGACGCTTCTTACATTCAAATTTCTAAAAATTCTAATTTATCCGAACAAAGCTCATATATCCTTGAAGGTCACTTGATTGATAATCAGGAATTCGGTAAAAGCACATTTTTTGGTAAGTTTTCCGTGCTATTGGATGAGGGAAATTATGACGTAAAAGTCTCTTTTGGCCACCCTGATTTCCCCACCGAAACGACCCTGAAAGCGGAAGACCGCCGCGTCATGCTGGCGCAAGTCAAAACTGGCCCCGGAGAGGTTTTAACCCGGGATTTCACCCTGAACATCCGCACCCCGGCCATCCCGCGCGGGGATCCCGTTAAGATTAACCGCCGGGAATCCGGCCCTCCGGTGATCGCCCGCTGGGACGGAAAAATGACGATCGAATGCCTGGGCTCACCGCCCGGGCTGCGCACGTTGGAGATTTCGCGGAATGACGCCGCAGTGACCGTCTTCCTCGCGGGCGACTCTACCGTCACCGAACAAGCCGACGAACCCTACGCCGGCTGGGGGCAGATGCTGCCGCTCTTCTTCCAGCCCGGCGTCGCCATCGCCAATCACGCCGAAAGCGGTCTCGCGCTCAATTCCTTCCGCAGCCAGCGGCGTCTGGAGAAGATCCTCCAAACCCTGAAAGCGGGTGATTACGTTCTGATCCAATTCGGCCATAATGACCAGAAGGAAAAAACACCAGGCAGCGGACCTTATACCACTTACCGAGAACGGCTTAAGGCATATATTCACGAAGTTACCGCAAAAAATGGACGTCCTGTATTAGTGACACCCATGGAGCGCCGGCGCTTCAAGGACGAAGTGCCCTACGCGACTCTCCATGATTTTGCCGACACCGTCCGCCAAGTCGCCTCGGAGGAAAAAGTGCCGTGGATCGACCTCCACTTCATGAGCCTGCAACTTTATGCAGCGCTGGGACGGGAGGAATCGCGCAAAGCGTTTGTCCACTACCCGGCGGGCACCTTCCCTGGACAGGAGAAAAAACTGGAGGACGACACCCACCACAACGCCTACGGGGGAATGCAGCTGGCCAAATGCATCGTCGAAGGGATCCGCCGCAACCTGCCGGAACTGGCAACCCGTCTGCGTCCGGAAATTCCCGGATATGACCCGCTCCATCCAGACCCGCCGGATGCCTTCCGGCTGCCTGCCAGCCCATTGAGGGAAACCGCCAAGCCAGCAGGAAATTAACGACGGGCCCTCGGACTGCTGGACGACAACGCAAATTCGGTTGCCAGGCGGGAACGTCCCGCCTATCCAACCCACCCCCGGCTTTCGCCGGTTTCTGCGCTTTTGCCCGCCATGCCTTCCCGTCCTCCCCTGACCCGCGCCGTCGACCCCCTGTCCATGATGGACCGGAATCGCACCCTGCTGGTGGATACATCCTGCTACGCTTACAAGCAGGCGGACGGAGTCGACATGGAAGCCTATGTCTTCCCCGTGCCAGGCGAGCCTCCCCCGGAAGGCCGGCCTGCCATCCTGTTCTTCTTCAGCAGCACCTGGGACGCCGGCCTGGTCAGCCAGTTTGCTCCTCATTGCCTGTATTTCGCCAATCGCGGCATGCAGCCGATCCTCTTTGACTACCGTGTCACCTCGCGATTCCCTGCCGCCACCCCGGCAGACGCCATGCAGGACGTCCGCAGTGCCATCCGCTGGACCCGCCGGCATGCGGAAGATCTCCACGTGCAGCCGGACCGCCTCGCCGCCTGCGGGGCCGCAGCCGGCGCTCACGCCGCGCTCGCTGCCGCCATACTGAAGGACTTTGATGATCCCGCAGATGATTTGGCCCAATCCTGCGTCCCGGACGCGCTGATCCTTTTCAGCCCGGTTCTTGATTTCTCCAAAAAAGGGGTCGGACGCTCAAAGTTTCCTGACAAAAAAATGGCCCGCCGGGCGGACCTGATGAAGCACCTGCGCCGCCGGATGCCCCCCGTCATCATCTTTCACGGAACCGCCGACCGGGTCGTCCCATTTGAAAACAGCCAGCGTTTCCGCCGCAAAATGTGGTGGCGCGGCAACATCTGCAAACTGCGGCCCTTCGAGACCCAGGGCCACGGCTTTTTCAACTTCAACGTCAATCCACGCTTCTACGAAATCACCATCAGCGAAGCGGACGCCTTCCTCGTGGAACGGAAATTCCTTCAGCCCATCCCGGACGAAGACGGCACGCCCCGCCTCGCGGGCGACGGACGGTTCCACCGGAATGACTGAAGCCGCTGCGACCGGACATTGACGCCAAACCTTTCTTTGGGGAATATCTCCGGCATGCGTCTTCGGTTCCGTTTCCTGCCCTGTCTCCTGCTGGCCTCCTCCCTGCAGGCGCATAGCGACCCACGCGGTGAAAAGCACCCCGGGATCCAAACGGACGCGCAGGGAAATTTCAGGATCACTTTCAGTTATGCGGATCAGGCGCAGAACTGGACCCGGTACTGGATGAGCATGGTGATCGCCGAAGACGGCCGGGAACTGATCCCACGCCACCAACTCTCCCCTCCCGCCCTTCGTGCCCTTGGACTGGCGGACAGCACGGAAGAATCCGGCGATCGCCCTGCCCATCAGGATCAGCCTGACACCGCCGCCGCTGTCATCACGATTTCCACTCCGGAGGGAAAAAGGCGCCTCGCCCTGCGGGAGGGAAATCAAGCAGCGGGTGCGGCCCGGCCTTTGCCCTTCGATGCGCTCGGAGAGGAAAATGTCGAAAAATACACGATCACTCCCCACTACGTTGCGGTGCTTTCCATGCTTTATCCATCGGAGTCCGCCACACCGGATGAGATGATCCTCCGCACCTGCCGGAGGCAAGGAAGCACACCGGGCAGACAGCTTGGATTCAGGGAGGTTGGCAAGATTTACGATTTTCCCTCCGCTTCTCTGCCGGTTTGGGTCAATCAACGGTTCTGGGTCGCCTGGGTCCGGGAAAGGGGACCGGAAGAAGCCCGCACCTGGACGACCGTCCTCACCGGATTCGACCCGGAGACGGGGGTGGCGGAACACCACGATCTGCCTGGCCTCAGCCATTGGAATACCCACGTCGATCTTGTCGCGAATGCTCATGGCACCCTTTGCGCGGCTTGGACGGCCAGCCTGGATGGCAGCTACCCAGGTTTCGCCAAAATCGTCACCGCCGTCTTCCCCACCAAACGTTAGCTCCTTTTACTTCGTGGCCGGCTTCCGCTCCCATTCGTCCGCCCACTCCACGTAGCCGGCTACCCGGGCTACATCCAAAGCGGTGCGGCCCTCCTTGTTTTTGGTGGTGAAGGAAGCGCCTTCCCGGATCAGCAGATCCATCAGGTCCCTCCGCCCCTCACTGGCGGCCTGATGCACGGCCATGTTGCCTTCGGTATCGGTCTCGTGAAGATCTGCGCCATGCGCCAACAGCAGGCGGGCAACCTCCACATTTCCCAAATACGCCGCACGGAGCAGCAACCCGCTGCCGGGCTTTACTCGCATCCCTCCCGCAAAGCAAAACCGAAGCACGCCGGTTTCCTGGCGAATGACGGCATTCCACAACAACTTTTCCGCCTCTTCGGCGGTACCCGTCGCTCCTGCGGAAGGCCGCCTGGGGTCGTTTTCCGGCGCAAAAGGATCCCACGGTTTTCCATGGGACCGATCCGCTGGATGGGCGGAGTCTTTTGCCAATTCCTCCAACCGCTCCCGGACTTTTCCGGAATCGGAGCCATCTTGATTCCGTTCCAAAATTTTATCAGCCTGCTGCGCCGAAGGTTTCCAGCCAAAATCCAACAACAAACCCGCCATCGCCAACGTCAGTTCCCCGTCCTCCCGTTCACCTGCCACTCCCACCAAGGCGGCCCGTTCACCTTCCTTCGTTTCCTGCAAAAACCACCGGCACCACCCCGCCTGATTCGCCAGGACCGCCAAGACCCATGGCGATTTCCCTTCACGGCCCGGCTCCATGCGTCCGGCTCCCGATTCCAGCAGCAGCGCGGAAGCCGCCACCTGCCCATGCAAGGCGGCCCATTGCAGCGCAGTGAGGCCGAACTTCACCTCGCCGGCCCGCCCCCGATTTTCCGTCAGAAGAGCCTTTAGCAGCTCCGCATTTCCTGAAGCGATCGCTCCAAACACATCACGTTCCCCGTCCACTGCCACCGGCCCCGCGGCAGCCACTCCAGGCCTTGTCCACGAAGCCGACGCCTGCCCCGCCCAATCCGCGGCCGTCTTCCCTGACTGATCCCGTCGCGCCGGATCGGCCCCGGCTTTCAGCAACATCTCCTTCATTTCCTCTGCAAGGAAGGCCGAGGCCCACATCAACGCCGTCCGGCCCTCCGGATCGGTTCCGTCCACGGCGGCCCCGTTTTTGAGCGCGAGATAAACCAGATAGGGATCTCCCAGAAAAACCATTTCCTGCACCACAGGCCGCCCCTGCACTACGACTTCCGCCCCGCCGGAAACCGCCGGCAACAAAAAAGCAAGGGTATGCCGCATTACCGCAGGGTCCGCAGGCTGCACCCGCCAGGCCAGCAAAGCAGTTTCCAGCAGCCTGCGGGGATCCCTGCAGTTAGCCCCGGCCTTCATCAAAGTCAGAACATTGCGCCAGTCCGGGCGTTGCTCCGAAATTGCCATGGCGCTCTTTCCCTCATGGTCCACCGCGCCCAATTCACACCCGGCGCGAATTAAGTCCGCCAACAGGTCTGGGGACAGTTCGGAATACTCGTCCTCTCTCCTGCAAATCAGCATCAAAGCAGTCTGTCCTTGTGAATCGACCACTTTACCATCCGCTCCCTGTTTCAAAAACCACGCCACCCCACTGGGCGCTTCGACTCCTGCCGCCTCCAGCAAAGCGGTGCGTCCCTCCTTATTGCGCGCTTCGAGATCAACTCCCTTCGCCTTCAGCAGCTCGTATAACCCACGGAAATCATCATTGAATCCCGCACGGGCCAGCGCGTGCAGCATCGTGGAACCATCCTCCAGCACCGCCATCGGATCGGCCCCTGCGGCGATGAGCAGATCCACCGTCCGCCCGTTGCCGTCCTCGAAGGCAGTTGCCAAAGCTCCCGCCGAAACCACGGCTCCCTTCTCCAACAAAATTTTCACCAGCGCCGGGCCATTTCCCGCAGCCACGCTCAAAGCATCGCTGCCCTGCTGGTCCCTGGCCTGCAGGGACAGGCCTTTTTCGAGCATCCGGTTCAAATTCAGAACTACCCTTTCCTCTTCTTCTGCGTAACTGCCATACCATGCCGATGCCGCCGCATGAAGTGCCGTAGCGCCATCGCCGGCCTTTAAATTACAATCCGCCCCGGCCTTCAGGAGCAGTTCCACCAGCTCCGGATATCCCCGGCTCAGCGCGAGATGCAGCGCAGGAGCCTGCCGCCATCCCCCTGAGGCATTGGGATTGGCTCCATCCTCCAACGCTTTTGCGGCAGAATCCTTGTTCCCGCCCTCACAGGCTTTTATCAGGGCGGCGTCTTCCGCAGGTCCCGCCACGGCCTGTATCGACATCCCCATGAAAATCATGAGTCTGCAAACTCGCATGAATAGGCAGGGCATCACTCAGAATGGGACCAAAACCAAAATCAGGCAAGAGTGGTCCTCCCGGAAGTGCTCTGCCATGAATCACGGGTTTTCCCCGCGCTCGCCTTGGCGGGCCTTCCACCAGCCGAGCAGGGGCATCAGGATGCTGACCACCACGATGCCGACCACCACCAATTCGAAGTTTTCCTTCACGACCGGGATGTTTCCAAAAAAGTGACCGGCAGTGGTGCAGACGATGACCCAAATGAAGGCTCCAAGGATGCTGTAGAGGAGGAAGCGCAGGTAATCCATGCGGCCTACGCCAGCCACAAAAGGGGCAAAAGTGCGCATCAGCGGGATGAAACGGGCCAAGAGGATGGTTTTGCGGCCATGCCGGTCGTAAAACGCCTGGGTTTTACTGAGGGTTTTCGGATTGAAGATGGTGGACCGGG
The DNA here is from genome assembly GCA_903936775.1 of uncultured bacterium. Lineage (GTDB taxonomy): Bacteria > Verrucomicrobiota > Verrucomicrobiia > Verrucomicrobiales > V1-33 > CAIZWU01. The sequence continues at coordinate 11,850 of CAIZWU010000097.1, read as the reverse complement.
GCCGGCTGAAAACTTTCGGCCCCAGCGCGCGGCCTATCCAATAATTCAGATTGTCACCCAGAATGGCCGCCAGCGGCAGAATCACGCACAACACCGTCAGACTGAGGGTTTCCCCATGTCCCGCGGTGAGCGCTCCCGCGGCGAACAGCAGCGAATCCCCCGGTAAAAAGGGCATTACCACCAGCCCGGTCTCACAAAAAACGATCACCGCGAGGATGACGTAGATCTGAGTACCGTAGAGCCCGACCCAGTGTTCGAGGTGCTCGTTGATATTCGTCAGGACATGCCAGACTTCAGTGAGAAAATCCATTCGGGGGGAGTAAAAAGTCAGGGGAGACGGGTCAGCGGCCAAAAGACCGGGATGAGGAAAGTGCAAAGCAGCCAGAGCAGCAGGGTCAGGGGAATGCCGATGCGGCAGAAGTCGGTGAACTTATAGCCCCCAGCGTTGTAAACCAGCAGATTCGTCTGATATCCGATGGGAGTGGAAAAAGCGAGGGTCGAGCCGAACATGGCCGCGATGACAAATGGTTTGGGATCAACCTGCAGGCTGAGGGCCGTCTGCATCGCGATCGGCGTAATGATGGCCGCCACCGCAGCATTGCTCAGGAATTCGGTAAGGATCACCGCGATAAGATATACGGCGGAAAGCACCGCGAGGTCGCCAAATTGACTGAAAACCTCCACAATGCTCCGGGCCAGATGCCCGGCCAGCCCGCATTTTTCCATCCCGGCCCCGATCCCGACCGTGCCGATGATCAGCAGCAGGATGCGCCACTCCATGGCTTCATAGATTTCCGAGGTGTCCACACAGCGGGTCAGCACGCAAAGCAGCGCCCCGGTGAGGGCAATCAGCCCAAAATTCAAGTCCGGCATCCCCCAATCGGTCAGAATGGTCCCTCCTTTGTCCGTCCCGGTCTCCGCCAGAGCTCCGAGCAGGCACACCGCGAACAAAATCCCGAGCGCAATCCAACGTTTTTCCCGCCGGGGCCGGGTGTCCTTGGGCCGCGTCAGATTGATGAAACCACGCTCCTTGAAGAGTTGCGACATCTGCTCGGGCGGGCCCTCCAGCAGCAGGGTGTCCCCCATCATGAACCGCATGTCCTCGAAGCGCTCCCGCAGATTCACCCCCATGCGGTGCACGGCTACGATAATGACGCCATAACGTTGCCGGAAGTTCAACTGCTTCAAACTCTTGTGCAGGATCGTGGAACCTGGCCCCAGCACCGCCTCCATCATCACGGCCTGCTCCATTTTCACGCCTTCCAAGCCGAGGGATTCCCGCGGCACCAATTCGAGGCCGTGGGTCTGGCGCATGGTCATCACGTCCTCCAGGCGGCCTTTCAGCACCAATTGATCCCCCGCTTCCAGGCGCAACTCCATGAAAGAGGTCTCCACCATCACTCCCGTGCGGATCACATCGATCAGGCGGATTCCCCGCAACCGTGCCAACGGTGTTTCGGCATAGAGTTTTCCGATCAGGGGCGAGTTCTCACTGACAAACGCCCGGGTCAGATATTCCTTGGACTTGGCATCCTCCAGCAAATTGGACAAAGCCACCCGGTCCGGTAACAGCCGCGGCCCGAGGATGCCTAAATAAAGCAGGCTCACCCCAAACACCGCCAAACCCAGTCCACTGATCTCGAACATGGAGAAGGACAGCCCGTAATCCCGTGCCTGTCCCACCACCACCATGTTGGTCGAGGTCCCGATCAGGGTAATCATTCCGCCCGCCACCGTGGCAAAGGAAAGCGGAATCAGCATCCTCGAAGGCGCCACCCCCTGACGCCGGCACACCGCCATCACCACCGGCAGGAAGATGATCACGATGGAAGTGTTGTTCAAAAAGGCGGACATCACCCCACAGACCGCCATCAACACCCACAACCCCGTCCGTTGGCTGCGGCCGGAGATTTTTTCGTAAAACGCCCCCGCAGACGCCACCACCCCTGAACGCTCCAAGGCAATACAGATGACCAGCATGGAAGCGATCATCACCACCGCCTCGTTCGAGAAGGCTTTCATCGCGCTTTCCACCGGCAGAATTCCCGCCAGCACCATCGCCGCAAAGCCACCCAAGGCCACAATTTCCGGGGCAATCCGCTCCCGCACGAACGCCACAAACATCAGCACCACGATGATCGTGGCGACGATTTGCTGGGTCGATTCAGTGAAGGCGAGAAGCGGCAACATTGGCGCGCAAAGTCAGCGGAGAGGGGGGGGATGCAACCCGGAATGCATCCGGACCTTACCGGTTCAGACCTGATAATCAATCCGCTCAAAAATCCCACCGCCCAGCAGTTCCTCCCCGTCGTAAAACGCGCAGATCTGCCCGGGCGCCAGAGCCCGCTGGGGCACGTCGAACGCCACCGCCAGTTTTCCTTCCTCCAGCGGCGTCAGCACCGCATCCTGCCCCGGACACCGGTAACGCGGCTGGGCCTGCCGCCGGCATTCCTCCGTGACCGGCCGGTTCACCCACGACAGGCTCGCCACCACCGCCCGCGCCGCATACAGCCGGGGTGTCTCCGGCTGGTCAAAGGCCAGCACCAGTTCCCGGGTCGCCATCCGCTTTTCCACCACCACGTAGGCCTCCTTGAACACATTCGAGGCAATCCCCAGCCCCTTGCGCTGTCCCAGGGTGTAAAGATGCAGCCCCCGGTGCTCACCCAGCTTTTTCCCTTCCGGCGTCACGATCGGTCCCGGCGCATCTGGTACAAAGGCCCGCAGGAAATCGCTCATTTTCACCTGACCGATGAAACAAATGCCCTGGCTGTCCTTTTTCCCCGCCGTCGCCAGCCCCAGCGCTTCGGCCCGCTGCCGCACCTCCGGTTTCAAGAGCCCGCCAATCGGAAACAGCGCCCGCTGCGCCTGATGCTGCTGCAACAGCGCCAGAAAATAGGTTTGATCCTTGTTGGGGTCGGCCCCCCGCCAGACCCGGCCCGGCCCGCCGGCGTGATGCGTCACCTGCGCATAGTGGCCGGTCGCCACCGCGCTGAATCCGTGTTCCAACGCATAATCGAGAAAGACCCCGAACTTGATCTCCCGGTTGCACATCACGTCAGGATTCGGGGTGATCCCGGTTTGATAGCCCTCCAGCAGGTATTTCACCACCCGTTCACGGTAGTCGGTCATCAGATTCACCACCCGGAATTCGATCCCCAGCTTGTCCGAAACCGCCCGCGCATCCTCGATATCCTGCTGCCAAGGGCAATCCCCCAGGATGTTTTCCTCGTTGATCCAGTTTTTCATGTAGGCCGCCACCACTTCATGCCCCTGCTCCAGCAGCAGCGCTGCCGCCACACTGCTGTCCACCCCACCCGACATCGCCGCCAGAATCTTCGCCATAGTCCTTGTAACCGAGCACCACTTCCCCCGCCGGGCAAGCGGCAGGGATTCACCTTGCAAGATGCCCGCCGCTCCGGCGTAATGCGCTGGTGTCCCCAGCAATCACTACATTTACCATCCCATCATGAAATATCTCACTCTCGCCGCGTTTCTCCTCGCCCCCGCCCTGCTCCACGCCGGCGAAACCATTCAACTCTTCAACGGCAAGGACCTCACCGGCTGGGAAGGCGTCTCTTCCCTCTGGAGCGTCAAGGACGGTGCCATCACCGGGCAAACCACCGCCGCCAACCCCACCAAGGGCAACACTTTCCTGATCTGGAAAGGCGGGGATGTGGCCGACTTCGAACTGACCTTCCAATATAAAATCACCGGCGACGACGACAAAAAATCAGGCAACAGCGGGGTGCAATACCGCAGCAAAATCGTCGATCCTGCCGACTTCGTCCTGAGCGGCTACCAGGCCGACTTTGAGACTGGCACCACCTACTCCGGTATCCTTTACGAGGAAAAAGCCCGCGGCATCCTCGCCCAACGCGGCCAGCAGGTCACCCTGACTTCCAGCGCCGATCCCACCAAACCCACCATCACCGTCACCGGCGAAACCGGCAAATCCGCCGACATTCAGGCCGCCATCAAACAAGGCGACTGGAATGATTACAAAATCATCGCCAAAGGCGGCCACCTGCAGCACTACATCAACGGAAAGCTCACCGTGGACGTGAAGGACGAAACCAAGGAAGGCGCCAAAGCAGGCGTGCTCGGCCTCCAGCTCCACGCCGGACCTCCCATGACCGTGCAGTTCAAAAACCTGGCCATGAAGCGCTGACCGCGCCAGCACCAGCCTGAGGCAGGTGCTTCACAAATTCAAGTCCACCAACCCGAAGGCGCGGCCCCTCAAAGCCGCGCCTTCCCGTTTTCAACGCAACCGCCGGTCAAGGAGTTCAAATCGACTGGCAAATCACGGCAAAAAATTTGGAATTCACCGGGTGGCGCTGTTCAGCGGCCACCAAGTTCCCTGACAAAAAACACCACAAGTTGCCCCCACAGGGCATCCCCTCCCGCGATAAAGACACCGCCATGGCTACCGCCGGGAATCACCATCACCGTTTTTACCTGCGGCCCGGCGGCCGTGGCGAGGCGATGGACGTGACTGACGGGAATCAGGGCATCCTGGTCCCCATGGGCAAGGAACAGCGGGCAGGTCAGGCGGCGGGCGGCTTCCACGGGGCGGATGTCCCAGGGATCAAACCCGGCGATCCACCGGGTTTCACCGCGCACCAGAGGAAGCAGGGATTGGCCGAGACCCTGCCATTTTATAGCGGCCTGATGCGTGATGACATCGCGGAAATCGGCGAAGGTGGACACCGTGGCGAGGGCATGGACTTCGGGCAACTTCGGCTGGCCCTGCAGGGCGACCGCGCCGCCCATGGAATACCCCAACATGCCCAGCGGCCCAAAGCCGGATGGGCCTGCCAAGGGACGGGCCGCCTCAATCACCCGGCGCAGATCCTCTGTCTCCCGCGCGCCGAAGGTGGCGTATTCCCCGCCGCTGTCCCCGTGGCCGCGGCTGTCGTAGAGCACACAACGGAACCCCGCCGCACAGAGGCGCTCCGCAAAAGGCAGCATGTGTTCCTTCCTCGCATTGAAACCATGCAGCAGGATCACGGTGCCCCGGATTCCCGTTTTGCCGGGACGGGCCGGGAGTCCGGCTTTTTTCAGAGCAGCGGTGACGACCTGGCCACGCTTGGTGGTGCCGGCCGCCGCGGTGGGAGTGACCACCATGGCTTCCAAACTCAACCCATCGGCGGTGGGGACCGTGAACTTCTTCAGCTGAAAGCCTGACCCTTCCGGCCGGCGGGTGATTTCCTCCATCCATGGCTCCGCAACATATTGCCGGGGCACCACCAGCCGCTTCACCCCTTGGTCCGTCAACCACCCGGCCCCGCCCGCCACCGCCACCAGCCCGCTCATGCCCATCATGGGAAAGACCCGCCGATACCATGGACGGCGGAGCAGCGCGGACATCTGGGTGGGAAGGAAAGAAATGGAAGGGGCGCATGGCCTGCCCCACCGGGCACCAGTCACGCGGTCAGCCGCAGCCGACCACTATCTCCTTGCCGGGCGCCTGATCAACCCCATTGATGGCGGATCAAATGGCTCCATCCTTTGTTTTTTACGATTCTGCTCCCTTCCTCCTGTGCCCGAAACCTTCACCGTAGCGCCTGAACAGGCCGGCCAGCGCCTCGACCGCTTCCTTTGCGTCTGCCTGCCGGATCTCTCCCGCGCCCGGCTCCAGGCTCTCATCAAGGAAGGCGCGGCCACCGTCAACGGACGCCCCGCCAAGCCCAGTCATGAAGTCACCAGCGGCGAGGAAATCGCGGTCGAAATCCCTCCTGACAAACCCGCCGAAGCGCAGCCGCAGGATCTTCCCCTCACCATTCTCTACGAGGACGATCACCTCGCCGTCCTCAACAAGGCCAGCGGCATGGTGGTCCACCCCGCCCATGGCAACGAAGACGGCACCGTGGTCAATGCCCTGCTCCACCGCTTCGGAGCGCTCAGCAGCATCGGCGGCGTGGCCCGGCCCGGCATCGTGCATCGGCTGGACAAGGAAACCAGCGGCTGCCTCGTGGTGGCTAGAAATGATCTCGCCCATCAGCACCTCAGCGCCCAGTTCGCTGGCCGCGAAGTCGATAAGATCTACCTCGCCGTCACTCACGGCACCCCCCAACCGCCGACAGGCACCATCCAAACCCACCTCGGCCGCGATCCCCACGACCGCCTCAAAATGGCGGTCCTCCCCGCCCCCGCCGGCAAATGGGCCCACACCGACTACGAAGTCCTCTACACCCTGACCGGCGATGCCCTCGTCAAGTGCACCCTCCACACCGGCCGCACCCATCAAATCCGGGTCCACCTGAAACACCTCGGTCACCCGCTGCTGGGCGATCCGACTTATTCCCGGAAAACCAAACAAACCCACGCCCCACGCCTGATGCTCCACGCGTGGAAGCTCACCCTGACCCACCCCGTCACAGGCCAACGCCTCGCTTGCGAAGCACCCCTGCCCCCGGAGTTCAAACCGTGGCTGCCGGAAAACCTCCTGGATCAGCCGCAGAAAACCTGACTGTCGCCGTCTATCCGGAGAAATCCGCCACCGAAGTTGCTTAAGGCCCGACAAAATCATTGTGTATGGGCCGAATGGCCGTAAGTATGCCCATATCATGAAAACCACGATCGAACTCGACGACACCAAGCTGGAAAGCATCATGGCGTCCATGGGATTCAAGACCCGGAAGGAAGCCATCGACTGGGCACTCACGGAAGGTGAACGGTTGGCGGTAATGCACCACATCAAGGCCAACCCCTGGTCTTCCGCGATGCTGGAGGATGCGATTGATCCCACCTATGATGTCATGTCCGCACGGCGGGCGGTGCGCAGTGGAAAGGAGTCTCTCTGATGCAAGGCCTGAGCGATCCCATCCTCGTGGATTCGGCGATTTATATCGACCGCCTCCGCGCCGGACATGACATCCGTCAGGAACTGATGCCCTGGCTCGCCAATGGCCTGTTATTCAACTGCGGCATCGTGCGCGGCGAGGTCATCCGTGGTTTCAAAAATGCCCGCCTCAAAGCGGAGATGAACGCCTTTTTCAACATTGTCCCGGAGGTCCCCACCACCGCCAGAATGTGGCAGCAAATCGCTGAACTGGCATGGTCACTCGACCGTGCCACCGGCGGTCATCGACCACTGACGGACATCATCATCGCCCGCTGCGCCATGCATGTAGGAGCGGTCCTGATCTCGCCGGACCAGCATTTTAAAGCCATCCCCGGTCTGAAATTACGGACCGCCTTGAATGCTGAATAGTCCCGGGCGCCGGATTTCCCATGCACGAACATCTTTCCCGGACCCGTTCATGGGAAAACATGAATCGCAGCTCCTTCTTCCACACCAATGGGTCCCGCTCCTTCATCACTCCAGCCCTCGTTGCTTTGCTCGCCATGCTGACATCTTCAAATACTGCCCCCGCCGGGGAGACCTTCCGGCTCGTCTCCTATAACATCCACCACGGTGAGGGGATGGACCGGAAACTGGATCTCGCCCGGATCGCTGGATTCCTCAAAGCCCAACAGCCGGATGTCGTGGCCCTGCAGGAGGTGGACCGGAACTGCGGTCGCACCGGCAAGGTGGATCAGGTGCCAGAATTGGCCCGCCTGACGGGCATGTCCGCCACCTTCCAGAAGGCGATGGATTATGATGGCGGGGAATACGGGATCTGCTTCCTGACAAAAGCGGTGCCCTTGGAATCCAAAGGCATCATCCTGCCTCCTGGTGGCGAGCCGCGCGTGGGTCAAACGGTAAAGGTCCCGGCCTTCGGCGGGACCCTGACGGTGGCGAATACCCACTTGGATTTCGCCAAAGGGGCCGCCCGCCTCAACCAGGCGCAGGCCCTTCTGAAAGCGCTGGGCGAAGGACCGGGAACGGTGCTTCTCGCCGGCGATTTCAATGCAGTGCGCGGGGACGAAGTGATGACAGCCGTCACTGCGGCTGGTTGGGCGGTTCCGGTGAAACAGGGACCTGCCGCCACGATTCCGTCCCCCCACCCCGACCGCGAAATCGACTTCGCGGTCTTCCGCCCTTCCACGGCTCTGAAAGTCCTGAAATACAGTGTGCTCGACGAAGCGGTGTTTTCCGACCACCGCGCCATCCTGATCGAAGTCACACTTCCTTCTCCATAAGACTGACTCCACGTCACGCATCTCCAGAAACCGGCCGGCGGCGGGAAAGCCGCTTCACTTGGCTGCGGGGACTGGCTCTGCGGAAGGCGCTGGAGGGGCCGGAGGCGGGGCAATGACAGTCAACCAAAGTTGGTCAGTAGAGTTGATCAGCAATTCGCGGTATCCTTGGGGAACACCGTTGTTTTCCGAAACCGAAATCATCGCAAACTGGACCGGATACTCCTTGCCGCCTTCGACCTCGCGGAGCACGACCTGGAACGGCTGGGACGCGACCGGAGCCGACGCGGCGGCGGCCAGGGAAAGGACGACTTCCCCGCCTTTCTCCGGAACCTCTTTTTCTTCCGCCGTCACCCCGGCCGGCAGATTTTTGGCGGCGAGTTTCAGTTTGGGGGCAAAGCCATTGGTGAGGGTGACTGCGACCTTCAGCTCGGCGGCTTTGCCTGCTTCGACCTTGGCCGAATGGCTGGTGGTCGCCGCACTTACCACAGGAACGGCGGGGGCGATGAGCAGGCGATAGTAGAAATCCCGGCCGCCACGCTGGGTGAGATCGCCCACGGCAACGGTGTAGGTGCCGTCCACCGGAACCGTCCAGCTCAATCGCGGTTCCGTCGAGCCGCCCTCGTCATCATTGGTGGCGAGTTCTTTTCCCTCAGAATCGCGGACCTTGAGCCAGGCATCGATCTCCGAGCCATAACGCGGGCCAGTGACGCTGAGTTCCAGCCTGGCATCCTTGGTTGCAGTGAATTGATAGCGATCCTCGCTGCCCGCGGCTTCAATCCGGCCGCTCACGGCTGATGGCACGATCAGGGTTTGGAGTTCTGTGGTTTCGATAACTTCCGGGACGTCACTGAAAGTCACCGGAAAGCCCGGGAGGACCGTCTCCTCTATCTCCGCCACGGGAGCCGTCAGATTCCAGCCATCAAGGGTGACGGAGCGCTTTTCCCCGCGTTGCACCGTCAGAGGCCAGGTGTTCCGGACCACCGGCCCGGTGGAGAGATGCAGGCGGTAAACGCAGTCGTCCCCACCCGCAAAATTAATGTCGGAGGAAGCAGGATACTTGTGCCCCATGGTTTGCACGATGTAGCGGCCATCCTCCGGTGCGGTGAAAACGAGGAACGGGTCCATCGTGGTGTGGTCGTGATTGAAGGCGAGGGTCCCGCCTTCCGGGTTCACGATTCGCAGCATGGCATCAAATCCGGCAGCAAGGAGATAGGCCTCCACCCAAGCCACCATCACCTGCCCTTTCTTCAGATTGACCGCAAAGGAATCCACATCGCCGCCCTTCTCATGTTTCCCATTGATGGTGGCCGTGGAACCGGGCACTTCCTGAGGAACACGAAAATCATCGTTAGGTTCAACATCCAGGATTTGGGGCGTGTGGTCCACCACCATCGCGATGGGAGCCGAAACCTCCTCACCATTGAAAGCCCTGATCAGGTGCGGGCCGGCGGGAACCTCCGGCGCCACCGTCACGTCAAAGCTGCCGGCTTCCTTGCCCGCGGTAAAAACAATGCCCGGCACCGCCGTCCAGACCTGACACGGCCACGGATCGAATTTTCCCGACAACTTCACCGCGGTCGTGGTCCCCGGCGTGACTCCGGCCGGGTGCATGTGGGTGAGCACGGGCCCCGCTCCGTCGGAAGACAGCACGGACATTCCAAACAGAGCCCCTATCAAATAGATGGAACGCATCGGCTAGACAAACAGTTCCTTGATCAAGCGGCCATCGTTCACCAGATGAACCGGACGGCCCGCGGTGGTTTCCAGGACCTGGTGGGGATTGATCCCCATCTTGGTGTAAATGGAAGCCGCAAAATCCTCCGGCCGGTAGACGTTGTCCGAGGCATAATAGCCCTTGGCGTCGGTGGCCCCGATGATCTGCCCGCCCGGGATGCCGGCCCCGGCCATCAGCACCGACATGGCGTGGGGCCAGTGGTCACGGCCGCCTCCGGGATTGATTTTCGGCGTGCGTCCGAACTCCCCCAACAGCAAGACCAGGGTGGTGTCGAGCAGGCCCCGTTCCGAGAGATCGGTGAGGAGCGCGGAGACGCCCTGGTCGAGGGTTTTCAGCATGTCCCCTTTGTAGGTGGCTTCGAGGCCGCCGTGGGTATCCCAGCCGCCCCAATTGACCGTCACCCATGAGACGCCCACTTCCACGAGGCGGCGGGCGAGGAGAAACCGCTGACCCATGTCGTTGCGGCCATAACGTTCCCGGACCTTCGGGTCCTCGCGGTGGATATCAAAAGCCTCCTGGGCCCTTGCCGAGGAGACGAGGTCAAATCCCTGTTCATAAAACCGGTCAAACTCGACCGTGGGATCTTCCGCGATCTTGTCCTGGCAGCGCTTCATTTTGTCCAGGGCCGCGCGGAGGTCACGCCGTGAGTTCACCCGGCCTTCCGCCAGATCCCCTGGCAGGACCACATCGTTGACGCGGAAGGCATCGGAGTTGGGCCCGCCGGAGACAATGAACGGAGCATGCTGGCCACCGAGGAAATTGGGGCCCCCGGAGCGGGTGTTGCCGGGCATGGCCATGTAGGCGGGGAGTCCGCCCTTTACGCCACGGTCATAGGAAACCATCGAACCCATGGAAGGATGGAACGTCACAAAGGCCCCGCAACCCACCGGCACCGGCGTGGGTGCGCCGGTCATCATGTAGTGATTGCCCCCGCCGTGATTGGGGTCCTTGTGGCAAATGGAACGGACCACCGAAAACTTGTCGAAGACCCCGGCCAGCTTTGACACCGGTTCGCTGAAATGCACCCCCGGCACAGAGGTGGGCACGGTCTTGAACACCCCACGGATGTCGGCCGGCGCGTCCGGCTTGGGATCAAATGTCTCAAAATGGGAAGGCCCGCCATCAAGCCAGATCATGATGCAGTTGATGTTTTTGGCGGTGACGCCCGGTTGCCCGCTGGCCTGGGCCTTGAGCCTCAGCAAATCGCAAAGCCCCAGCCCCATGGCGCCGCGCAGCCCCAATTGGAGGAAGTCCCGGCGGAAAAGTCCGTCGCAGTTTTGGTGGATGGCCATGGCTGTTTTAAGTTAATGATTGAAGACAAATTCGGCGGAGTTCATCAGCGCCCAGAGCAGATCCTCAATGGCCCGGCGCCGGATTACCGGATGGTCGGCAAAGGAAGACGTGGCCAGCTGGATTTCCTCCTCCGTGGGCAGCCGGCTGTAACAGGCCAGATAGAGTTCGGTGACGATCTCCCCGGGGGCGGCATTCCCTGCGGCCAGACGTTGCACCCGGGCCTGGGCCTCGCTGCTGGTCAGCTTGCCGTGCAGCACCTGCGAATTCATCAGATGGAGCGCCTGACCGATGGTCGGTTTGATATTCCGCTCGCAAGGACAGTCACTGCTGGAATTCGGCCGGCCAAAGGCGTCCATGGTGCGCGAATCCACTTTATAGGTCCATGCCTGGACGGCACGGCTTCCGGAGGGCAGGCCGGGATAGTCGGTCGGCACACCAGTGACATCACCGATGGCATCCGCCATCATTTCCGCTCCCATGCGGCGCCGGTAGAAGCGGGAAAAGTTCCGGGTATCCGCCGCATTGGTTCCGTTCGGCTGGCTGCTCAGTTGATAGAGATGGGAAGTCAGGATAACGCGCATCAGGGCCTTCAAATCGTACTTGGCCCGCACCAATTCCCCGGCGAGGGCATCAAGCAACGCCGGATTGACCGGCGGATTGGAGAGGCGGAAATCATCCACCGGATCGACGATGCCCTTGCTGAAAAAATGACTCCAGATCCGGTTGGCGATGGCGCG
>CAIZWU010000096.1 GCA_903936775.1 uncultured bacterium | reverse complement strand
GCCGGCACGTCTTTGGCGCTGACTTCGATGGTGTTCTTCCCCGTGATTTTGCCCTCGGCCCAGACCCACTTCTTATCTTGGCCGCAAACCGCGAAACCCTTCAATTCCGCTGCGTCATGGGCGCGGAGTTTTTCGGAACCGAAGAGATCAAACGTCAGAACCGCCTGGCTGCCGTTGATGGCCACGGATTGATACTCGGGGCTGCGGTAAACCAGTTTCTGGCTGTAATCCCGGGCGAGGGCCCAGCGGGCGAGGCGTTCGGCGACGTCCCGTTTGTCGCGCGGGTGGATGTCGGCAGCTTCGCCGAGGTCGAGGATCACGGCCTGGCCGCCATTTGGGATGGCGCGGATGGTTTTGGTCTGGCTCTCGCGCAGTTCCGCCCATTCGCTGTCACCGGGCTGTGGCTGTTCTGCTTTGAAGTCAGCCAGTTGGACCCAATAAAACGGGAAATCGCCCTGGGCCCATTCCTTGCGCCAGTGGGAAATCATGAGAGGGAACAAGTCGGCATATTCCGCCGCGCGGGCGGCGTTGGATTCGCCCTGATACCAGATCGCGCCCTTGATACCATAACCAATGGTGGGCAGCAGCGAACCATTGTAGATGTTGCCGGGACGGGCATTGCCGGAGAGCCAGGCTGCAGGGGAATTCGGGCCCCGGCTGACGGGTTGGTTGGCCTTTTTCTGTTCCTCGGCCTTGATTTTCCATGCGGCAAGTTGGGCCTCGTATTTTGCGAGCGCCTCAGGGTTGGCGGCATCGGCTTCACTCTTGAGGGTGCGCTCCATCAAGGGTTTGAACCGCGCATCCTGTTCCAACACATCACGCCGCACCCAGGCTTCGGCCGCACTGCCGCCCCAGGCATTGTCGATCAGTCCGACGGGCACGCCGAGGATTTCGTGGAGCAGACGGCCGTAGAAAAACCCGACCGCGGAAAAGTTGCCGACGGTATCAGGCGAACACGGGGCCCATTCCCCTTTGAAGTCATCCTGAGGCTCCTGGGTGCCTTTGATGGGCACGCTGAGGAGGCGGATGCCGGGGAATTTTGCGGCCATGGTCTCCAGATCGCCGTCCCAGCATTTGTTGACGGGCCATTCCATGTTGGATTGGCCGGAGCAGATCCAGACTTCGCCAACCAGCACGTCATGGATCTCCTTTTTGCTGCTGCCTTGAACCGTCAGGGTTGCCGGCGTGGCCGTGGCGGGCAGGGGATCCAGCTTTACCGTCCATTTCCCTTGGCCGTCGGCGGTGGTCTCCTTGGTCTGTCCGGCAAAGCTCACGGTGATTTTGGTGCCCGGAGTATCCCAGCCCCAGACGGGGTCGGCCTGCTTTTGCTGGAGGACCATGTGATCACTGAAAACGGCCGGAAGGCGCAGTTCTGCCCGGGCGGCAGTCAGGGATAGGAGAAAAGTAAAGAGGAGGGCGGGCTTCATACAGGTGGATGGACAAAACGGCCCACCGGGGAGGATTTATCAGCTGCCAAGCCGGGGCTGACGCCCGGTGGGCCGCCAGGTTTTCTCTTGAAAGCCGCCGTCCTCTGCCCGAAAATGGACAGTCCCCGCACCGCCCGGTTCCTGAGCCAGGCGGTTTTCTTTTTTCTGCGCCCCTGTTCTCATGTCTGCCAAGATTTCCACCGACGACGTCCGTATTTCCGAGATCTGGAGTCTCATCTCCCCGGAGGTTGTTATCCGCGAACTCTGCCCCAGCGAGCGCGAGATTGCTTTTGTGACCAGGGCCCGCGCCCAGGCCGATGACATCATCCGCCGCCGCGATGACCGGCTGCTGGTGGTGGTTGGTCCCTGTTCCATCCACGACGAAAAGGCCGCCTTGGAATACGCTGGCCTGCTCAAAGAGGAGTTCGCCAAATACGGCGACGCGCTCCAGCTGGTGATGCGCGTCTACTTTGAAAAACCCCGCACCACGGTCGGGTGGAAAGGCTATATCAACGACCCCGGGTTGGACGAAAGTTTTGATATCAACCGTGGCCTGCACCTCGCCCGCAAGCTTCTGCTGAACCTGACGGCGATGCGGATTCCCACCGGCACCGAGTTCCTCGATGCCATCAGCCCGCAATACGTCGCGGACCTCGTCACCTGGGGCGCCATCGGGGCCCGCACGGTGGAAAGCCAGGTTCATCGCGAGCTGGCCAGTGGTTTGTCGATGCCTGTCGGCTTCAAGAACGGCACCGGCGGCGGCATCGGTATTGCCATCGACGCCATCCGCGCCGCCCAGGGCAGCCACCACTTCCTCAGCGTCACCAAGCAGGGCGTCGCCGCTATCGTAAAGACCACCGGCAATGACTCCTGCCACATTATCCTGCGCGGGGGCAAATCCGGCCCGAACTACAGCCCGGAACATGTCGCTGAAGTTACCGGGATGCTCGAAAAGCCGGCCTCACGCCCAGCATCATGATCGATTGCTCGCACGGCAACTCCAACAAGGACCACCGCAACCAGCCCAAGGTCGCCGCCGATGTTGCCAGCCAGATCCGGGCGGGCAACAAGGCCATCACCGGCGTGATGATCGAAAGCCACCTCGTGGAAGGCCGTCAGGATGTGAAGCCCGACCAGCCGCTCGTTTATGGGCAAAGCATCACCGATGCCTGCCTCGCCTGGGAGGAAACCAAAGCCGTCTTCGCCGATCTGGCGGATGCGGTGCGCGACCGGCGGCGGGTGGGCACTTAAAGAGCAGCCCGGCAAGGTAGCCATCACCGCTCTGCGTGATGAGTGTTGCAGGTGAATTTCACTCAGGGCATGGAGTTCCCAAAGCAGCTTCCCAATAAGCTTGAATTGAATTTTCATTCAGGCAATCCGGCTCGCCGGGACGTGCATTTGCCCGTCACGCGGAGCGGTGATGGCTACTTTGGGAAGGCGGTTTTACATAAATTCCCGGCATCCAATCGTCTGTGGCATCCGCTATGGAAAAGACGCCATTCCTTCCGCAAGGTTCATTTCCGAATACCGCGCCCATGATCAATCTCGACTCCCTCATTGAATCCAACGTGGTGCCCGACGTGCTGGTGCGCGCGGGCATCCGGCATTTGCTGGCTGGCACCATCAAGGAACACACCCGGCCGGACGTGGCTGCGCAGAAGGCGGCGCTGCTGGATTACGTGGCAGATTTGAAGACCCGGGGGATCGCGGAGCAGACCCAGGCGGCGAACGTGCAGCACTACGAGGTGCCGACGGTGTTTTACCAACGCTGCCTCGGGAAGCGCCTGAAATACAGTTCCGGGCTGTGGCTGGAGAATACCAGAACGCTGGACGAGGCGGAGGAAAACATGCTGGCCCTGACGTGTCAGCGGGCGGAACTGGCGGACGGGCAGCGGATCTTGGAAATGGGCTGCGGGTGGGGATCGCTGTCGCTCTGGATGGCGGAGCATTATCCGAATGCCCGGATCACCGCCGTGTCCAACAGCCGGACGCAGAAGGCGCACATCGATGCGGTGGCGGCGGAGAAGGGTTTTAAAAACCTGACCATCGTGACCTGCGACATGAACGTGTTCGACACGGAGGAGCGCTTCGACCGGGCGGTGAGTGTGGAGATGTTCGAGCACATGAAAAATTATCAGAAACTGCTCGCCAAAGTGGCCTCATGGCTGGTGCCGGGCGGAAAACTGTTTGTCCACATCTTCACCCATCGCGAATTCGCCTATCACTACGTGGACAAGGGGCCGTCCGACTGGATGACCCGCTATTTTTTCGCGGGCGGGCAGATGCCGAGCGATGACCTGCTGCTTTATTTCCAGGACGATCTGCGGATCGAGGACCACTGGTGTGTCAACGGGCAGCACTACGAAAAAACCAGCAATGCCTGGCTGGCCAACATGGATGCCCATCGTGAAGAGATCTGGCCGCTTTTTGAG
>CAIZWU010000095.1 GCA_903936775.1 uncultured bacterium | reverse complement strand
TCGGCTACCCGTTGGAGGGCGATGTCACTGACGGAGGAGCTGCAGTCCGGCCGCCCCTCCGGGCATCCTCGTTCAGGGCTGCTTTCCCCGATCTCCGGCCCGGGATGAAAATAATTCCCTTTCCGGCTCATTTCCGGTGGGGAATCCGGGTGGACAAGACGAGGTTTCGCTTTAAGGTTTGTCAGCTTGAACGTCCGTGACCGGGCGCCAGTCGTTGCCTTTTATCCATGATTCCCGTCCTGCTGCTGTTGCTTTCCGTCGTTCTGTTCCGCATCGCGCCTTCGCTGGCAGGAGCGGACGCAGTGAGGGCGATGGCTGGCTGGTCGCCGTTGATGGCGTTGGCCCTCTGTGGCTCCGCTTTTTTCCCCCGCCGCTGGGCCCTCGCGGCAGGTTTGGCCGCAGTGGTGATCCCGCATTTTGTGATCAATCTGATTCAGGGCTACCCGCTTTGGCATGCCGATGTGGTCGCGCTGGCGGCCGTTGTCCTCGTCGTCTCCGCCCTCGGAGCCGCCGTCGGCAAAAAAGCCCCGGTCGCCGTTTTTCTGGGCGCCTCCCTCCTCTCAACCGTGTTGTTCCATCTGGTGACCAACACGGTTTCTTTTTTTACAGTGCCCGGCTACCCGCCCAGCCCCGCCGGTTGGCTGCAGGCCCAGACCACTGGTCTGCCGCAATACTCCCCGCAGACCTGGGTGTTTTCCGCCAAACAACTGGTGGGGGATCTGCTCTTTACCCTGACCTTCGTCCTGGCCTGCCGTCCGCTCCATTCCCCTGATCCTGCCGCCATCCCGGCCCGTGCCTGAACCCATTCCCCGAGTTCTGAACCTCCAACCGCGCCTTCCTGTAGATTTTATGAAGACCAGTGCTGCTGCCCTCGAACATCCCCCTGAAGTGGATCCCACTGATTTCGCCAATGCGGCGATCAATCACAAGCTCACGCCGGAAGAGAAAATCCATTTATTGGACCAGATGGTCCGCATTCGCCGCTTTGAGGAAGAAACCGGCAAACAATACGCCGCAAAACAAAAAATCGGGGGATTCCTGCACCGCTATGATGGCCAGGAATCCATCGCGGTGGGGTGTGCTTCCCTGATGGGCCAGCACGATCACATGATCACGGCTTACCGCAACCATGGCCACGCCTTGGCCGTCGGCATGTCCATGAATGAGTGTATGGCCGAACTCTTCGGCAAAGTCACCGGCTGCTCGAAAGGCAAGGGTGGATCGATGCACTTCTTTGCGCCGGACAAAAATTACTGGGGTGGCCACGGCATCGTGGGGGGCCAGACCCCGCTGGGCGCCGGACTTGCCTACGGACTTAAATACAGCGGCCACAAGGGGTCCTGCATGTGTTTCATGGGGGACGGGGCGATCAATCAAGGCGCTTATCATGAAGCCCTGAATCTCGCCGGTCTCTTCGATCTGCCCGTCATCTTCATCATCGAGAACAACGGATACTCCATGGGGACCAGCCAGTGCCGCAGCAGCGCCTTCAAGAACTCCCTCGCCTACCGGGCGGATGGCTACAATATCATCTGGGACATCATCCACGGCTGGGATCTCTACGAGATGCGCGCCAAGCTGAAGATCGCGATCGACCGGGCCCACCACGAAAGCCGTCCTACCGTCATTGAAGTGATGACCTACCGGCACTTTGGCCATAGCGTTGCGGACGCCAATGAGAAGAAATACCGCAGCCCGGAAGAAATCGAGCAGTACAAACAGCAGAACGACCCGATTGTTCTCTGGAAGAACCGGCTTCTGGCGGAAGGTGTCCTGACGGAAGAACGCTACAAGGATCTCGACAAGGCAGCCAAAGCGGAAGCGGCCGCTTCGGCGGTTTTCGCCGACGAAAGCCCCTTCCCGGAAGTCTCCGCCATTACGGAGGATGTTTACTACGAGGTGGACGAATTCACCGAAGCCGGCCGCACCGGAAAGCACTTCTTCAACGAGTAGCCGTCCGGCAGCGCCCGGGGTTGATGACGGGGTCCGCGCGCTGCGCACAATGACCGGCAGGAGCCGGCCGCCGTGCAAGGCCGTGGTCCACAGTCACGAGGCGCCAATCAGGGACCGGATCCCGGCGGGGGTCCGGCCGGTTTCCCGGAGCGAGCGCAGGCTGCGGGCGGCGTCGCGTTTGGCGAGGCGTTTGCCGGATTCATCGCAGACGAGGCGATGGTGATGCCACTGCGGCACCGGCAATCCCAGCAGGGCCTGGAGCAGACGGTGGACGTGGGTGGATTCGAATAAATCCTCCCCGCGGGTCACCAGGGTCACGCCCTGGGCGGCGTCATCGATGGTCACGGATAAATGATAGGAGGTGGCGACGTCCTTCCGCCCCAGCACCACATCCCCGAGCCCGCGGAGATCCACCAGTTGATCCCCGGCGAGGGTATCCTGCCAAGTCAGGGGGCCGGTGAGGGACTGGGCGTGGGCGGCATTCAGGCGCCAGGCAAATAATTGGCCGGAACCGAGGCGTTGTTCCCGTTCCATGGCGCTGAGGCGCCGGCAGGTGCCCGGATAGAGGGCGGCACTTTCCCCCTGGGGGGCGGTAATGGCCGCGGCAATTTCCTGACGGGTGCAGAAGCAGGGATACAGCACGCCCATGGCTTCCAGCCGCCCGAGGGCTTCTGCATAAATCGGAAACCGCGCGGTCTGCCGCCAAACCGGTTCCGGCCAGGAATAACCGAGCCAGGCGAGGTCCTCAAAAATCGCGGCTTCATATTCCGGCCGGCAGCGGGTGAAATCGATATCTTCGATCCTGACCAGAAAGGTCCCGCCCGCAGTGGCCGCCAGATCCCACGCCACCTGCGCGGCCAGCGCGTGGCCCAGATGCAGCAAGCCCGTGGGACTGGGCGCGAATCGCGTGATCATGCGTCACGTCATGCCGTAGTTGGGATCCCGCAGCAAGCGGACGGTGCCGCGGATCAGGCCGGCGGCAAGTCGTCGGGAACCGGGGCGGTGATGGCTGCCGCACGGGGTTTGAGGGCAAGATAAAGGACGAAGCTACCCCCGAAAATGGCCAGGGCAATCAGGGGAGCGGTGGCACTGCCGGGGGTGGGGTCGGTGATCGTTTTGTGCACCCGGACGATGATGAGCAGGGTGCAGACGAGCGCGCCGAGGATGGGAATGATCAGCGGCACATCAAAACCGCCGGTGGGCTCGCCGGGCCGGCGCTTCAGGAGGATGAGGCTGACATTCACCACTGCGAAAACGGTCAGGAGCAGCAGTACGGTGGCTTCGGCCAAGGGCTTTACCCCACCGCTGAGGATCAGCAGGGTGACGATCACAAAAAGGACCACGATGGCGACATGGGGCGTGTGCCGCACGGGATGGAGGCGGCGGAGCGGGGCGGGGAGGAGGCCCTGACAACTCATGCCGTAGAGCAGGCGGGAGCCCATCAGGTAGTTGAGCAGCGCGGTATTCCCGATCGCGAAAATGGTGATGACCAGATAGACATGATCAATGCCGTGAAGCCAGGGGGCGGCGCGGCGGGCGACTTCCATGAGCGGGGTTTTGCTGGCGGCCAGCTCGCGCCAGGGGACCACGGAGACGGCGGTGATGGCCACGGCCATGTAGATGAGGGTGGCGAGGATCATGGCGCCGATCAGGCCGAACGGGATGTCGCGCTGGGGGTCTTTGACCTCCTCGCTGACGTTTAAAATATCCTCAAAACCGATGAAGGAAAAGAACATCAGGACGGCGCCCTGCAGCACCAGGGCGAGGGTGAGACTGGAGGCCGCGCTGCCGGCGGTGGCCGGAGGCGGGATTTCAAAATAATCGACTCCGCCCCAGAAGCGCAGGCCGACTGCGATGATAAAGAGCAGGCCGGAGGCTTCGACCACGGTGCAGAGAATGTTCACCCACATGCTTTCCTTCATGCCGCGGAAGATGATGCCGCCCACCAGCAGCACCAGACCGATGGCAATTAATTTGATAGGAAGTGCCATGCCGGCGGCTTTTTCGAGATTCTCCGCGATGGCCTGGACGCCGGTGGCCATGCTGGTGAGGCCGCTCATCATGACGGCGATGCCGACGACATAACTCAACGCCGGCCAGCCGATCGCGCGGTGGGTGACGTAGGCGGCACCTCCAGCTTTGGCATACCGGCCTCCGACACAGGCGTAGGACAATCCGGTGAGGAGGGCGGCGACCATGGCCGCGAGAAAGGCCAGCCAGATCGCATTGCCGAGGGTTTCCGCGGCGCGTCCCACCAAGGCGTAAATGCCGGCGCCCAGCATGGACCCGAGGCCATACAATAACACTTGCCAGCGGTTGAGGGTGGGATGGAGGCCGGTGACCGGGGCAGGGGAGGAGACGGGGTCGGGCATGCGGGAAGATGCGCACCGTGACCCGGAAGGGAAGCAGAACCTGGGAGCAGTTTCGCGGCACGGTGGATTGAAAAGCGGCCGGGCCGGGGCATGCATCCGGGATGTCTTCCTCTGCTTCATTTCCCAGCCTGCGGCAGTGGCTTGCTGCCGAAGGAGGGGCCGTGCCTTTCCGCCGGTTCATGGACGCGGCGTTGTATGATCCTGATTTTGGATATTACACCAGACGGATCCGGACGGTGGGAGCCCAGGGCGACTTTTCGACGAGTGCCACCTTGAGTCCGCAGTTGGCGGGGGCCATCGCGGCCTGGGTGGAAAGCGCGGTGGGCCAAGGCCTCCGGCATGTGATCGAGATCGGTCCCGGCAGCGGCGTGCTGCACCAGGCCATGCGCCAAGCCCTCGGATGGCGTGGCCGGTGGCATTGGCACAGTCATCTGGTGGAACGTTCCCCGGGGTTGCGCGCCAGGCAGCAGCGGACCCTGGGCCGGCTGACCCGGGGGGTGCAGTGGCATCAGGACCCCGCGGCGGCGCTGGCGGCGGCGGGAGGTCATGCGCTGATTTTTTCCAACGAACTGGTGGATGCCTTCCCGGTCACCCTCCTGCAGCGTCACGGCGGACAATGGCAGGAGGTTTGGCTGGAACTGCAGGCGGATGGCCGGTTGGTGGAATCCCTGCGCGGGATTCCGGCTCCCGGCACGACCCTGAACCCGGCGGATTTTCCGGAGGGACAGCGGGTGGAAGTTCACGATTCCTACCACGAGTGGCTCCTCGCCTGGCTTCCCCGGTGGTGTGCCGGGACCATGCTGACGATCGACTACGGGGACACCGCAGATCAGCTCTACCATCGCCGGCCGCAGGGCACCCTCCGGGGATACCATCAACACCATGTCCTCGCCGGACTGGAGATTTACCGTGATCCCGGCCACTGCGATCTGACTGCGGATGTCAATTTCAGTGATCTGATCCATTGGGGGGAGGCGGCTGGTGTCCCGACCGTCTCACTGGAAACCCAAGCTGTCTTCCTCAGCCAATATGGGCGGGTCCGTTCAGGCGTGGATTTCAGATTGCAGGACCCGCTCGGCGCAGGCGGGGCCTTTCGATGCCTGATCCAGCGGGCGGGCTGACTCCCGGCAGCAGGCCAGCGGACTGGATTTCCTGCCGGTCGTGTCAACTATTTTCTTTACAACTCCGCCCCTGATCCCTCAAGAGGTGGCAGCGTCCGGGTTTTTTCATTCCTGGTTAATCCCTCACCCTTCTCTCACTTTCCTCATGAAAACTCCCACCCGTTCCCTCAAGCTGTCCATGGTTCCTTACGTTGCTGCGCTGGTTCTGGGAATCCCGGCCACCCTCCATGCCCAGACGAACGGCACTTGGTCGAACCTCGCTGGCAGCTCATGGGGCACCGCCACCAACTGGACCGGCAGCGCCATCGCCGCTGGAGCGGATGCCGTGGCCAACTTCAGTACGCTGAACATCACGGCTGCCCGGACCATTACGCTCGATGGAGCCCGCACCGTGGGGCTCCTGCGCTTTGGGGATGCCACGACCGTGAATTTTGATCAGACCATCAACACGGGCACCGCCGGCCCGCTCACGCTGGACTCCACGACGGGGACGGGGATCATTGAAGTGCTAAACCGCACGGTAACGATCGGTGCGGTGCTGGCCGGCACGGACGGGATCACGGTCACCAACGGGGGAGGGGCCGGGGGCACGTTGATTCTGGGCGCCGCGAATACCTTCACCGGTGGTCTGACGGTTCAGGGGGCGATTGTTCAATTTAACAACAATGCCTCGGCCGGCGCGGCCGGCGTCAATCCCATCAACATCCTTCCCGGCTCCACCCCGGCTTCCCGGGTGGTCGCCAATGGGGGCGTCACCAACGCCAGCCCCATCACCATCGAGTCAACCACCAATGTGGTTGGCTTTGGGGTCCTGCAGCAGACCGGCACTGGACTGGGGACCTTCAGCGGCCCGATTACGGTCAATGGTTCGCCTGTCAACGGCGGCCATTTTGTTGGCGGTACGACGGCGGGCAACGCCTTGGTGCTGAGCGGGCCCATCACCTCCGGGGTGACTCTCACCCAGCGTGATGGATTTGTCCGTTATGGCGGCGGGGGCACCGGTTACACGTTGCTGCTGGTCACCAACACCGCCCAGGTCGGGGCCACCAACGGCATCGCCACCACCGCCACCCTCAATCTGGGGCCCTCGAATCCAGGTACGCTCGATCTCAATGGATTTGACCAGACCCTCGCGGCGGTGAACATGGGGTATAACATCAATCCGACGGCCTTTCCCGGCACCATCAATCTCGGGGCCCGCACCCTGACCATGGAGGGGGATATCACCACCGGGGAGCAGAGCGGCACCGCTCTTGCCCATGCCATCAATGCCACGGCTGGGGGCGCTCTCAATGCGGGGGCGACGTCCCGGACTCTGGTCGTCAATGACAATCCGGCCCCGGATGACCTCGTCGTCACCAACGCCGCCTTTGCGGGATCGGGCGGGTTCATCAAGACCGGGGCGGGCACCCTTTCGCTCAATAACACCACGGCGACCGGCCCGCTCTTCATTGATCAGGGCACTTTGGCCATCGGCCGCACCGGTCTCCCCGGGTCGTTTTCGGCGGCGGCGCTCACCTTCGCGGACGGCACTACCTTGAAGGTGGATGTGGGTCTGGCGGGCGATGTGGCCACGGCCGGTCCGATCACCAATACGGGCACCACCATCGTCTCGGTGAACCAGATTGGCGGGATCCTGGCCAACGGAGATTACCCGATCCTGAATTACACCGGCACCAGCCCGGGTTTGTCCGGGTTCGCTTTGAATCCGGTCGGCCATAGCGTCAGCAGCCTCGTGGACACCGGCACGTCCATTGCGCTGCGCGTCACCGGCAACAAGCGGCTCGTCTGGGATGGCACGGTCAGCAATGCCTGGGTCACTGGTCCCACCGGCAACTGGAAGGTGGATGCCACGGCCGCCGACTACATTGAGAGCGATGACGTGGTTTTCCCCACTGGCCCCTTGAGCTCCGGGGTGGATATCCAGCAGCCCGTCAGCCCTTCGCTGGTCACTTTCGAAAACAGCGCGGCCACGGAATACACCGTTTCGGGCAGCTTCGGGATCACCGGGGGCACCGCTCTGGTCAAGAACGGCACCGGCAAAGTCATCCTTCAGACCAACAATTCCTATCTGGGAGCGACCAGCCTGAACCAGGGCATGCTCGAGCTGGATCACGACGCGCCGGGCAATGTGGTCCTGTCGGGCAGCAGCGGGGTTTCCACCGCTCCCTCCACCGTCCTGCAACTGACCCGGGATGACGGCGGCTTCACCTTCAGCCGCAATCTGAGCGGCCCGGCCTCCCTCCAGATCAATCCCCACAGTGTCGCGGGCGGCAGCGCGGCCCATTCGGTCGTCCTGAGCGGCACCAACACCGGCTTCACCGGCTCCCTCCAGCTCCAAAGTCCTTTGAGTGGGACCTGGCGCATTCAGTCCGTCCAGCCGGCCGGTCTGGGTAGCGGTGCCATCGAGGTGCAGGATGGAGCCCAGCTCTACACCGCCACCGGCCAGACCTATTTGAATCCCATCACCATTGCCGGCAATGGATTTGCTGACACCGGTGGTAACATTGGGGCCCTCCGCCTCGAAAACACCAGTATCTGGGGCGGACCGGTCGTCCTCTCAGGGGCCGCCCGCATCGGTTCCCATAATGGCACCGGCACCGTCAGCGGTTCGATTTCAGGAGGCGACCTGAGCGTCAACGCCACCAACTTCAATAACAGCTACACCCTCATCTTCACCGGAGCCAACAGCTACGGAACCACCACCATCGGCGGAGAGAACTTCCAGACCGCCGGGGTGCCCTCCATGCGCCTGAACATCGGGGCCAATGGCACCACTGGCACCCTTGGCGCCGGCCCGGTCATCATCAATGGCGACGGCGCCAATGGCATCCTCGGGTTTGACCGCACCGATGGTTATACCCTCGCCACCGGGCAGACCCTGACCGGGGCTGGCTTCAATCTCACCCGGACCTTTATTGACGTGGATACCCGGGGCACCGGCTTGAGTCAAAACGGCCAGGCAATCACCCTGGGGGACGCCGGTCCCTTGCTGGGCGGGCAGCTCCGGATTGCCCAGGGCCGGGCCGGCAGTATTCTGAATACCAACGGCGTCGTCACCGCCGAGCAGTTGCGAGTATCCACCGGCCAGACCGGCGGGGTGCTCAATATCAATGCCGGAAGCGCCATCACCGCCAACGCCTTCAACCTTGGGGAAGTCGCCAACGGCAGTGCCCTCGTCAACCAGGCTGCCGGGAGCAGCGTCACGGTGGTGGGCCAGTTGCGGTGTGGTCACTTCGGTACCGAGACCGGCATCTATAACCTGAATGGCGGCACCATCACCCTCACCGGGGATTCGCCCAATCTGTCCCCTTCCACCGCTGCGGCCGGAGGCGCCAATGCCACCGGTGACAACAACCTCAACGCCCTCCCTGCCAACAGCATCGTCGGTGGCGGGATCTATCTCGGGATTGATGGCAATGGGATCTTCAACCACAACAGCGGTTCGGTCACCACCAACTGGATCGTGTTGGACAACCGCGGCAACAGCGGGGCCGGCGCCAACATGGCGACCGGGATCGATGAATACAACCTCAACGCCGGTACCCTCTCCATCCGCAGCAACTGGGGCATCCTCCAGCGGAATACCAGCGCCGCCTTCAACCTTGCCGGGGGCACCGTCAAG
>CAIZWU010000094.1 GCA_903936775.1 uncultured bacterium | reverse complement strand
GCCGCAACGGCCGGGGCGGCTGCGGCCAGAAAAACCAGCAGGCAGGAAAGATGACTCATAAAATGGAAGGGACTGGAGAGGATAGGGCCCTATCCCTGCCCGCTACTCCGCCAGCGGCTTCAAAATAAGGTTTCGGAACGCTACCGGACCATGATCCCCCTGTAGTTTCAATGGTCCCTGCGCCTGCTCATCGGCAAACGCCGCCGATCGCGTCGGCCCGGTCACCTCCACATTTTCATGAATCAGCTGCCCATTGTGCAGCACCTTCAAGAACTTCGCGTTCTCCGTCTTTTTCCCAGCCGCATCGAACCGCGGGGCCCGGAAGGTAATATCAAAACTCTGCCATTCACCCGGCGCCTTGCTGGCGTTGACCGCAGGAGCTTTTCCGGGAAACCCCTTCCCGTTTTCCACGCCTTCATACAGCCCTCCGCAGTCGCTGTAGATCACCTCCGGTTTCGCAAAACTGTCGAAAATCTGGACTTCATACCGGCCCTGTAAGTAGACCCCGGAATTGGATCCCTGCGGCACAGAAAATTCCACATGGAGTTCGCAGTCGCCATGCACGGCTTCTGTAAAAAAATCCACCGTCTTCCCCTCACCGCTATTCAGCAGCACCCCCGTCCCCGGTTGCGCCTTGAACCCCTTGGGATTGCCCGCCAGCAGCACGACCCCATCCACTGCCTGCCACGTCCCGTGTGGGGCTTTCCAACCTGCCATGTCCTTTCCATTAAAGAGCGGTTTGCCGGCCGGCGGAGCCGCCAGCAGACAGGTGGTCAAAGCGATCAGGGAAAAAAGGACTGGGCGTTTCATGGCCCTGCATAAACGCCCTATTCCACGCCAGCCTTTCCCTGGAATTCCAGCGAATTAGAGGGGGGACTCAGAGCCACGGTCTCGCCATAGCCTTGTTGAATTCCTCCTCAGCCCCCTCCGGGAGGTCCTGCACGGCGATGCGATGACAACGATACAGCTTCCGCTTAACTGCGGGTTCTGCTTCAATTTGACAGGTGGTGACGTCGATGATCAGACATTCCCCCTCGAAATAGAAGGTTCGGATCCAAGTATATCCGCCAAGTTTATAGCTGCACCGCAATACAGAGTTCGGCTCCAGCACCATCCAAATCCGCATGGTATCCCAAGGCCACTTTATGCTTACAGGTTCCCTTTTGAAGACACCGATATACCTGAGGTCGTCGAGAAACCTGATGTAGTGAATAAGGTCCCCACCCCAATCAGGCTCCGCGCGCCAAAGGCCAACGAGGCGGGCGGCGAGGGCGTCCAAGGGGGCCGGGGAGTCCATTGATCATTGAGTGAGGATGGCTTCATCCCAATCCTTCCAGACCGGATCAAGCCCCATCTTTTTTAACAAGTCCTCGATTTCCCGCGGCGTGCGCTCATCCGCGATATCAAACTGTCCGGTGGCGCAGTCGTCACCGGACTTTTCCTCCAGTTCCACGCGGCGGCCTTTTTTGGTGAGGTGGAGATCGTCCTTGCCCACGCCGGTGTATCCGCCGGGCTCCGTATGACTGCCGGCGCTCATGGAGGTGATGCCGAGCGGCAAAACCGCATCCCGGAGGTCTGCGGGTTCCCGGGTGCTCAGCACGATGCCGACCTGCGGAAAACAGATCCGGAACGCGCAGATCAGTTGGACGAATTCCGCATCCGTGAACCCAAATTCCGGCACAAACCCACCCGCCGCCGGGCGCATCCGCGGCATGGCCACGGTATAGCTGGCCTTCCAACAGTGCCGCTGCAGCCATTCCAGATGAGCCGCCAGGGCCAAAGCTTCATCGCGCCACGGGGCCAGGCCGAATAATGCGCCGATCCCGATGCGGCGGAATCCACCGGCATATCCGCGCTCCGGGCACGCCAGCCGCCAGTCAAAATCCTTTTTCGGTCCGGCGGTGTGCAGCGCGGCATAAGGCGCCCGTTGATAGGTTTCCTGGTAAACCACGAGGCCCTCGGCTCCCGCGGCCACCATGCGCTCATACTCGGGGGCTTCCATCGGCCCCACCTCAATCGCCACCGTCGGGATAAAACTCTTGATGGCCCGGATGCACTCTTCCAGATACCCGTCGCTGACAAATTTCGGATGTTCCCCCGCCACCAGCAGAATGTGCCGGAATCCCTCCGCCGCGAGGTGCCGGGCCTCCGCCACCACCTGCTCCACCGTCAGGGTCACCCGCAGGATCGGATTGTCGCGGGAAAATCCGCAATAAGCACAGTTGTTG
>CAIZWU010000093.1 GCA_903936775.1 uncultured bacterium | reverse complement strand
CCGGCCGGGCTGGAAAGCTGGAATCCTAAACAGGAAAATGACGGGCCACAGCCGGAGACAGCGGAGACAGCCGAAGGCAAACCGCATCGGTGATACGGAGCATCACGGATTTACCGGAAATAGGGGCCGCACCAGCCAGAGGAATCGGGAGTTCTTCATCAATCCGTGAACATCAGTCCGGTTCCCGCCATCCGTCGGAAGGCCCCGGTGTCCGCATCTTCAAGGCGGGGCGGTGGTATCCGTGTTGGGATAACTTCCGAGGACTTTCACAAAGCTGCACTGCTGCTCCAGTTCGCCCAGCGCTTTCATGAGCGCGGCGTCCTCACAATGGCCGAGGATATCCACAAAGAAGAAATACTCCCAGTCCCGTCGTTTGGACGGACGGCTTTCAATCTTCGACATGTTGATGTGGAACTCATTGAAGGGCGTCAGGGCCTTGAACAGCGCGCCCGGCTCATTGCGCAGACTGAACATCAGGGAAGTCCGGTCATTCCCAGTGGGCGGACAGGTCGCTTCGCTCAGCACCAGAAACCGCGTGGTATTGGTCGCACTGTCCTGGATGGATTTGTCCAGCACCGTCAGGCCGTGGAGTTGGGCCCCCAGCGCCCCGCCAAGGGCGGCCGCATGGGGCGTCCGCGCCGCAATCTCAGCGGCCTTGGTGGTGCTGCTCACTTCCACCCGGTCCGCGTGCGGCAGGTTCTGGTGCAGCCAGTTCCGGCATTGGCCAAACACCTGCGGATGACTGTAAAGCACCTTGATCTCCTCCTTCGGAATGTTCGCCATCAGGCAGTTTTCAATCCGCAGCAGAATCTGGGCACAAATCTTGAGCGGGCTGTCGGCAAATAGATCCAAGGTGTGATTGACCGCCCCTTCGGTGCTGTTTTCGATCGGCACCACGCCATAGTGCGCCCGCCGCCGGGCCACTTCATCAAAGACATCCTCAAAGCTGGGCTTCGGCACATATTCCACGCTGCGGCCGAATTTATTCAACGCCGCCTGATGCGTCCACGTCCCCTCCGGTCCCAGATACGCGATTTTGAGATCATCCTCCAAGGCCAGGGCCGCCGACATGATTTCGCGGTAAATGGCCCGGACGGATTTTTCCGGCAGCCTTCCCTGCATCGCGGCATTCTTCCGCGCCAAGGCCTGCAGCAGCGCCTCCTCCCGCTCCGGAGCGTAAATCATCAGCCCCGCCTGCTTCTTGGCTTCGCCAATGCCATGCACCACCTCCGCACGCTCATTCAGCAGACGCAGGAGTTCGGAGTCGAGAGAGTCGATTTTTTTTCGCAGGTCGTCCAAAGGCATAGGCAGGGGGCAGTCATGCAAGCAGAGCGTAGAAAACACGCAAAGCCAAATCGGAAATTCACCGCCAGTCCGCCGGAGCAGGGCCAACCCCTTGAGGTCAGCTACTGCTCCCGCGCGGGAATCCCCAGCGGCGTCGGAAAAGACCAGAAACCTCTGGTATCCCAGGTGACGGAAACGTTACTCTGGGTTTGGCCGCCATCCCCTTTTCCCGAACTTGTGGCGTTCCATTGAGCCATGAAATTCCGACTCCTCTTCCTGCTGGCACTGGCCGTCAGTCCCTCCGTCGCCCCCGCGCAAGTATCGAT
>CAIZWU010000092.1 GCA_903936775.1 uncultured bacterium | reverse complement strand
CAGCACAGCCTGTTCGGCGCCGCCGGGCAGGCGGAGCACGAGGTTGTTGACGGTTTCGGCGGAGATGACGCCGCTGAGGACGGGGCCGGACTGGAGGGTGACGGTCCAGCCGCGGTAACGGGCTTCCACGGTCTGGGCGGGGTCGAGGATATTCGCGAGGAGCCAACCGGTAGGTTTGTTGGCGGTCATGTCGAGATCGGGGCCGACCTCGTGGCCTTGGCCGCGCAGGCGATGGCAGAGGGCGCAGAGGGACTCAAACAGCGGCTGGCCGGCGGCGGCGTTTCCGGGGAGCTTTTCCACGGCGGCGTAGGTGGCGATGACTTTTTCGCGGTCGGGGGAACTGGACTGGAGGACCGGAGAGCGGACCGCGGCGGGGATGACTTCTTTTTGTTTCAGGCGGCGGAAGAGCGGGCTGTCTGGACGCAGCGAGGACATGACGGCCACCCGAACGTCTTCATCGGGATGGGCTGACAATTCGGCGAGGACGGGTTCGCTTCGCTCCGGGGGCCAGAAACCGAGGGTGAACGCGGCCTGCAGGAGCACGGCAGGATCGGGATCGCGGGCAAGGGCGGCGACGGCGGGGAAGAGGGACTCGACGGGGAAGGCTTCACTTTCCCGCAGGGCGGCGCAGCGGACCCAGGGGTGGGGATCCGTCAGGGCGGCGCTGAGGGTGGCCTCGTCCAAGGCGCCCAGCGCGCCCAACGTGGCGAGGGCCTGCAACCGGACCTGTGGCAGATGGGCAGGGGTGAGCAGGGCCCGGAGCGGGGCGGGGGCGGCGGGATTCTTCCGCTCGAGGAGGAGGCGCTGGGCCATGTCGCGCTGCCAGCCATTACTGCTGTTCAGGGCCGCCACCAGGTCGGGGGCCTTCATACGGGACAGGTCCGGCACCTTGCGGCGTGGGGCATCTGTTGGAGCGATGCGGTAAAGGCGGCCGCGGTCTGAACCGGCACGCAGATCCACCCGGGCCTGCATTTCCGGGGAGATCCATTCCGGATGCTCCAGCACGAAGCGGTAATAATCCGCCACCCAGAGGGCGCCATCCGGACCGGTGCGGAGGAAGACCGGGCGGAACCAATTGTCAGTGCTGGCGAGGAACTCCCGGGTTTCCTCCCCGGCGGCGCGCTGGCTGCGGAAGCCGCTGCCATCGCGCGAAAACACTTCGCGGTGCACGGTGTTATGCACGGGTTCGGCGATGAAGACGTTGCCGGCAAAGGCCGGGCCAAACAAGGTGTCGCGGTAGGGAGTGGGCGAGCAGGCGCTGGTGACGTGATTGAGGGACCACGGCTGATTGGGCCGCTCGATGGGCGGGCTGGCGGGAAAGACGCGGGTGGCGTCGGGGTAGTTGGCGAGGGGCTTTTTGACGCGTTTCACCGCGAGCTGGGGATTCCGTTTCAGATAACGTTCCGGGAGGGTCACCTGCCAGAACCAGGCTGGATTGTTATTGCCGAACCAATGCCCCCAGTCGTCGCGGCGCAGGCCGTATTGCGTCATGCCGGAGACGGTTTCGATTTCCCCGGTGTCCGGACGGAACCGCACATCGCGTCCGCTGATGGCGAGGGTTTTCCCGGTTTTGACCGAAGTCACGGTGCCGCCGCTGTCGCCATTGGCGGCATAGATCCAGCCGTCGAGGCCCCACTCGAAGCCATTGAAGCGGTGCTGCTGGTTGCCCGGGGTGAAGCCGGTGAACAAAACCTCGCGGGTTTCCGCCCGGCCATCGCCATCCTGGTCCACGGCGTAAATGATGTCAGGCGCGGCAGCGATCAGAGCCCCCTGGCGCCACGGCATGGCACCCGTGGGAAAGGGTAGTTGGTCCGCAAAAACGGTTGTCTCCTCATAGCGGCCATCGCCGTCGCGGTCAGTCAGGATCTTCACCACCCCGCCGGGCTGTCCTTTGCCATCCATGCCGGTGGGGTAGTCATTCATCTGCACCACCCAGAGGCGGCCATCGGGACCCCAGTCGAAGGCGGCGGGATCGGTGATCTGCGGCTCATGGGCGACCAACTCCGCGCGGAAGCCATCAGGCAGCCGGAGGGATAACAGACCCTGCTCCGGCGAGAGCGGGGGCGGCATGGGCAGGGCGATCAGGGTCTTCGCCGTCAGGGTGGTTTTGGGGCCGGTGGGCGATTGGATGGAGAGGATGCCGTCCTTTACCGACACGATGGTTCCGGTGAGGGGAGGCAAGTGGTCAGGGCCGGTGGTGCGGGGGGCGCTGCGCACCTGCTGGGACCAGCCGGGCAGCCAGCCGAGATCCGCCCTGGCCTGCTTCGTCCAGAGGTGGATGGCTTCGTGGGTTTCATCGGCAAACAGGAGATCGGCCAGGCTATCGCCATTCAAATCGGCAAACCGGATTCCACTGTCCGGGGCCTCCCCTGACGGAACTGGCACGCCGGCGGGCCGCGGGAATTGCCCCGCCATTTTGCCGCCGGTCACGGTGATGCGGTCTTCCGCGATCTGCACCTGCTCGGCGGTGCCGTCGCCGTCGAGGTCGGGGCGCAGGGTGAAGGGGCCGGCCGCCGCCACCGGCAGGACAGGGAGGAGAAGCGTCAGGGCGAGGCGTTTCATCGGGAGAGTTTTTCCAGGATATTGCGGGTGATGCGGTCCACCATGGGATCGTTGCCGCGCAGCCCGTGCGCCCAGTCGGTGCTGCCGCAGGTGAAGACGGTGCCGCCGCGTTGATAGACGCCGAGCACGGCATTGCCCTTGCGGCCATTCTCCCAGCGCTCATACCACTGGCAATCATCCGGATGCCACTGTGCCGGGGCGCTGGCGAGGATTTCAAAGGTGTCAGGGGTGCCGTCGCGGTGGGTGGGGAAGGGCAGGTACTCCTTCCAGTCGATCTCGCAGCCGTCGCACTCGTAACCGACAATGGTGTCCTTGGCGCCGAAGGCGTCGGCGCGTTTCAGGCCGGTGCCCTGATAGATCCAATGGTCCGGCCGGTGCACCGTAAAGGCCCCGCTGCCCTCCATGAGCTGCCCATGGCTTTTATGATAGCCGCCCCAGAGGAAACCGACGCCGGTGAGCTGGTTTTCCGGCCGCTGCACCAGATGATGGCTCCACAGCGAGGACAGGGTGGCATACCCCGCACGGGCCCCATACACCGGATCGCTGGGGAAGTTCTGCTTCCAACAGGTCAGGGTCTGGCCGTCCGGGCTGGAGCGCACCTGCCAGCAGCAGGTATTGCCGCTGAAGAAAGCCACGTTGCCGCCTCCACCGATGAACTTTTCCAAATGATCGCGCATGGGGGCCGACCAGTATTCATCATGCCCCACGCTCAGGACCAGCCGGTAGTGCTGGAGGATCTCTGGATGAAATTCGAGGTCGCTGTTGGCGGCATATTCGAAGGTGAACCCACTGCGCTCCGCCCACTCCACAAAGGGCTGTTCCCAGTTGCTGAACTGGCTGGCGGGAGGCCGCTGGAAGGAAACCTGATGCCCCTGATTGCCGCCCCGGCCGTTGTAGGCATAGAGGCTGAAGCCGCCCCAGTTGTTGTAGGCGTTGTAGGTGTTGGTGCTCAGTTGCAGGAGGATGCGCGAGGTGCGGCCCGGCTCTGCGGCACGCAGGACAAAAAAGCAGGAGGCTTCGGTGGGGGTGGGGGCCTCCGCCGGGGTGGCGGCCGGCCGGACTCCATGGAGACGGACTTGATAATACCCGCTGCGCCAACCGGTGGGGATTTTCACGGTCAGGGCCTGCGGCCAGCGGCAGCCCATGGACGAGCTGTCCTCCGGCACGGGGTATTCCTTGCCGGCGACGTCCGGTTGTTCCCACACCTTTTCCGGCTGGAGGCCATGCCGGGTGATCTCCGCCACGAAGGCAGGAAGGTTGGTGGAGACATGCAGGGTGATCTCCTCCCCGGGGGCATAACTCACCTTTCCAGTATATCCAGAGAGCACGGGGGGCGGCAACTTGTCCGCGGCGGACGACAGGAGGGTCGACAGGCAGAGGATCCAGACGGAGAGAAGCAGCTTCATTTGCGGCCAGTCTACAGACGCCGCCCAGCCGGATGCAAGCTTGGCGGTTCGCAGAGATGCGCTCCGTCCGCAGGCTTGCCATGGACGGGCCGGAACGCTACAACCACGGCTGAGCCCGGGATTCTTTTGATTTTCCGCTTCACCCCACCTCCCTTTGCATGAAATTTCCTGCCATTCTTTTCCTCCTCGTGCTGAGTCTCAGCCCGGTCCCGGCGGCCCCGGTCAAAGTCTTCATCCTCGCCGGGCAATCCAACATGGAAGGCCAGGCGGTGGTGGATCTGACAGGCAAGGACTACAACGGGGGCAGGGGGATCCTGACGACGCTGCTGGCCAATCCCGCCAAGGCGGCGATGCTGCAGCATCTGAGGAACCCTGACGGCAGCTGGCGGGTGCGGGATGACGTGTGGGTGCGTTATCAAAGGGAGCGTCAACCACTGCTCGCTGGTCCTCTGACCTTTGGATTCTCCGTCTATGGCGATGTCCATCACTTCGGACCCGAACTGCAATTTGGGCACGTGATGGGCGATCATTTTCAAGAGCCGGTGCTGCTCATCAAAACGGCGTGGGGCGGCAAGAGCCTCTATCGCGACTTTCGCCCGCCCTCCTCCGGCGGGACTGTGGGCCCGTATTACACCCTCATGATCGCGCAGGTGCGCGAGGCTCTTGCTAACATGGAAAAGGAGTTTCCGGCCACCCAGGGCCTCGGCCATGATCTCGCGGGATTGGTCTGGTATCACGGCTGGAACGATGGGGTGGATCCAAAAACGGCGGTGCCGGAGTATGAGCAGAATCTGGTGAACCTGATCCACGATCTCCGCCGAGAGCTGCAGGCGCCGGAGCTTCCGGCGGTGATTGGCGAACTCACCGGGGCGTGGGTGCAGGCGCCGCCGGAATGGGAGCAGCTCCGGGCCGCTCAGGCCGCCGCGGCGGCAAGGCCGGAGTTCGCCGGCAACGTGGTTTTTGTGCCCACCCGGGACTTTGTCCGGAAACCGGAAGATTCCCCCAATCCGGGCCATGGCCATCATGAGTTCGGCAATGCGGAGACTTGTTTTTTGGTTGGTGATGCCTTGGGCAAAGCCATGACCACTCTCCTGTCAGGTAGCCTGACGCTGACCCATCCGACCGATTACGAGGTCATCCAACGAAACCGCAAAAATACCGGTACCATCACCATCAGCGGTAAATCGCAGGGGGGCACGATCGAGGCGAGGATCGGCCCGGGAGGAGAATGGAAACGCCTTGATGCTGATACTGGGAACGGAACCTTCCACACCACGATGGAGGCGGCGGCAGGGGGCTGGCACCGGCTGGAGGTCCGGTCCTTGAAGGAGGGCAAGGTCACCGGCAAGGCATCGGTGGCTCACGTCGGCATCGGTGAGGTTTTTGTGGTCGCCGGGCAATCCAATTCTGCCAATCACGGGGAGGAGAAGCAAACCACGAAGACCGGCCGCGTCGCTGCGTTCGACGGTCAGCGCTGGCAGCCGGCCAACGATCCGCAGCCCGGAGCCAGTGGTGGCGGCGGCAGTTTCATGCCGCCCCTCGGCGATGCCCTGGTGCAGCAGTTGGACGTGCCGGTGGGATTTATCGCGTGTGGCATCGGCGCCACCAGCGTGCGCGAGTGGCTGCCGAAGGGGTCGGTTTTCCCCCGTCCTCCGACCATCGAATCCCTCGTGCAGAAGCGCCCTGACGGATCGTGGGAGAGCAAAGGAGAAGCTTTCGCATCGTTCGTGGCCCGGTTGAAACAGGCCGGCCCCCGTGGATTCCGGGCGGTGCTCTGGCATCAGGGGGAGAGTGACGCCAACCAGCAGGATCCCACCCGCACCCTGGCTGGAAACCTGTATCGCGGGTATCTCGAAAAGCTGATCCGTGATTCCCGCCGGGAGGCTGGCTGGGAAGCGCCGTGGTTTGTGGCGCAGGTCAGCTATCATGTGCCAGGCGATGAGTCATCCCCGGACATCCGGGCCGCCCAGGCCTCGTTATGGAAGGATGGCATGGCGCTGGAAGGGCCGGACAGTGATGCCCTCAAGGGGGGGCTCCGCGAGAACAACGGTCAGGGCGTCCACTTCAGCGGCGAGGGCCTGCGCGGGCATGCCGCCCGCTGGGCGGAGAAAATCACGCCCTGGTTGATGGGGCAGTTGAAGTGATCATTACTGGAGGGGATTCATCCCAGGACGGCCTGCCGTGGCTGATGATCAAATCAAGGACAGGGCGTTTTGTGTCTTGCCGGTGGGGGGGATTTCGTTTCCAGTGATGATCATGGAATATTCAACTCACGAAGAACGGTTTGCCGCACTAGGCCTCGAACTCCCCCCAGCCCCGAAACCGGTCGCGGTCTACCGCCCTGTGGTGGTGGTGCAGCAGATGGCGTATGTGTCAGGGCATGGTCCGGTGCGGCTGGATGGATCACTGATCACGGGCCGGGTGGGTGCGGAGCTTTCCCTGGAGGAAGGGTATGCGGCGGCCCGGCAGGTGGGGCTGGCCTTGCTGGCCACGCTGCGGTCGCACTTTGGTTCGCTCAATGCCATCGGGCGGGTGGTCAAGGTGCTGGGGATGGTGAATTCTGCGGCGGATTTTTATGATCATCCCAAAGTGATCAATGGATGCAGCGAATTGTTTGTGGAGGTATTCGGGGCAGAGCAGGGGATCGGCGCCCGCAGCGCGGTGGGCATGGGGCCGCTGCCCGGAAATATCGCCGTGGAGATCGAAGTGATTTTTGAACTGGCCTGATCCATGAGTCCGGCTCCCCTGATGGTAGAGAACGAGGACCAAGTCGCGTCGCCCGCGCTGATCCTGCATTGGGAAAGCGTGGAGGAAAATCTGCGGCGCATGATTGTCATGGCGGGGGATCCGGCACGGCTGCGGCCACATGTAAAAACCCACAAGCTGCCGCTAATCGTGGCCCGGCAGGTGGCCCTGGGTATCACCAAATGCAAATGCGCCACCATT
>CAIZWU010000091.1 GCA_903936775.1 uncultured bacterium | reverse complement strand
GTCTGGGGGGCCGTGTCCGGAGGAACCGCACTCGATGGCGGGCTTGGCTTCCCGGGCAGCCCGGTGCTGTGGTTTGGACAGGCCGGAGTGCGCGAAGCCGTCAGCCTCGCCGTGCCCGTGCAGCAGCCGGCCGTCCTGGAATTCAGCTTCCGTGCCGGCCATGAAGCCGCTGATGGCAACGCCTATTGGAATAACAGTGAGCAGGAAGAACCTGTCTTGCTTGAGTATCAGGCGGAGGGAGGAGCCTGGAGCTATCTTTTTGCGCTGAATACCCTGTTTCCGGCCAATTCCTCCTGGTCCCGTTTCTCCTTGGCCATCCCTGCCGAAGCCAGCTCTCCGGGCACCCGGTTCCGCTGGCGGCAGATGTCACACAGCGGCCCCGGTACAGATACCTGGGCCTTGGAGCATGTGGTGCTGACGGCCGCCACTCCCGCGAAGCCTCCGGCCCCGGCCTTCCTCCTCGCCTCCCCGGCTTCCGATACCGCCGTTTCGATTTATTGGGCGGCGGCCCCCGGAGCCACCAGTTATGTTCTGGAGAGCACCGCCGGAGGTAACGCATGGGTACAGGTCGGCGAAATCCCCAACACCCGGACCTGGTTCTCGGCGACCGGCCTGATGCCCCACTCCTGGTATCGCTACCGCCTCCGGGCGGTGAATGCCGGAGGGGTCTCGGAGGCGTCCTATCCCGTATTTGGACAGACCTACAGTCAAATGGAGGCGTGGCGGCTGACGGAGTTTGGATCGCCCGGCCCCTCAGGTCCCGCGGCCAGCCAAGCCCTCACAGATGGACTGCCCAACCTGTTAAGATTTGCCTTCAATCTCTCGTCAGAAGGCCCGCGCCACCTGGTCCCCGGCACCGGCACGCAGGGTCTGCCCCAGGTCACCCTCGACCCCGTCACGCGGCGGCTGCAGGTGGAATTCATCCGCCGCAAGGCCACCATGAGCCCCGGCATCACCTACGAGGTGCAATTCGGCTCCAGCACTGACGCCTTCCAAGCCGCCGGATCCAGCCAACAGGTCACCAGCCTTGATGACAGGTTCGAGCGCGTGGTCTGGCAGGACGGGGTGACGGTGGATCAGTCCAAGTCGCGCTTCGGGCGCATCAAGGTCGTGGAGAGTCCGTAAGCCAGGCGGCATCTGCCTGGCGCCTTACAACTTGAAACCCACCGTTGTATTGATAACGGGAGCGTTGCTGGCCTGAAGGCGGGTGCGCAGCTTGCGCCAGAGATTGCGGGGACGGGAATCGCCTGCCATGACAGGAACCGTGTCCTGAGGCAGGGCTGGCAAAGCGAGCCGCTGGCGGAGGGCCGCCAGAAACCCTGGGGCTTTCCCGGCATCCAGCAGATCATCGAAGTCGATCAGGAGAGGATTCAGGGGGTTCCAGAAATCGAGTTGCTGCTGATGCTGCGCCGCCAGGCCCGCCTGCGAAATACGATACCCCCATTGGGCCATGGACCGCTGGACGTCCGCCAATTTCCGCGCAGAAATGATGACAGCATTCCCGAAAGGCGTTGGGTTCGGGCGGGGAGGGCGCTTGGGGGCTTCCCGGCTGCCGGCCCCGGCCGGTCGGGAAATGAACAAACCTCCACCCGGATGAAAGCAATCCCCTCCCGGCGCAAATATTTCTAGTTTTCCTGCGCTCAATAGGGTGCAGGATCCCACTTGTCTTGGAAATGCCGTCACGATTACCTGCTAACCCTTCAACTTTCACAAGTTACCCGGCCTCTCCGGATTCAGCGTCGGAATGGCCGGTGCCAGTCTTCACCGACCCGGACAGGAAAGGCGTTGAGACACGTGTATTCTGAAGCTACCACGCTCCACGCCAATCCCTCCACGGCCCCAGCCAATCTCCCCTGGTCCAGCCTCCATCTCCATGAAATCCCCATCCCTCCTCCTCCGCTTCACCACATTAAGTATCGCGATCCTGGCCGGCACCTGTCCGGCCGAAGAGAAACCGAAGCCGCCGGAACCACCCGCCTATCTGTCCCCTGAAACCGCGGGCCCCGATTTTTCCCTGCAAGGCGAATACGAAAGCTCCCCGGGCGGCTTCAAACTGGGCGCAGATGTGATTGCCCTGGGAAATGACAACTTCCGGGCGGTCTTTCACCGGCAGGGTCTGCCCGGTGCAGGCTGGGACGGGTCCGCCAAGGTGGTGGCAGAAGGCAAACGGGAGGGAGACCTCCTCCGCTTCCGCGGCGGGTGGACTGCCGTGCTGGACCAATCAGGCCTGAGCGGCCAGACGGACCAAGGCGAAACCTTCCGGCTCAAACGCGTGGAACGTCACAGCCCCACCGAAGGCGCGAAGGCTCCTGCGGGGGCGGTCATCCTCTTTGATGGCACTGGGGTGGACGCCTGGCACGGTGCCCGGATGGACGATCGCCACTGGCTCGCCAGCGGGGGGAAAACCAAAGAGACCTTCCAATCCTTCCAATTGCACCTCGAGTTCATTCTTCCCTTCAAACCGCTGGGACGGGGGCAAAGCCGGGGGAATAGCGGGGTCTATCTGCAGGACCGATATGAATTGCAGGTGCTGGACAGTTTCGGTCTCAAAGGCGAGGACAACGAATGCGGGGGCATTTACCGCAACAGCGCCCCGAAAGTGAATCTGTGTTATCCTCCCCTGCAGTGGCAGACCTACGACATCGATTTCACCGCGGCCACCTTCGACGATTCCGGCAAGCGGACCAAACCTGCCGTGGTCACCGTGAAACACAACGGAATCACCGTCCAGGATCACCTGGAGCTCAACTCCGCCACTCCGGGGGGCGGCTTCGAGACAGAAGTCCCCGCGCCCGGAGCCCTGCAATTGCAAAACCACGACAACCCCGTCTTCTATCGGAATATCTGGCTGGTCAGGAAATAAAACGGCCTTCTCCCACCGACAGACCTGCTGGCGTGGCGGGACGTCCTGTCCACCGCGCGAAGCTCCAGGAAAAGCGGCCAACTAGCTAAATCCTGCCCCGAAGCCCCTGCCCTTCCTTCCGGTGACCCGGAAATCAAGAACTGCCGCCGTGCCAACCATCGCGGATAGTTTTCCCAATCTCCATAACGTCAAAGAAGGGATAGAGGCGCCCCCCATCCCTCCCCCGCCCATGCCATCACCCGCGAAAAGCAAATGGCTTACAGTCGGGTTTCGATCTCAGGCGCCGCCGTGGGGGATGTGGCTTGGGGGCGGCTATGCAGCGCGGCGGCGGCGCAGGACCACGCTCAGGCCCGTCAGGAAGAGGAGCCCCACGGCGCCAGGTTCAGGAATGGCGGCGTTGGCGATCAGTTGATGGACTGCTGCGGTGGGGTGGACGGTATCCCAATAGAGATATTGGCCGGCCAGCGCCACATTGTTGGTGAGGAGGGCGGAATCGGTGATATTGGTGAATCCATAGGTGCCGGGATTGTTTCTCAATTCCTTGCTGAGGCCGAAAACGTCCAGCAATTGAATCTGGACGTTATTCGCGGCAGCGAGGGCCGGGAGGGCAGAGGATAGATACGTGTTGAATCCCTGGGTCCAAAGACTCGCTCCGGCCTGGGCAGCCGTACCCTGGGCCGCGAGTGAAGGGGTATCGCCAAGGTCCGGCAGATTCGGCACGATAATGAGCTTGGCCCCGGCCCCCACGAGAGCGGTCACATTGGATACGATGTTGGCGGCCGGCACGAGGGGATTGGCTTCAGCGCCCAGAATCAGGTCATTGGCCCCGCCCCACAGCGTGATGATGTCGGTGGGCAGGAAGGTTCGGAAAGCGGTGAATCCACTGACCTGCGAGAGAACGGTGGGCGCCTGCCCCCCTGTGGCGGAAAAAGCGCCGGCCCACGCGTAGTTGGTCCCGCCAAGCAGGCTCGGCTGGGGCACCGCCAGCCCCAACCTTCCCGCCAATAATTCCACCCAAACCGGGCCGTTGGAGTAACGGCCGTTATAATAACCAGCTCCCGGCAGGGCGCCGGCGGTGGCGAGGGAGGTATTGCCGGCATCACTGAGACTGTCGCCAAAAGCATAGAGCGCAGCGTTGGCCGTGGAGGTAAACAAGTAGAGCGAAGCCACTGGCAGCAGACGGCCGAATTGACGGATGATTTTCATGGTTTGGGCAGGATGGAAAGGCTGGTGGGGAACCACGGATCTGAAGGGGGGACCCACAGATGTCCCAGATGTCCCAGATGTCCCAGATGTCCCAGATGTCCCAGATGTCCCAGATGTCCCAGATGTCACAGATGTCACAGATGTCACAGAGAGCACAGATTGTCAGCGATTTATGGCAATGGGTCACCTCACCCTGAGGCCTTAGCCTTCCTTCGGCTTGGGGAGGGGCGCGGGCAGGCGGATCTTTTCCGGATGGGTGCCATATTCCTTGCTGAAGATGTCCACCGGTTTGCCGTCTTTTGGCTTCCTGATCTTGCCATCGGGATCAGGCGTCAGGATTTCGGCGGCGCCTCCCACAAAGGTCACGGCCACCTTGCCGGTGAAGACCACGGCGGGTGGAGTTTTGGCGACCCCGGTGATCCAGGCAGTGGCGGGTCCGGCACCGGAGATCAGGAGGGGCAGGCGGGCGTCGGAAGCCAAGTGATGGCCTGCCACGTAGGCAATGGACAGCTCGCCGGGCTCCAAGGCCTGGGCATAGTCCGGGCGGTTTCCAATGTTGCCGTCCGGCTTGCCTTTCAGACACCATCCATCGTGTGGCACCGCGAAGGTGCCTTCGGTGTCCACGAGGCCTCTTTGGAAGAGCTTCCGGAAATTGGCATTGGCATCGCCGGGCAGATCCGGGAAGAGGTTATCCTCGTCGGAAGCCAAGGCAAACAGCAGGATATGAATGCCCCGCTGGGCATCGACTGCTTTTTCGATATCCACCGTGGGATCGGCCGCGGTGGCGGGGGAGAGCCACGGGAGGAACGCCAGGACCGCCCCCCACGCGGCAGCCCGATAGGTGGGGGGCAAAGAGCGCAACCGGAGGGGTGAATTTTGGTTCATGGGATTCTGGATAGGGATTTTCCGGGTGATAGTCAATCTCCAATCTGGTTTTGACAGGGATACGGCGGGAAGGCGGGGGGGGACGCGAAGCCTGAGACCGGCAACGCCTTCATAACGCCCCGCCCTCCGCTCTGGCTTTTGCCTGGTGGGGCAGCCAAATTGCCGAAAGAATTCCGTTACCGGCCTGGTTTGAAGATTACCCTCCATTGGCACCAGCAGATGCGGGGATTTCCGGGCTGAATGCCGGGATCCGCCCGCGGCAGATTACATAATACGCCACCATGAAAATCGGCCTCCTGCTTCCATCGTTCGTGTTCGCCGCCGGATCCGCAGCCCTGGCGGCCCCACCGACCATCGAGAGTTTCGACCGGAACGGGGTCCTGACCTTCCGCGAAGTGCCGGGCGCGCTGTCCTACCAGGTGGAGTGGAGCTCCCAACTGACGCCGGGACCATGGAGCGCAGAACCACCGGGCATCCCTTTCCTGCCGGTTCTCGGTACGGGAGTGCAGAGCGTCACGGTGAGTGTCGCCGAGAACCGGGGGTTCTATCGGGTGGTCGCGGTGATGTCGCCGTTCGTGTCGACCTTCGACAATGACAACCAAGGGTTGAGAGTGGTGGCTTATCCTTTCCGCTCCCACGTCGTCGACCCCGTGACCTCGGTGCTTCCCTGGGACGGAGCGACCGGGAACCCGGCGGGCAGTGTGCGGATTGGCGACATCTATGGGGAAACCGGGATCGCGGCCCCGGCCGCCTATCTCGGCAATCAACTCGCTTTTTACAGGGGAAGCCTGTCCTACGATCTGCTGATCCGCTTCACCGACACCGCCACTTACCCGGCGGTGGTGTTGAATGGGGGTTCCCTTTCCCTCTATTACGACACGCCGAATCCGGCGCTAAATCTCTGGCAGCTCCGCACGGTGCCACTCTCCGAAACAGGATGGAAAGTCAGCGGTACCGGCGCGGCGGTGACGGCGGAAGTATTTAAAAACGTCCTGAGCCAGCTCGCCGGGATTTACATCTACACCGAGTGGCACTCCGGCGCTGACGACACGAGCGTCGACAACATCCACATGATCGGACCGTAAGGTTTTCGGCGGCGGGCTCAGGGCCCGGGGGGCGGCAGGCTTCGCGGTCTCATTGACCGGGGTCCAGGGCTATTGCTGAGGCAAATGAGAGGCCCCCTTAGTCCTGCCCGGCCCCGCCCGGCCACGCTTACTTCCGGGCGGCGGCGCGGATGAAGCGGCGGGTCTGGCCGCCGAGGGGCGTGGTGTCCCGGTAGGTGACGCGCTCAAGGCCACCTGCGAGGGGCACGGGATCACCGACCGGCACGGCGATGGGTTGCCAGTTGCCGGAGGTGAGGCCGCTGCTGCATTCGACGGCATAGGTGAGATCGATGCTGTCGGCGGACCGGATGAAGGTGAGGGTGAGGAAGGTATCGGTGCCCACAGTGGTGGTGCCGGGACTGGTCTGCACGCCGGAGGCGGCGGAGGTGGGGATGCTGCCGAAGGCGTATTCCTCGATATTCCGCCAGCCGTCCCCGTCCGGGTCGGCGTAGGGAGAGGCCTCGGTATTGGGCTCCAGGGCGGTGGGCAGCTGGGCATCGCTGAAGAACGCATAACGCCAGCCTTCATAGACCACGGACGGGGCGGCATCGGCGGCGCCGGGGCTGCCATTGGCCTGACTGCTGAGCTGCCAGCTGGCGTGGAGGCTGTAGTCGGAATACGAGGGGAGGGGCGCGGTGATGACAAGGCTGCGGTACTGCCCGGTGGGGACGGGATACCAGTCGTCGTCATAGCTGAACTCCAGCACCTGCTCGCCGATGGGGTCGAGCAGCCGCAGTTTTTCCCCGCCATTATTCAGGGAACCCTGGAACTCCCCGGCGATGAGGTGGGTGGTGCCATAACGGATCTCGTAGGCGGCCTGGCTGGCGACGACGACACAGCGCTGATTGGGGTTCAGGACAAAGGGAGTGGGGAAGGTGAATTCCACGCCTTCCTCAAACCAGGCACCGCCGAGGTCCAGCGCGGCGGGGCCGGCGTTGACGAGCTCGATGAACTCGAAGTCGCCGGCCACCAGACCGGCGAGGGCGGCCAGTTCCGTGGCGGCAGGGGGCGCAGGGCGGAAGTTCAGCTCGGTGACCCGCAGGTAATTCTGATGGGCGGTGGGGGTGCCGGTGTAAGGCACAGACAGCACCTGGGCATAACCAGCCGTGGCGTCGAGGGGATTGTTCGGCCGGTTCAGGGTAATGACGCCGCCGCGGGCCGAGAGCTGATGATCGTAGGGGCCGGTGACGAGGCGGTATTGATTGGCCATGGGGGCGGTAAGGCGGGTGCGGATACCGGCGGGTTTGTTGGCGACGATCAACTGATTGATGTAAGGGCTGTTGGTGGCCTGGGTGGTGGTGGCGCCCTGGGCCGGGATGACGGTGCCCCCCTGAAAGGTCATGGCAATGTCCCCGCCGATGGTCCAGCCGGAGATATCGACCGCATAGTTATTGGGATTCCGCAGGACAAAGTGCTCGTGATCCTGGTTAAGACCGGTCGAGGGGGCGGGCGTGACCTGCTCAATGATGAGAGTGGGTACGAGGGGTTGGCTGGACGGGAAGGTCTGGTTGGCGAGGGTGACCCCGTTCAGGCCCGGACTGGTGGGAGGCACGGCGCGGAAAAGG
Source organism: uncultured bacterium (assembly GCA_903936775.1). Taxonomy (GTDB): domain Bacteria; phylum Verrucomicrobiota; class Verrucomicrobiia; order Verrucomicrobiales; family V1-33; genus CAIZWU01. The sequence goes on along the minus strand of CAIZWU010000091.1, from coordinate 43,106 downwards.
AAGTCCCGGCGGCCGGGCACGAAGGGCAGCAGGGTGGTAGTGCCGTCATCATAGCTGGCGCCGCCGCCAGGAGGGTTGAGATTGGCGGTGGTGAGACGGAGGGCCTGGGCGCGGACGGTGTGGGCCGGCATACGGGCGTCAGTGGAATTGATCTTGGCCCCGCCGCCGCCATCCAGCCAGAATCCCCAGGCGCGGGCCTCGAGGTCGGCATCATCGGTGCCGGCGGCATAGTTGTCGGGATTCGGATCGATCTTCTGGACAAGGTTATTGATGAACTGGGTGATGGGCCCATTGCTCTCAGTGGAGGAGACGTAGAACTGATCGGCAAGGGTGCGCAGGCGGCGGACGAACATGTGATTCAGCTCCGGCGTGCTGTAGACCAGTTCGATCAGGCGGTTGGAGGTGACGCCGATCTGCAGGGCGGCCTGGCTGTGGATATCGTCATCAAAATAATTCTGGGCCCCGGTCCAGGTGTGGCCCAGGGAGAGATCCTGATCCCATGGCAGCAAGCTCCACTCCTTGGTGCCGTTGGTGTCCCGGTAGATGTAGTAGTTCTTGTGGCCGAAATCGCGGTTCAGGATGAGGGAGTGGGTGGCAAGGAAGTTGATCAGGGCCGGCACGTTGACATTGTCATACAAATACCGCAGCCGGACCGTGCGGGTGAGGGAAGGCGCGATGCCATTGATATGGGCGGTGAGGTCTGCGATGTTGGTGTCGTCCGGATTCTTTTTCTCCGCGCCGGGGCTGGAGGCTGAGTCCAGAGAGTTATACATCTTGTAGAGAGCCCCGGCTTCATCAAGCCCCTGACGTTGCAGCCAGGCGGAGTTGGCGTTTTCCACCACATCGTAGAGGCCTTTGAAGACCTTGTTCTGCTGGACCCGGACCAGGGTATCGTAATGGGAGGCGATATGGCCGGACTTTTCCCAGATCCACCAGGCGGCGGGGTTCCGGACCTTGGTCTTGTCGGCGTAGTTGCCGAGCAGATTGACCCCGGAGGTGGCGGGGGTGCCATCTTTCCAGAGAAAACGGTTATCCTTGCCGAAACTCAGGTCATGACTTTTCTTGGGAAAGCCGGCCGAGGATTGGCCATGGAGATTCACCAGCACGTTGTCATAGAATTCGGGGCGCGGTGTCGTGTAACCCACCGGTGGGTGGTCAATCGGGAGCGGCTGCCAGAAGAAGGAACAGCGGGTCCCGGTGTTGTTCACAGTATTGTCCGTCCCGGTGTAAAACCAATGCAGCACCGGCAGGGTGGAATCGCCGACGAGGACCGGAATGGCCATGGTGCCAAAGTATTGCGCGGCCTCGATGGTGGCGGAGACCGGTGGCAGGGTGCCCGGAGGGGCGGTGGCGGAGAAGCCGGTGTAGGGAGGATCGTAGGAATAGACCGGCGTGAGGGAATTGTCCTTGGCCACGATGCGCCAGCGGATGATATCGCCCGCAAGGAGGGAAGTGGTTGGCACGCTGGCGGTGTAGGTCCCATCATTGGCCAACACGTCGCCGGCGGTGCCATTGTCGACCATAACGATGGTGCTCTCCGCCTCATACAGGCGGCGCCACCGCAGGGTGACGGGGTCGGTACCTGCCAAGGGACGCAGGGTGGGGCCCACGGTGGTGGTGATGAGCAGAGGCGCGCTGCCCGCTCCGCCGATGGGCTGGGGCGGATCATCGGTGGTGGCATTGATGGCCGGTCCCACCGCGGTTTTGATCGCGGTATTCACATTACCACGGGTGGCGGTAGTCAGATAACCGATCTGGACCCCGGTGACGGTATCCACTTCCAGCGAGGACCGGAGGAGGGCATTGGTGGTATCCACCGCCGGGGAGCCGGTCAACTCCGTGGCCGCGCTGTTGAGCAGGGCAAAGGCGAGGAGATTGGGGCCACTGACGAGGGTGGGAATGCCATTGGTGGGAGTGACGATGCTGGCGGTGGTGGCGGAGGAATCCAGCCGGTCGGACAAGGCAGGGGAATTCCACGCGATGACTGCGGGATTGGCGGTGGAGCCGATCAGCACCCCATTGAGATAACAGGCATAACCATCGTCGAACTTGGTCTTCAGCCGCATTGCGGTCAGCTGGGCGCCTGGGGTGTAGTTGAAAGTATAACGGATGAAACAGGTGGGCGTGATGCCCTTCATGCGGGCGGCGAGGTCGCCCCCCGCGCCGACTTCGCCCGCAAAGGGTGCGCCAAAACCAAACCCGCCGGTCCCTGCTTGCCAAGTGCTGTCATTGAAGGCCAGGGCAGTGTTCCAGCCGGTGAAATTGGTGGTGAAGTCAGCCTCGCTGACCGGCGACATCGCTTTGCCAGAGCTGCTGTCCGACAGCAGAACGACCGGGGTGGTCTGATTGACCCGGCCGTAGGTGCCATTGGGAAACTGTGCTGGATAGGCCGGGCTGTAGCTGTTCTCCACGGTGGCGCCATCGGGCTTCACGAGGCCGAGGAATTCACCCTCGGAGCTGAGTTTGAAATTGGTGTGCAGGCGGGTGGCGACGGCGCGGCGGTTCTTGCCGGAAGCCCAGACGGTGAGGCGTCCGCCCGCGGCAATGCTGACCACCGGAGTGGTGACGGGGAACTGCCATTTACGGAGTTCGTTGGCATCGTCGGTGAGATACCAGCCATTGAGGGTGGCGGCGGCGTTGCTGGTGTTCTGGATTTCGATCCAGTCCTCATGCTGGGTGTCCTCGTCGACATCCACACTGCTGAGGTTGTTGGCCATGAATTCATTGATGACAAACTGGGCTCCCGCAGAGGGAAGCAGGACTCCACTCATCAGAGCAACGAGACATATTTTGGAAACAATCGGGGGTAGCATCAGAGGGGGGGCGGACGGGCCAGTGGGGATTATAATTTAATGATTACCATGCCGGGCCGGTGCGGGGCAAGCTTTCCGGACAAGGAGGCTTTTATCCATTCAGCGCACCTGACAGCGCCGGCTGCTTTGGTTTCAAAAAATCCATTTTCCGCGAAACCGGCCGGCCGCCGGCGGCGGATCACTGAGAGCATGCTGCTGCTTCCCTCCTTCACCGCCCTGCTCCTGACGCTCCCTCCCTGGAAAGCCCCCGCCGCAGGGACCCACGGCCCCGTGCTTTCTTAATTCCCCCTGCCCTCCTGAAGCACGGGGCTACGGGAGTGGGGAACCCGCCGGACCTTTCCTGTCCCCGATCGCCCCTCGCCGACCTGCACCGGCATGAAACCCTGCACCTCGTGCCGCAGGGACTGGCCACCCTGCCCCCTCCCGAGCAGGAAGCGATCCGTGCCTCGCTCTTCGATCCTGCCAACTGGTGCGCCCCACCTTGATCCCTGACTGCCATCAACTCTGATCCTATCACTCCGGAAACCCCCACCCTCGCCGCACTGGGGCTGGGCCCTGCCCTGCCCGCCACGGCTACGGCTCCCGCAGATGACGCAGCCACCGTCCGGGAAGTGCAGGACGCGACGGCCCTCACGTGGTTGGCGGTCGCAGAACAGCAATTGGCCCCGGAGGTGATTTGGCAGGGCATTCAAAGCCAGATCGCGGACAACAGCACCCTTTCCCCGGGCCATGCCGTGTTACCGGGGACCGGCCCGCTGAGCGATTCCATCACCCTGCCCTCCTTTTCCGTGGCGGACGGCACCCATAACTAAAGCGTCATCCAACGCGCCATCGGCACCACCGGCGGAACCGTGATCCTCTCCGGAGGCCAGCCCTGAACCCCGGCCCAGGCCCTCAGCACGGCCATTCAGGAGGGACCGGGCACCCGCTTGCCTTTTCCGGGGCTCTCAAGAGAATTCTGCGCCGCTCCGCCGTATAAGCGGATGTGACTGTGAATCAAACGACTCTCCCGGCCCGGCTGCCTCTCTTGCTGCTGGCTCTCGCTGCTGCCTGCCCCGCGTCGGCGGGCACGATGGATTTCAACCGCGACATCCGCCCCATCCTCTCGGAAAACTGCTATTATTGTCACGGACAGGACGCCAATCACCGCAAGGCCGACCTGAGGCTCGACCAACGCGAGGCGGCTCTGGCCGAGAAAGCGTTTGTGCCCGGCGATGCCGAAGCCAGTGAGCTGGTGAAGCGGCTCTTCAGCACCGATCCGGACGAAGTGATGCCGCCCCCGGATTCCCACCGCACCGTGACCCCGGAGCAGAAGGCCAAGCTGAAACAATGGATCGCGGAAGGCGCCGGATACCAACCGCATTGGGCTTTCATGCCTCCGGTGAGGCCATTGCTTCCGCTGGTGGAAAACAACCCATGGCCCCGGAACCAGATCGACCACTTTATCCTGCACGGACTGGAAGCGCATCAGCTGGCGCCTTCCCCGGAAGCCGACCGCACCACCCTGCTACGCCGCGTCACCTACGACCTGACCGGACTGCCGCCGGCCCCGGATGAAGTCGGGGCCTTCCTCGCTGACGCCTCGCCGGTCGCCTACGAAAAGGTGGTGGACCGGCTGCTGGCCTCCCCCGCTTATGGGGAACGCATGGCCATTCCGTGGCTGGATGCTTCCCGTTATGCGGACAGCAATGGCTTCCAACAGGACGGCGATACCTTCCAATGGGTCTGGCGTGACTGGGTGGTGCGGGCGCTCAACAGCGACATGCCCTTCGATCAGTTTGGCACCTGGCAACTCGCGGGCGACCTGCTCCCGGGCGCCACCACCGATCAGAAAATTGCCACCGCCTTCAACCGGAACCACCTCCTGAATGGTGAAGGCGGGGCCATTGCCGAAGAGCAGCGCAACGTGGTGCTGTTCGACCGCGTGGACGTCACCAGCACCGTCTTCCTCGGCCTCACCATGGCCTGCGCCCAGTGCCACGATCACAAGTATGATCCGATGACCCAGAAGGACTATTACAGTCTGATGGCGGGTTTTAATAACATCCCGGAAAGCGGCACTCCCACTTTCTATTCCTCCCGCATCCGGGTGGGACCGCCAGTGGTGGAGCTGTCCACCCCCGAATACGAAAAGGGAATGGCCAAACTGCAGCAGCAGGAGGCAGCGCTGAAAACAGCCGCCGGACCGGAGTGGGAATCCCGCCGCAATGCCCTGCAGAAGGAATGGGAAGACCAATTGATCGCCGCCGGCAAACCGGAAGAAGATAACTGGAAACGGCTCATTCTCGATGTCCGCGAAGCCCCGGCGGACAAACCCAACAAATACGCCGCCGGCCGTGTCAGGACGGAATTCGACGACCGCCGCCTCTCTGCGGTGGCGGGCCACGATGATATCAAAAAGATTATCGCCGCCCAATCCGCCCTCCGGACCTACCAGACCGAGGAACTCCCCCGCGTCATGGTGATGGAGGAAACCCAACCCCGCGAAACGCATATCCTCAGCCGGGGCAACTACGAACAGCCCCTCGAAAAAGTGGGGTTCGCGGTGCCGGCCTTCCTGCCCGCAATGCCCGCCGGAGCGCCGGCCAACCGGCTCGGCCTCGCCCAGTGGCTCTTCAGTCCAGACCATCCCCTGACCGCCCGCGTCCAGGTCAACCGGCTGTGGCAACTCTACTTCGGCACCGGTCTGGTGAAGACCGCGGAGGACCTGGGCGTACAAAGCGAGCCACCGGTGCATGGCGATCTCCTCGACTGGCTGGCGGTGGAATTCCGGGACCGCGGCTGGCAGCTGAAACCCATGCACCGCCTGCTCGTCACCAGTGCCACCTACCGGCAGAGCAGCCGCTCCACCCCGGCCCTGCGGCAACTTGATCCGGAAAACCGCCTGCTCTCCCGCGGCCCCCGTTTCCGCCTGCCCGCCATGTTCCTGCGGGACACCGCCCTCGCGGTCAGCGGCCTGCTCCAGCCGGAAATCGGCGGCCGCCCGGTTTATCCCTATCAGCCCGAAGGCATCTGGGACTCCCTCGCCATCACCAAGGAGCGGGACTTCACCTATCCATTATCCAGCGGACCGGATCTCTACCGGCGCAGCCTCTACACCTTCCACCGCCGCACCGTGGGGCCGGCCAACATGTTCGACGCCTCGGTCCGTCAGGCCTGCAAAGTCCGGCCCGATCTCACCAACACCCCGCTGCATGCCCTGACCACGCTGAACGACCCCACCTGGGTGGAAGCCTCCCGGGTGCTGGCCGCGAAACTGCTCGCCACTCCCGGCGACACGGCTTCCCGCCTCAGCGAAGCCTTCCGCCGCATCACCATCCGCACGCCCCGTCCGGAGGATCTGACTCGCCTCGAAACCATGCTGAACCGGCAACGGCAGTATTTCGACCAGCATCCTGATAAAGCCACGGCCTTCCTCAAAACCGGCGCCGCCCCGCAGGATGCCACCCTGGCCGCCCCCGAACACGCCGCGTGGACCGCCCTGTGTCTCGGCATCTTCAACCTTGATGAATCCCTCACCCGGGAATGAGACCTGCCCTTCCTCACCCTATCATCCCCCTTCCTGTTCCCTCATGAATCCCTTTGCTGAAAACATCCGCCGCGTCACCCGCCGGCAACTCTTTGGCCACACCGCGACCGGCCTGGGCGCGGCCGCCCTCTCTTCCCTGCTGGGCGGACCAGCCTACGGCGCGGCCCAGGCAGCCGGCGTTTCCGGGTTCCCCAATTTCCCGGGCAAGGCCAAGCGGGTGATTTATCTTTGGCAGGGAGGCGGGCCCTCCCACATCGATCTGCTGGACCCCAAGCCAACCTTGGAGCGCATGGCCATGCAGGACATTCCGGAAAGCATCCGCGGCACCACCCGGCTGTCCACCATGAGTTCCAGCAACAAGAAGTGGCCCATTGTGCCGGCCATCAAACCTTTCCAAAAATGGGGCCGCAGCGGCACCGAAATCAGCACCCTCCTTCCCCACCTTGGCAGCATCGCCGATGAGATCACGGTGGTGCGGTCCATGAATACCGAGGCCGTGAATCATGCGCCCGGGGTCACCTTTTTCCTGACCGGCTCGCAGGTCCCCGGCCGTCCCAGCATGGGCGCGTGGACCACCTATGGACTTGGATGCGAAACCAGCGATCTCCCCGCGTTTGTGGTGATGACCTCCTCCGACCGGCAGAAAAGCTGCGGCCAGCTTTTTTTCGACTACTACTGGGGCAGCGGCTTCCTGCCCAGCAAGTATCAAGGGGTGCGCTTCCGCAACACCGGCGACCCGGTGCCCTATCTGAACAATCCTGACGGGATCGACCGGGCGGCCCGCCGCACCCTGCTGGATGACATCCAGGCCATGAACGCCGCCCATCTGGCGGACTACGGCGATCCCGAAACGGATACCCGCATTGCCCAATACGAGATGGCCTACCGGATGCAGGCCAGTGTCCCCGACCTCACGGATCTTTCCAGGGAACCGCAACATATTCTCGACTTGTATGGCCCCGACGTGAAGGAAAAAGGCAGCTTTGCCAACAACTGCCTGATGGCCCGCAAGCTCATCGAGAGTGGCACCCGTTTTGTCCAGCTGATGCACAGCGGCTGGGACCAGCACGGCAATCTCCACACCCAGCTCGAGGTCCAGTGCCGGGATACCGACCAGCCATCCGCCGGCCTCGTGCAGGATCTCCAGCAACGCGGCCTGCTCGACGATACTCTCGTCATCTGGGGCGGGGAATTCGGGCGCACCCCGTTTGGTCAGGGCGATCCCGCCAAGCCCAACGGCCGCGACCATTTCGGCCGCGCCTTCAGTCTCTGGATGGCCGGGGGCGGTGTGAAAAAAGGACACGTCCACGGCGCCACCGATGAATTCGGCTGGAATATCACGGAAGGCAAAGTCCACGTCCATGATCATCAGGCCACCATCATGCACCTGCTCGGCATCGACCATACCCGGCTCACCCACCGCTACCAGGGCCGCCAGTTCCGTCTCACCGATGTCCACGGCGAAGTGGTCAAGGGCGTCCTGGCGTAAATCCGGTCCGGAACGACGGAAAGCGGCCCAGACGGTGATTGACCCGAGGGGTTCTCCTCCTGTAATTTGGCGGTTCGTCCCTTCGCCCCTTCCTATGCCCCCGCTTCGTCTGCTCCTCGCCGGAGTTCTGCTCTGCTGTGCCTCCTTGCCGGCAGAGGCCGCCGTTTATCTCAATGAGTTCATGGTCGATAATCCCGGCCGGCCCAATGACCGCGATGCCCTGCTGGACATGGATGGGAAAAGTCCGGCGTGGATCGAACTGCGGAACAACGGGGCTGCCGCGGTGTCCCTGACCGGCTGGGCCCTGACCGATGATCCCGCGCTGCCGGGCAAATGGGTATTCGCCGCGCCGGTGGCTCCGGCCACCACGCCCACCAGCATCCCGGCCGGCGGCTATCTGATGGTCTTCTGCGGTGGATTCGAACGGAATATCGCGAACGTGGAGCCGCATCCCGGTTTCAAACCTGACCCTTCCGGGGTGCTCCTGCTCAGTCAGCCTGACGGAGCCGGTGGCTGGACCACGATGGACAGCATCGGCTCGGCCGCCGTCCCCTATCCGGAGCAGCGCCGGGCGGTTTCCTATGGCCGTCCCGGCAATGACCCCGCGGCAGCCCCCGTTTTCTTCGAAAACGACAGCCCCAGGGCCAGCAATGCAGCCAGCGGCATCACGGCTTTCTGCGCGGACACTAAATTCGATATCACCCGCGGGATTTTCGAGGCCCCCTTCACGGTCACCATCACCAGCAGCACACCCGGTGCCACCATTGCCTGGACCGTCAATGGCACCCTGCCCTCTCCTCTGAACGGCACCCAGGCCGCGGCTCCGGATGCCCAGACCACGCCAGTCGCCACCATCCCAGTGAATGGCACCACCATTCTCCGCGCCCGCACCTGGAAGACCGGGCTGGGCTCCTCCAACACCGACACCCAGACCTATCTTTTCCCCGCGCAGGTCCTCACCCAGTCCGGCCCCCTCTCCTCCATGAATCTCGCGGCGGGCGATACCTTTCCATGGGGCACCACCGGCGGAAGTCTCCGCAGTCCGGCCGGTCCCGACTGGGCGGTGGATCCGGCGGTCGTCAATCATGCCACAGCCCTCAACCGGTTCAGTGCCGATGACCTGAAGCGCCTGCCGATACTTTCCGTCGTCACCGCCTGGCGCGAAGCTTTCGGGCCGCTCAGCACCGCCGGCACCGCCGTGGATAACCGGGGATTTTATGTCGGCACGGAAGTCGGAGTGGCGGCCGAAGGAGCAGACCGTTTTGCCTCGCTGGAATATCTCAATCCTGACGGTAGCGCCAGCGATCCCAACGCGGCCAAAGGGTTCCAGGTGGATGGCAATGTGCATGTATTCGGCGGCACCAGCCAGCAGCGGTGGAAGGCCTACAAACTCTCCATGCGCTTCAAAGCCGAGGAGACGGTTTCCCATGACATTTACGGCGGGGCGGCCGCCAACGAACAGGACCTTTTCATCCTTGATGCCCGGCTGAATCAAACCTGGCTTCACCCCGATGCCGGCCAGCGCACCCGGGGCGACTATGTGCGCGACCACGTCATGGCCGATCTGCAGCATAACATGGGCGGGGCCGCCTGGCACACCAAGCCCGTGCATCTGTTTCTCAATGGCCTCTACTGGGGCCTCTACATCCTGCACGAAAAGCCGGATGAACGTTTTGCCTCGCAATACCTTGGCGGTTCCCAGAGCGACTGGGATATCTTCAAACACAGTGGAGCCAATGGCGTGGACGGCGCCACCCTGATCAACAATGTCATCAGCTCCGGCCTGATCAATCCCGCCCTGCCCCTCGGGTCCGCCACCGGGAACAGCTTCAACAATTCCACCACCCTGCAACGCTGGGAGGAATTGTTGGATTTGACGGGGATCGGCCGGATTGCCCCGAATCCCATTCCGGATCTGAAGGTGCGGGCCAACTATGAAGCCGTGGCCGCCAAATTGGATATTGCGGCTTTCTGTGACTACATCCTGCTGAATGTGGTCGGCGCCAATCAGGACTGGCCTCACAAAAATCTCTACGCGTCCTTCAACCGTCAGGACCCGGCCGGGAAATGGCGTTTCCACTCGTGGGATGCGGAACATGTTTTCCGCACCACCGGTGAAAACACCCTCACCCAGGGCAACTGGACGGCTGACACCAAAGGCCCCGCTGCCCTCCTGCGGCAACTCGCGGGCAGTCCGGAATTCCGCCTCGCCTTTGCCGACACTATCCAGCGCCACCTCTTCAACAACGGGGCGCTCAGCACCGCCAGTCTCAAGGCCGCCTTCAACCGGCGCTTTGCCGAGATCGATCCCTGGGGCGTGCGGGGCGAGTCGGCCCGCTGGGGGGACAACCGCGACGACGCCAATCCCTACACCTATGCCAGCCATTGGGTGACGGAAAAAAACCGCATCCTCAACACCATCCTGCCCGAGCGCGGGGCCCTCGGGACCACCCCGGCGAATTCCGCGCTCAACCAATGCCGGAACTTCAAAGCCGGAGTGGTGGCCTATCCGCTTTATCCAGCCACGGCCGCCCCGGAATTTCGTAACGCCAGCGGCGGCACCCTGCAGCATGGAGGAATCGTTCCCGGCGGTTTCCAGCTCGAAATCCAAAACCCCGCAGGCGGAGGCACCCTGTATTACACTCTCGACGGCACCGACCCGCGCGAACCCTTCACGGACGCCCCCGCCGCCGGAGCCCTCACCTACAGCGCCCCGGTGCCTCTCCCTGCTTCGCGCACGGTGTCCGCCCGCGTGCTGAATGCCGGCGTATGGTCCGCCCTGACAAATGCCTGGTTCAGTGTGGCCACCGTCCCCGCCACGGCAGCGAATCTGGTCGTCAGCGAGTTCAACTACCGCCCCTCCGCACCCACCGCAGCCGAAATCACGGCGGGCTTCGCCGATGCCAATGACTTTGAATACATCGAACTCCTGAACACCAGCACCTCCCCCGTCCTGCTGGAAGGCTGCTCCTTCACCTCCGGAATCACCTTCCACTTTGACAGTACCACTCTGCGCGAGATCCCCGCCGGAGGCCGGATCCTGCTGGTGGAGAATCGCGCGGCCTTTGCGTTCCGTCATGGTGACGCCCTGCCGGTGGCCGGTTTGTTCAGCCTCGGCAGCAGCCTCTCCAACAGTGGCGAACGCCTCGCGCTGCGGGATGCCAGCGGCACCGTCATCCAGGATTTTTCCTATAACGACAAACAGCCCTGGCCCTCCGCCACGGATGGCCTCGGTTATTCGCTGGTGCTGATCCGTCCCCTGAGCCATCCCGATCATAACCTGCCGGAAAACTGGCGGGTCAGCGCCAGCCAACAGAATGGCACGCCGGGGACCAGTGACGCCACCCACTTCACCGCATGGCGCACTTTGCACAGCATCCCTTCCGCCGGGGACGACAACGATGCCGATGGCTACAGCGCCCTCCTCGAATATGCCCTCGGCAGCCAACCCCGCAGCGCAGCTTCCATTCCCCGTGTCGGGGCGGGACGGGGAGTGCTTACGGTCGATGCCGTCCCGGGCGAATACTTCACGATCACCTTTAGTCGGAATGCCTCGGCCGATGACGTGAGTTTTGCCCCCGAATTTTCCACGGATTTCAGCCAATGGACTTCCGGCACCGCCGGGGGGCGCCGGGTGAGCCTGACTCCGAATGACGATGGAACCGTCACTGAAACCTGGCGCTCCCTGACTCCCTCCTCCGCCGGTACCCGCACTTTCGCCCGCATCCGCGTCACGATACCGTAAGCCAGCCACGCCGGGCCGGCGCTCTGGTATGAGACGCCGGGTGACAAGGCAGGCCGGGCTGGAAAGGACTTACTTCCGCCGTTTTCCGCCGCCGCCGGGTTTACCCATTTTGCCGAACTTGCTGCCGCCGGAATGTTTACCGCTGCCCATCCCGGGCATGCCGCCCAGCTTGCTGAAATCAGGCATGCCGCCACCACCCATGCCGCCGAGTCCACCCAGACCACCCATACCGGCTCCGCCCATGCCGCCCATCATCTTGGCCATCTGCCCCATCTTGCCAGGATTGCTCATCAGCTTCCGCATATCACCGAACTGGTTGAGCATGGTATTCAGCTCATTCACTGACCGTCCCGCCCCCGCCGCAATCCGCGCCCGGCGTTTGGCATTGAGAATCCCCGGCTGCTTCCGCTCCCGGGGGGTCATGGAAAGAATCAGCGCTTCGATGTGGGTCAACTTTTTGTCATCCACCTGGGATTTCATATCCTTGATCTTGCTGCCCACGCCAGGCAGCAGACTCAGCAGGCCCATCATGCCCCCGGCTCCGGAGGTCAGCTTTTTCATCATCTTCAGCTGCCCGAGAAAATCGTTGAAGTCGAAATCCGCCGACGTCATCCGCTCCATCATCTTCATGGCATCGGCTTCATCAATGGCTTCCGCCGCCTGCTCCACCAGACCGACGATATCGCCCATGCCCAGAATGCGCTGGGCCATGCGGTCCGGCACAAAGACATCGAGTTGATGCATCTTTTCCCCCACCCCGGCATACTTGATCGGCTGCTGGGTGACCCGCCGCATGGAGAGGGCCGCGCCACCACGGGCATCGCCATCGAGTTTTGTCAGAACAATGCCGGTGATCCCGATCGCCTCGTGAAAAGTCTTGGCGACGCTGACCGCCTGCTGCCCGGTGGCGGCGTCGGCGACGAGGAGCACTTCGCGGGGGTTGAGGTACTTCCGCACCTCCTTCAATTCCGCGATCAGGGCCTCGTCCACCTCCTGACGGCCGGCGGTGTCAAAGATGATCACATCCGCCTTCTGGGTGGCGATCCAGGTTTCAGCGGCCTTGGCCGCCTTCATGACGCTTTTCTCACCGGCTTCCGGCTGGTAGATGGGCACCCCGATTTCTCCCGCCAGAGTGGCCAACTGTTCAATCGCGGCCGGACGGTAGAGGTCGAGCGCGATGAGCACCGGCTTCTTCCCTTCCTTCTTCAGCTTGAAGGCCAGCTTGGCTGAAGTCGTGGTCTTGCCGGCCCCGTTGAGCCCGACCATCATGATCCGCGCGGGCGGGGTGAGGTCCAGCGGCACGGCATCCCCGCCGAGCAGGGCGGTGATTTCGTCATGGAAAATCTTGATCAGCTGCTGGCCCGGGGTCACGCTTTTCAGCACCTCCACGCCGAGCGCCTTTTCCTTGACCGCGGCCAGGAAATCCCGCGTCACAGCGAAATCCACATCGGCTTCCAACAAGGCCAGCCGCACATCGCGCAGGGCTTCGCTGACATTGCTCTCGCTGATCTTTCCCAGTCCCCGCAGGCGGCGGAAGACTCCTTCAAATTTATCGGTCAGGGTTCCAAACATGATGTTATCAATTAGCAGGGGCGGCAGGTTGAGCGGCAGGGGCCGCCTCCGGATCTGCCATGGCGGCCTCCGGAGCCACGGCCTCCTTAAGTTCAGGCGGCGGTTCCGGCAGATACCAGGCAATCAGATCCACCGCAAACCGCCAGTTCACCGCATCTGTTTTCGTTTCCCCGGCCCGTTTGAAGGTGACATAGACCTGACACTCATTGGAGCGGATGGCTTCCTGCATCTGATAGGAAATCTTCCCGGCCGCGGCATCATATTCCGCCGGCACGGTGCCAAAGCCGGCAATCTTCATCACCACGGTGGCCGGGTCGATCCCCTCCAATCTGGAAACATCCACCGCGATCAGGGGCCGCCGGTCGGCGACAGTGGCATCGGGCTGGGGTGTCGTGCTGACGAGCTGCTCCCCTTCCGGCCCTCCCAGCAGGGCTTGGGTCAAATCGCCCCCGGAAGTGCCGCGGGAACTGACCGCACGCCGGAAGTTGGAATCGGCCGGATCGTTGCCAATGATAATGAACCGGGACAAGGTGCTGGCCGGCATATCCCAGGTGACCCGGGCCGGATTGACCGTGAAAAGTGCCTCATAGCCCACTTCCTTGCCGATTTCCTGCTCACGTTCCGTGTTATAGCCGCCGGGATAAGCGTAAATGCGCACCGGAACCGCCAGCAGATCCTCGAGGAATTGTTTGGAATCCTTCATTTCCACGTGCAGAAAAGAATCCGCCTCCTCCTCGGATTTGCGCTGCAAGCCTTTGATTTTGGAAGGGAGCGGATGGCTCACGCTGTGACTGCCGACCTCGCCGCGGTGGGCCAGGATTTCCTTGATTTCCGGCGTGGTCAGAGCCCGTCCGCCACCGTTCACGAAACGTTTGTAGAGGAAAACCGTAAAGGGATAGTCGAATTCCTTCAGCACCGGCAGCGCCAGCTTGTGCACGCTTTTCCAGCCGTCATCCATGGTGATGACCACACTGGGGTCCGGGATATCTTTTTCCCCGCGCCGCCAGCTCAGGAAGTCAGCCATGGAAATGACCGGCAGCCGCGCATCTTTCAACGCCTGCATCTGCCCGCGGAAATGATCCACATTGATTTCCATCGGATTGCGCGACTTGCCGGTGGTGAAATCATGGTAGCCCAGCACGATCACCTGGGCGGACTTGTTGATGGTCAGCGCTGGCACGGTGGGATCAATCGCTGGCTGGGCCACTGCGGCGGAGGGACCCGCCTCGGGCAGGATTTCCGGAACGACTGCTTCGGTGCGGACCGATGGGACAACGGGTTTGATCCGGTCGCAGCCAGCCGTCAACAGCATGGCCAAGGCCATCCCGGCGGGCAGGAAAAAGGGTGGGAGGGAAGAACGGAGGAACGGGGGCATCCGGGAAAGCGCAGAAAAGGGAATCGTTACCCTACCTGGCCGGGGAACGAATGCAACGCGCCCCTTCAATCTGGAAAATTTTTCAGCAAGCGGCCTGATTTTGGCTACCCTCAGCCCCATGCTGCGCAAAACCAAAATCATCGCCACGCTTGGACCGGCCACTGATTCCCTCGAAACCCTTCAGGAATTGATCCTGGCCGGGGCCAACGTGTTCCGGCTCAATATGAGCCATGCCCCGGCGGAATGGTGCCGCAACGTGACCGCCCGCGTGCGGGAGGCAGCGCTGGCCGCAGGACGTGATGTCGGCGTTCTGATGGATCTGAGGGGGCCTACCATCCGCACCGGAGACGTAGCCCAGGCCTACTCGCTCAAGCCGGGCGACACGGTGGAATTCACCCTCTCCGAGGCCGCCGCCACCCTCGCGATCTCGACCAGTGTCAACTATCCGGGACTGCACGCGGACCTCCATCCCGGCGATACGGTTTTGGTGGACAACGGCATCCTGCAAATGTCGGTCGTCAGCACCTCGGCGGAGCGCATCATCTGCACCGTGCTCAACCAGGGCGTGATGGGTTCCCGCCGTCATATCAATCTGCCCGGTATCAAAGTGAATCTGCCCCCGCTGACAGACAAGGACTACATCGACATGAAACTCGCTGCCGAAATCGGCATCGATTTTGTAGCCATGTCCTTCGTCCGCGACGCCTCGCATCTGCACCAGCTGCGTGAGGAATTGACCGACCTCGGCTGCCACGCCAGGATTGTGGCCAAAATCGAGGACCAGCAAGCCGTGCGGCATCTCGATGAAATCATCGAAGCCGCTGATGTGGTCATGGTCGCCCGGGGAGATCTAGGCATCGAAGTCCATCTGGAGGAACTCCCGGTGCTCCAGCGGAAAATAGTCAGCAAATGCGTCACGAGGGGCCGCAGCGTCATCGTGGCCACCCACATGCTGGAAAGCATGATCCAGAATCCGGTACCCACCCGCGCGGAAGTCACCGACGTGGCCAATGCCGTTTTTGAAGAAGCCGATGCCATCATGCTCAGTGGCGAGACCAGCAGCGGAGCCTTTCCGGTGCGCTGCGTGGACATCATGAACAAGATCGCCCGCCGGGTGGAAGCCGCCAGCACCCATGCCGAAAATCCCTCCCGCTTTGCCACGCTCGACAATGAAAAACAGCGGATTGTCAAACACGCCGTCGCGCTGGCCGACTCACTTGATGATGCCGTGATCGTGGTCTTCACCGCCCGGGGCGTGCTGGCCCGTTATGCCGCGTGGTTCCGTCCGGCCCTCGCGCCGATCTTTGCCTTCACACCCCGGGAGTCAGTGGCCCGCGGCCTTCACCTCTGCCGGGCGGTGCATCCGATCGTCCTGGACTTCAATCCCGGCCAACCTCACGAAACCATCGCCAACGCCGTGACCCGGCTGAAGGCCGATCAGCAGGTGCGAACCGGACAGACCCTGGTGATCATCAGCGATGTCCTCCAGGGTGAGTTCACTGTGAATTCCATCCTGGTGCAGCAGGCCTAATCATTCCAGGCAGAGCCGGCGGCCGGCCGCGCCCGGGGTGAAAGCTTTGACCGGGACCCATTTGCCTTGAATCCGGAGCGTGCCAGATTGCCGCCACCTCTTTTTATCCATGCTGCGCTCCCTGCCTTTCCGTTTCACCTCCCTCCGGCTCGTGACTGCCGTCTGCGCCCTGGCGCTGTCCGCGTGTGGCGACCGCACCACGGCCCCGGCGGACCTGGTTTTCATCAACGGCGCGGAGGTCGGTTCCCTCGACCCTGCCCAGGTCAGTGCCCAGGTGGATGGCCGGGTCGTCACCTCGTTGTTCGAAGGGCTGATGCGGTACAATTCCCAAGGCCGGGCCGAACCCGGAGTATCCCTTGAACCATCGGTATCCCCGGATGGCCTGACATATACCTTCCCGTTCCGCGACACCGCCCGCTGGAGCAATGGCGAGCCCGTGACCTCCCGCGATTTCATGTTGTCCTGGAACCGTTTTCTCCGGCCGGCGACTGCCGCGGACTACGCCTCCATCTTCTACTGCATCAAAAACGCCGAAGCCTATAACACCGGCACAATTACAGACTTCAACGAGGTCGGCGTCAAGGCCCCGGATGACCGCACCCTGGTCGTGACCTTGGAGAATCCCGTGCCTTACTTCAAGGATCTCATCGCCTTCATGGCTTTTTGCCCGATCCATGTGCCGTCCTTCGAAAAACTGGGGGCGGCTTATTTCAAGCCCGGCCAACTGGTCGGCAACGGCCCTTATCAACTCAAGGAATGGCGGCTCAATGACCGCATCCGCCTGGAGCGCAACCCCACCTACTGGGATGCCGCCAACGTAAAAATGGCCTCCGTGGACGTCCTGCCCATCGACAATCCCTCCACCGCGGTAAATCTTTTCCTCACCGGGGGTTCCGATCTCATGATGGACAAGGGTCTGATCCCGAATGCTCTCGCCGATGAACTGCGGAAGAAACCCTACTTTCACCACAAACCGTTTCTCGCCACCTGGTTCATCCGCTTCAATGCCAAACGGAAACCCTATGACGATCCGCGGGTCCGGAAGGCCCTGACTCTCGTCCTGGACCGCGACCGGATCGTCAATGCCGTGACCCGGCTCGGGGAAGTGCCCGCCTTCACCATCACGCCGCCAGGCACCGGCGACAACTATCAACCACCCGCGGGCCTCCGTCCTGACATTGCCGAAGCCAAACGCCTGCTGGCCGCGGCCGGTTTTCCGGACGGCCGCGGATTTCCGGTCCTGAGTTTCCTTTACCCCAGCAAATTCCCGTCCGACCGGGGTATCGCGGTGGAACTCCAATCCATGTGGCAACGGCACCTCGGCATTACGGTGGCCCTGACCAGCGAGGAATATAAGACCTACCTCGACTCCCAGAAGAAGGTTGATTACGATGTCTGCCGCTCCAGCTGGGTCGGCGACTACAATGATCCGAATACGTTTCTCGACATGTTCCTCACCACCAGTGGCAACAACCGCACCGGCTGGTCCAGCGCCGCCTACGACGCCCTGATCTCCCTGGCTGCCGCCGAAGCCGATGCCACCAAACGCTACGCCATCCTGAAGCAGGCGGAGACCCAGCTCATCGAAACCGAGTGTGTCATCGCCCCGGTCTACCACTACGTCGGGGTCCAGTTCTACCAGCCGGAATTCCTCGGCGGGGTGGAAGCCAACCTGATCGACGAACACCCGCTGCGCTGCATGTTCTGGAAACAACCGCCGCCACGGCTGGGCAGGACGAACCCTTGAATCACGGATTCTTCCGCCAGCGCCGCCAGCATTCCATGAAGCCCTCCGCGAAATCCTGCGGCCGCTGCCGGATCCAGCGGTCCACTTGCTCCGGGGCAAACCATTGGCCGGTTTCGATCTCTGCGGCCGGCCAGCGCAGGGGATTATTCCATGTCAGGGAATACAAATGCACAAACTCCCAGCCAGTGCCGGGACCGGCAGGGAGGGTGGTTTCCAGTTTCAGCCGGTCGGCGGTGGTTTTGATGCCCAATTCCTCTTCGATTTCGCGGACGGCGGATGTGAGATAGTCCTCGCCGGAGTCCACGTGCCCGGCGGCACTGCTGTCCCATCGCTCCGGCATCTTGTCCTTCAGATGGCTGCGCAGTTGGAGAAAAATTTCCCCGGCGTCATTGAAGACAAAAAGATGCACCGCGCGGTGCCGCAAGTTTTCCGCGTGGACGATGCGGCGGAGTTCCTGACGGATCACCTGGTCGTTTTCATCCACCACATCGAAGACTTCCTCCCCACTCTGGCCATGGCCTTTTTTCGGATCGGGGTCGTATTCATTCGTCAGGTCCACCCATTGCCGCAGGCTCAATTCCTGGGCGCGGGCCAGCGGGTTGAAGCCGACCTTGGCCGCGAGGTCCTCCCACGCATGGTCAGGATTTTTGGGCAGGAGATTCCGCATCATTTTACGGCGCTGGGAAAACCCGTGACTGAGCAGGCGGTCGAACAGCTTCTCCTCAAACACCGGAAATCCCACGCGGGGGCGCGGGGTCATGGCGATCACGCCGCTGTCCACCGCCGGACGCGGCACGAAAATGTCAGGAGGCAATTCGCGCAGATAGGCAATATCCCACCAGGCCTGGCTGCGCAGGGTGAGGAGGCCGTAGAGGTGATCGTGCGGTTTCGCGCTTAGTTTCAGGCAGACTTCCTTTTGCAGAGTAAAGACGGCGCGGCAGGCCGGACTGGGATGCGACATCACATTCCGGATGATCTCCGTGCCGCAGGAATACGGCAGGGCACCCAGCACCTTCACCGGCTGCTCCGCGTAAAAGGACCGCAGATCAAACCGGATGGCATCGGCGTGATGCACCTCCACTCCGGCCAGATGGCCGAACTTTGATTTCACCAGTTCCACCAATTTGTCATCCTTCTCCACCAGCACCACCCGGCGGGCACCCTTGGTCACGAGGTGCTCCGTCAGCGCTCCCATGCCCGGACCGATTTCGATGACGGTATCCTCCGGCCGAACATCCAGCTGGTCGACGATCCACGAGGCCACGGTCCGGTCGGTCATGAAATTCTGCCCCATGCCGTAGCTGGGATCTATGTCGCGTTCGCGCATGACGCGCCGCGCCGCCTGACGTTCCGGTGTGGTGTCTTTGGATTTCGATGATCGTGGTCGTCCCATGCGATGTCCTCTGCCGCGGTTTCGGTCCGCCTGCAACCTGCAAGGCCAAGCTGCGATTCCCCTGCCCGCCCTAACGCGCTGGATTCCGCTTCAGCCATTCCTCGCGCTGCCGCACCAGTTCCGCATATTTCGCCCGGATTGCCGCCACATCCTGCTCCCCGCCACTGGCTAGTTTTTTCCCGTCACCGAACCGGGTCCAAGGACCGTCCGGAACTTCGGCGGGGGTGCAGAACCGCCAGTCGCACTGGACCCCGCTGCTGATCCCGAGAAAGTCCCGCACCGCCGGGGACACGTCCAGACCGGCCCCGCCGTTTTCAGCATTCCGGGGAGGAGCCGTGCCAAAGACGTAATTATGGTCGTCGGTCACAAAGGGCCCACAATCCTCCCATTGGGCAAAACAAGTCTTATTGCCAACACGGATGGCAAGCCAGGTCCCGTGACAAGCGCTGTTACTTTCGGGATGCTTCCGGGTTTTGTACCACGGAATTTTCATCGCCGCGATCTCCTTGTTGGTCTGATCGTTGAAGGGCAACGCCACGTAGAACGGATTCAGATTGGGCACAAACCCCTTGGGATGGAAGTCATAAGTCCGGTTTTCGCGGTTCGGATCGTCAAACCCTCCATAATTTTCCTGCCACTCGGTGTCCCAGGAACTTTTATGATTGGGGGTGGTGTTGCGGCCCGCCGGCGCTTCCCCGATCCAAAACACCGTTGTCGTGATATTCCGCTTCCATGGGAATTTCGGGGCGACATCCCGCGGCCGGGTGGGAGCATACACCCGGGGCAATGCCGCAATCGGCCCGATGGCACCCTGAGCACCTTTGGCCGGGGGCGCCGCGGGCTTAGTGGCCGGACTGGGCGCGGGTTTGGCCCCGGGCTTGGCCGGAGCGGCCGTCTGGGCCGGCAGGGACATGGCCAGTCCCAGTGACACCCAGAGGGGCGCCAAAAGCAGGGGAGTGGCAGGGGAAACGGGCATCCGAAGCAGGGGAACGGGCGGTCTGAAGGAGTGCGACACTACCAACGCGGGTTGCCGGTGCAACAAAAATTCTTCTCCCCACCGGCAACGCCTTCCCACCCTCCCGGCCTCCACCCCGTGGGGACCACTGGGCACCGGGAAGGCCCTCGGTTACGAAGCCATCATCTTCGGCACCTCCACCCGATGCCCTTGCCTCCTGTATCGCCCGTTGAGTCGGTAATCCCGGAAAGGAACCCCGGACGGAAATACTCCATACCCCTTCCGGGATCGAACTTGCCAAGCCCTCCAGTGCCTAAACTAGAGCGATACGGCGAGGCGGAGGAAGCGCCGGGGGGCGGGAGGATCAGCTTTGATGCGGGCGGTTACGCGGATCGTACCGTCGGGTTGGGAAATTGCGCTGAGCCGCTCAATCCCGGTTTCGTGATTATCCCAGTTTTGACTATCGGAGGAGAGTTGCAGGATGGCCCGGAGCCCCGGAATATCCTGACGGATGAAGTAAGTGATCTGCAGCGGGCTGCCGCCCGTGGGAGACCCCAGGACCAAGGGCGAGCCCCCAGGAATGAGCGGCGGAAGCTGGCAGGCAAACTCAAGCAGATTGGTCATCCCGTCCTGATCCGGATCAGCATCCAACGCGGTGTCTGTTCCCGGAGTAGCCGGAGGAAACGAAGAGGTGACCCAGGCCGCATACTCCGGAATCAGGGGGGCATTGGCGGTGCCCGCCGAAGGGGAGCGCCCGAGTTGCAACGGGCCTGAACCGTCGGGATAACGCCCAAACGTCATGCCTCCGGGAGCGGCGGGGAATTCCACACGGTCGGCGAAGCGAAGGAGGTTGCCGGCCACGTCTGCTTCCATCAGAAAGACATCATCACCGGCGCTGCTCAGCGAAAAAGGAAAGAAACAGGCAGGGTCAGCGGCGTTATTGAAATGTTGCTCTGTCAACACCAGATGGCCGCGTGCGCTGAGGATTGCGGGAGCGGGCAGCCGGTATTTGCGAAGTTGATCTGCGGTATCGCTGAGAAACCATCCGCCGATTGGTTGAGGGAGGGAGCCGGGATTGAAAAGTTCAATGAAATCCAGCGAGGGAGCGAGGGAGGAGGAAAGGACTTCGTTGATCACGACGCGGGAGTCAGGCCCACTGCCGGCCGCGCCAGGGGATCCGTGGAATTCCGTGCTGGGCCGCCAGTTCCCGGGGGTGCCCAACCATGCCTTTTTTTCAGACAGGGAAGCAGGAGCATCCAAAGGAGCTTTCAGCTCCAGCGAACTCCCACTCCCATCGGCCCGGCCGGGCCAAGCCCCATCATCACTCCATGCGAAGCTGAAAACTGGAGCGTGGCCAGGGTCGGTGACCACCACGGTTTCCCCACTATTGGCCAAGGACCCCGACCAAGTGCCTGCGACCTGAATGCCTGCCCGGTAGTAAGGAGAGGCGGGGTTGCGGTAACGGGCATCAAAAAGCACGGGGGAATTGACGACCACGATGTGCTGATCCGGCAGCACTACGGCCCCCATCGGGAAGGTGAAGTCGACCGCCCCACTGAGTTGCAGGCCGGAAAAATCCACGGGCGAAGTGGAGGTATTGCGGAACTCGAGGAACTCTGCATCCCCCTGCCCCGCGCCCTCCGGGTGATAGTGAATTTCCGTCAGCGTGATGTTCCCCGTAGCGGCAGGCTGGGTGCCGGCGAGCACAAAGAACGCCTCATTGAGGGCTGACCAGTCCCCATTGAGCGCGCGCGCCCGGGTCTTCACCACAGTCGGCGCACCAAGGATGAGAGGCTGCGGCGACACCTGGGAATTGGCTCTCAGTTCCAGATCAAAAATCAGGTCCCCACTGCTGGAGGAAGCATTATGGACTTCGACGGCGATTACGTTGGTCCCAGTCACGAGGGTGTATTGGCTGGGCGTCAGCACTTGGCTGAACCAGGTCTTGCCATCGTCAGGCACATTCACCCCGGCATTGCCAGGAGTGGTGAATCCGACGACCCCGGCCGGCATGGCGGAACGCATTACTTCACGCCCGTTGAGATAAACCACCGCACCATCATCCCGCTTCAGGCGCAGGCTCAGCCCGGTGATGCTGGCAGCATTCGCGACATTGAAGCGGTGGCGGAAATAGGTGGTCAAATTGGGCTGCACGCCCTCGGTGACCGGATCGCTATCGGCAAATCCCACGTCGGTGATTTGCCCTGCCTCTCCGTAGCCCGCCTCCACCGCACCAGAGGGCCACGCCGCGTCATTGAATTCTGGCGTCATCCACGTGGCCCCGGGATCGGCTGCGGGAACAAGATATTTCCAAACGGCTCCCCGGCCGGCACGGCCGTCGTGGGCATCCACCACAGTAACCGTGCTGACACTGGATTGATAAGCCGCGGCGGTGGGATTCAAGGCGCCTCCGGACAAACGGGGATCACTCCCGTCGGTGGTGTAATAAATCGTGCCGCTGGGAGCCGAAAGTCCAATCTCACTCCCTGCCGGGACGGTGCCTCCCCGCTGGCTCATTTCCGGAGCTTCCACAGGATACCAGCCCCTTGCCTTGAACTGGCTGAGAACCTTGGCGGTGCGCTGCGGGAAAAAGATGTTGTTCAGATAATTCCGCTCCACCGTCCACTCCCCATTCCGGTCCCACGGGAGCGGGCCGACGCTGCTGGTCGGTTGCCAGCGGGCGGTCTCGGCCACAATGGCGGTGTAGATTTCCTCCGCCCGCAAATTGTAGGATGCGTTGACCTTGGCAGGCGTGAGAAGCCCCTCGTGAAAAAAGTGACGGTAAATACGGTCCCGCCACAACACCTTGAAGTCAGGGTAAGCGAGGAGGGCATGGAAAATACCGTCAGGCACGGTCTGATCGGTGCAGTCCGCATCGACATCCTGGAGGGAAATATCCACGTCCTGGGGAAAAAATTTCCAGCCGCCCCGGTCCGGCAACCGATGACCGGCCGCCCCCCAATTGTGCAGCGAGGTCCAATCCCAATCGTTCCCCGCATAAAAACTGAGCGCCATGTAATCTGCCAGATTGGTCATATCAATCCACCGTTTGGCCTGCGTGAAATTGGCAAGCGATTCTTTAATCTGTGCCCAGACCACACTCCAGGATTCGGCGTCATGAACGCTGCCGGTGGTGCCGCCGCCGGTGTAGTGATAATCCCCGGAGGAGCCCGCGAAATAGCTACCCATGTAATCGTCATCAGGGTGTTCCAGGATATGATAAATGCCGTAATAATTTCCATTCACAAACAACTGCACCATGCGCCCGTGCATGCCGGGTTGCCCCATCATCAGATGGACATCCTCCTGCCAAATGTTCCGGATCAACTGGGCGTCGCCGCTCCGGGTGACGGGCGGACTGCCATAGGGAACGGGCGGGTTCTCCGACGTTCCCAACCAGGAGTGGGTATCATGCGAGCCGCTGCGGAACCGGAGTTCCTTGAAGGTCGTTACCGCACCGAGAGGATCATGAGGGTGGCGGCCGTAGACGGGGTAGTCCAGTTGGGTGGCCCCGTATTCCCCCCGGAAACGCACGCTCATGCTGCCCTTGGCAAAAGACAGGCTGGACGTGCCGCTCCGGATGACCCCGGCCGGGATGGTGAATCCAGCCTCGCCACCTCTCGGATCCAGCAACTCAACGCTGCTCTCGGTTTCGGAAAAAGGCAGTTCCCCCGAGTTGTTGATGACGAGGGAAACCGACGGCAAGGCCAGCAGGGCATCGTCAAACAGCGGGCCGTAGGTGGCGTGGTTGCGGATGGAGGCAAAGAGGTTGGTCTGCCCTACGATGCCGTCGACGGCAGGACTGCTCACGCCGTTGACAAAGAAATAGGTCTGGGTGGCAACTGGGGAGTAGGCCGCATCCGGATGGGTCGCAACCGCGCGGACAATACGCACCCCGGATCGGGTGGTGCCCGCCACTGGCGTAATCGTGAAAGGCCCGGAGTAGACCGGACTGGAAGGGGTGGGAGGACTGCCATTGAGAGTATAACGGATGACGGATCCCGGGACCGATGGCGTGAGCGTCAGCGGAAAAGCAACATCGTAGTAGCCATGAGGCACGCTGAAAAGCACCTCATTCCGTCCGGCGGAAGCGGGAGGAGAATTCAGGGCTCCGGGCGTGGGATTACGGAGGTATCCGGCTTCCGCCCCCCCACCGCCAATGCCCCAGGTGGTATTGGGGTAGAGCCCGGGCGGCAGGGCGCGGGACGCGATTTGACCATCAGGCCTGACAAGAAGTATGGTTTCCCCACTTTGACTGAGGCTGAAATTGGTATGGATCGGACCATTGGCCGGTTTAGCTCCGGTGCCACTGGCAAAGACCACCAGGTAACCCTGCGGGGGCACCGGGACACTGGGGAAGGCCCACTTCCGAAGATTGTCAGGATCGTCCGTGAGATACCAGCCACTCAGGTTCATGGGCTGGGCCAACTCATTGTAGAGTTCGATCCAGTCCTGCGGCTGACTGTTCTCATCCAATGGCAGGGAGGCGGCGGTGGATACGGCGAGGACCTCATTGATCCGGACCCGGGGCTCCACCACCGGAAGGGCGAATGCTGTCTCCACGCTGAACCCTGACAGATCTGTGGCCCGGAGCCGGAATTGAATCCGGGCGGTTTGTGCAGGCAAAGCAGACGCGAGCTGGAGTTCATTTCCGACAATGGTGAAAAGGCTGTTTTGAGCACTGCCTTCGCCGGCCACCAGCTCGAATGAATGGCGGTCGACGGGATCGGCGTCAGCAGCAGAAAGCAATGCGGCTACCTGACCACCAATCAGTCCTGCACCGAGCGAGGTGGCATTCAGAACTACGGCAGTTGGAGGATCAGGGGATTCCAAGGTTACCGTAAACGCCTTCTCCAACCAGCGCGCGCCATCACCTGCATCGGTGGCCCGGATGCGGACGCCGTAAGAACTGCCAGGAATCGCTCCCAGGAAGGCCGTGGAGCTTGGCCAGAGCCGCCCACCGGACAGTGCGAATTTGGCATTATCGGCGGAACCGGCGCCGGGGACCAGGGTCAGGACATGGGTGGCATCGGATTTGATGTCGGTGATCCGGAATGTTCCAATATAGTCCTTTTGCTGCGGAAAAAAGCTAGCAGGAACCAGGCTAATATCTTCGGGAGTGGGAGGAATGAAGACCCGCTCCAAAGTGAGCGCCTGCCAAATGGGGTTGCGGTCCCCGCCGTCGTTGATCCCAAACAAGTTGCCCATCTCAACCACGAGGGGGGAGGAGACCGGAATGAATTCGTAACTATAAACCGTGGAACGGCCCGTCGCATAGGTGGCGCCCGGACTGGCTCCGAGCGAGGTGATTTCGTCCACCGCCGGCTGACCGTTGATACGGATGTCCCAGCGCCGGTTCTCCGCTCCGTTCCCCGAAATCAGAATTTGCAGCTTGTAGGTGACACCTGGCGTCACCGCGAGGCTAGCCTGAAGCTTTTGCCCGCTGCTGGAATCTGCCCAGCGGATATCGTGCATGATTTCCTCCAATGCATTGGCATCCGCCGTGGCTCCATACTCCGGCTTGGTCTGCCATGGGGTGACGTGCTGCGGGGCGACCAGCGTGGCCCCGGGGATGGCTTGATTGTCAGGCTTGAAGACCAGACCTTTGACCGTCCGCAACGGATCATCGTTACTGAAATTGATCGCGTAGTCAAACTGCCCCGCAAGGTCAAGGCCTGCCGACTCCGGTCCGGTGAATTGAGATACGGACCCGAGGTTGATGATGGTGTTGGCGCGGGCGATGCCGGAACCGAACAACAGAAGACCAAGGAGGAGTCTGTAAAACATGGGGGGCGTGTCAGGGGGGAAAAAAACACCGCAGGCTACCATGGAGCAGCCTGCGGTGGGAGGTTCTTCAACGGGTGCTGCTTTTAGGGCGTCGGCTTGAGGGCCGGGTCGCGTAGGCGGTAGTAACCTTTGGCTGCGCCGGCTCCGGTGCGGCTGGGGGCGGTATCGGTCCAACTGCCACTGCCATTGGCAGCGGGAACGAAGGAATCGTTTGCTTCAATCCAGGAAATAAGGTTGGCGGAGTAGTCAATACTATAGGTTTTTCCAGGAAGGCCTGCCGCATTTATCGTGACACTGGTAATGCCACGGATGATGCCTTCGATCTGCTTGGGATCCGCCGGAGCGCTGCCGATCGCTTCCAGCGTCAGGCCCGACAGGATGGGATTTTTGTCAGGCGCAGCGGTGGTATTCCCGTTCAGGACGATATTCAATTGCGTGTCGGTGGCGGTGAATTCATAGGCGACCACCGTCGCCTGGTTATTGACAGCTCCTTGAATCGTCCCCGGGAACAGATCGTTCAGGACCATGCCACCTTCGATAAGCACATCAAATCCGCGGGCACTGCCCGTCTCGGCGAAGAGGAGCTGCAGCTTGTAGGGCTTGCCAGCCACCAGACCATCCAGATTTACGCCAACGGTGCCCGGAGCCGGAGTCCAGCGGATGGACTGCATTACCTTCTCCACCACATTGTCTGCGTTGGTATCTCCATAGACCGGATTGTGCCAGTTCGGAATTTGATTCACGGTCGACAGAGTGATCCCCGGCGCGGAATCGGCCGTAAAATTGGCATCACGGGCCTGTCCGGCGGCACCTGGGGTGCCGACGTTGAAGGCGTAGAGGAAGCTGCCGTCCAAGTCGAGTCCTTCCCCCTCGTCACCTCCGGTGAAGAGCCCAACCACCGCGTTGGGAAAGCTGGTGCCTACCAATGGATTGGTCCCGGCGATCAGTTCGTCGCGGTCGGAGAACTGATCGTCGTCGGTGTCGGATTTAACAGGGTCGGTGTGATGCACATTGACCTCGGCACCGTCTCCCAGTCCGTCGCCGTCAGTGTCTGCCACCAGAGGATTCGTGCCCAGATCAACTTCAGCTCCATCGTTCAGAGTGTCATCGTCCGAGTCCGGGTCGGAAGGGTTGATGCCGCGGATGAGTTCACTGAGGTTGGTCAAACCGTCGGCATCTGGGTTCCCATTGTCATTTTGGGAGAGGTTTCCAAAATACTGCAGCTCCCACACGTCAGGGAGGTTGTCCCCATCCGTGTTGGCAAGGTTCATCTCTTCCAGAGTGACCCCGTTCAGGATCGGATTGTGGTCACCGAAGACAGGCGTAGTGACCCCGTTGCCGGTGAGCACCACGTTGAGAGTATCGTCCGTCGCAATGAACCCGATCGTCACCACGGCACCGCGGGAATTGCCCCCGCTCTTTTGCGCCACATTGGAACTGAACTCATCGACCCGCAGGATTCCCTCCACTTCGATATCGAAACCGCGGCCAGGTCCCTGTTCGGCGAAGAGCAACTGAAGCTTGTAGGCTTTGCCTGCAGTCAGGCCAGCCAAATCGACGTTCACTGTGTTGGGCGCGCCGGAGTAGCGGATGGACTGCAGAATGAACTCCAGATTGTCATCGTTGGCGGTATCGCCGTAAGCAGGGGCGTTCCAATTGGGAATCTCATTCGTCGCGGTCACCGTGATGCCTGCGGCGGTGTCCTCTGTGAAATTAACCTCCTGAACCAGGCCGGGAGCGGATCCTGGAGTGCCCACATTGAAGGCATAAGGGAAAGTGCCCGTAAGGTCGAGTCCCTCGCCGGCATCGCCCCCGGTGAAAAAGCCCACCATGGCACCCAACGCAGGATAAACGGCGGCGGAATTTGGATTGGTGCCCTGCGCCACTTCAGCAGCGTCATTGTAGCCATCCGCGTCGGAGTCCGCGTTTTTCGGATTCGTCAGGTGAAGATTGATTTCGGCCCCATCGTTGAGTCCATCCAAATCGGTGTCTGCCGCCCGGGGATTGGTGGTATGAAGATTGACCTCCACCCCATCAGTCAAGTTATCATCGTCCGAATCAGCATCCTTCGGATCGGTCGACAGGTTGTATTCCGGCAGGTTCGTCAGCCCGTCATTATCAAAATCGCCGGCTCCGGTTTCAGCCAGATTTCCAAAAACCGAGCGCTCCCAATTGTCATCCAGACCATCCCCATCCAGATCGGCCCCGGGCGGAATGGCTTCAAGGGTGAGTCCGTTCAGGATGGGATTACGGTCGGTATAAGCCGCCGTGGTGACGTTTGATCCATCCACCACAATTTTGGTGGAATTGCCTGCCGCAACAAATCCGATGACCGCCCCCGCTGCGCGGGTAGGTGCCGTAGTTCCATCCTGGATGGTGTAGGGGGCGAACTCATCGAGTTTTAGCACGTCATCCACCAGAATATCCATCCCCCGGTTGCAGCAGCGTTCGAGGAACATCAGTTGCAGCTTGTAGGGACGCCCGGGCGTCAACCCTGTGAGGGTGATGGTGATCTTGCCCCCGTTGGCACCCGCATGGCGGATTGATGCGAGGACGACTTCGAGGGCATCATCGTCAGGAGAGGCCCCCAAATCAGGAGCGGCCCCCCAAGCGGGGATCTCCCCGCTCGGAGAGATCGTGATTCCTGGGGCACCGTTATTTGCTTCATCGGTGAAATTGACGTTCCCGATCATCCCCGGAGCCCCATTGGTTCCGACATTGAACGCATAAAGAAAGGTTCCCGAGAGGTCGAGTCCTTCTCCTGGATCCGCACCGGTGATCGCGATGGCCCGGCTGGCGAAAAGGGGGTAGGCCGCGGCATTCTTAGGATCGGTGCCTTGCTCAACTTCAAATCCGTCGTCGTAGTCATCGTTATCGGTGTCCCGTTTCTTCGGATTGGTCTGGTAGGTGGTGAGCTCCAGATTGTCCGCCAGCCCATCCAAGTCCGAATCTTTGGACAAGGGATTGGTCAGATGGGTATTGACTTCGGCTCCGTCCGTCAGGGTGTCTCCATCGGTATCGGCCACGGCCGGGTTGGTCCCATGAACCGTGTATTCAGCCAGATCGGTCAGTCCATCAGTGTCCGAATCCTCGAACGCCGGGTTCGTGCCCAGTTGGTATTCCGCCTGATTGGAAAGGCCATCCGCTTCCGCGTCGCCGGCTCCCGTCTGGGCACCAATGCCTGCAAACTTCAAAATTTCCCAGGCATCTGGAAGGCCATCCGAGTCCGTATCAGGCACGAGATGCTCCACGGTGATGGCCTGCCAAATCGGATTGCGGTCACCGCCATCGTTGAAGTCCCCGAGATCACCCATGCGCACATCCAGAGTATTGTCTCCAGCAGTGACGGTCAGGGTATAAACGACCCCAGCATCCGGGGCGTAAACGGGCAGAAACCCGTCCACATCAGAAGCGCCCAGGGAGGTGATTTCATCCACCGTAATCACTCCCTCGACTTCAATATCCCAGCGCCGGTTCTCATCCTTGTTGCCGTAAACCAAAATTTGCAATTTATAGGTTTCCCCCGCCACCACTGGGAGATGGGCTTGCAGCGTTTCACCTGCACCGGCATCGGCCCACCGGATATCCGCAAAGATTTCCGCCAGACTGCCTTCATCAGCTCCCACGCCAAAATCCGGCCTCGCGAACCACGGGGTAACATTATTGGGCCCAATCGTCAAACCCGGCGCCAGGGCAGAGTCAGGGGTGAATCTGACATAACGCACCGTCCGGGCAGGATCATCGGCACTGAAATTAATCGCGTGGACGATCTCCCCTGTTAAATCCAAGGCCGACGGACCATTAATTGCCGAAATCGTACCGGAATTCACCACGGTAGCGGCATTGATCAGACTTGGAAAAGTCAGCAAACATAAATTCACAACGCTTAACGATATTTTTTTCATCACAAGGGAAGCATGCATTAATCTGATATTATGGATTTCTGGAAACCGGGTCAATATCATTGAATTTTTTTCCGGGGTCCGCCCTCCCGCCCTGCCAACATCTTTTCACCGGGCAGGACCAGTCGCCGAAAAGACTTGGCACCGGGAAGGCCATCCGTTATTGCTTACCCGCCATGAAAATTTTGCTTGCTGCCGTCTCGTTGTCTCTCACCCCCGGGGCCTTCCCGACCCGGGCCGAAGAGACGCCCCCGGTGCAGAAACTGACGTCGTTTCTGGCCAGTGCTCTGGGGTTTCTCAAACCGGCAGCGGGGACGCCGGTGCAGTCCCTCCAGTTGAGGGGCTCCATGGAGACGGCCACCGGTGCCTTGAAGGATTTTAAGGGGGCTACTTTTGATCTGCAGATGCAGCCGCCCCAGTATCTGAAGCTGCAGGTCGCGGCCGCCGGACATACCGTCACCCTTTGCCAGAACGGCGCCCAATGGTGGATCCAGGTGCCGGAAAAAAAGCTACTGGTGATCGGTGACCCCGCGATCCCCCGCTTCAGCACCCGCCCGGACAGCGTACAGCCCGCCACCCTCGATCTCTACCGGCTGCCCATCAGCCGCACCCAGATCATGATGATCCCGGCCCTCATCACAGCTGCAGCCGCTCCTGCCGCCGATGGCCACCAGGCCTTCACGCTATCGCCCTCCCCGGCGGCCGCAGCGTTGGAACTCCCCGTGCGGAACCCCAGTCTGACCGCCATGCTCCCGGCCGGCAGCGCCTCTCCTCAAAGCATTATTTACCAGGATGACGCCAATTCGTTTACCCTGCGGCTAGCTTCCCCGAAAATGGGCGATGCCCTGCCCCCGTCGACTTGGCAGCCCGTGCCGGACGCGGGCTGCCAAGTGGAAAAAGTGGCGATCGCACACTTGGAGCGTTTCTTCAAATCCGCCGCCGGTTCCCTCGGCAGCCGGCTGCCCACTCTGCCCCCCGCCACCGGCCAGCGTTGGCTGTTGGGCACCTCAGGGGCGGGCCGGCTGGAGGATCACGATGGCACCCGTGTGCTTTTCCTGGCAGGCACCCCTGAAGAAATGGGTCTGCAACACGGCACCCTCCTGAAAAAGGAAATCCGCCGCGTGGTGGAACGGATCCTCTACGGGATCGGAGTCGGAAGTTCCTTCGACAAGGGGCGCTGGTTCTTTGGTGAAATCGAGGAGGCAGTGCGCCGCACCGGCCCGTTCATTGATCCACGGCACCTGGCCGAGATGGATGCCCTCGCGGCAGCCGCCGGACTGGACTCCGAGGAAGTGCGGCTGGCGAATTTCTTCCCCGAGTTGTTCCACTGCAGTGGATTCGCCCTGCTGGGCAAGGCCACGGCCGGAGGACATCTCTACCATGGCCGCGTCCTCGACTACCTCCGGGGTGTCGGGCTGGAGGAAAACGCGGTCGTTATCGTGAGCCGGCCGGACCGGGGCCATGCCTGGGTCAACATCAGTTATGCAGGATTCACCGGCAGCGTCACCGCCATGAATGAAAAACAACTCTGCCTCGGCGAAATGGGAGGAAAAGGCGAAGGCTCCTGGGATGGCAAACCCATGGCCCAATTGGTGCGTGAGGTGATGGAGCAGTGTTCCACGATTGAGGAGGGCCTCGATTTCATGCGCCGCACTCCGCGCACCTGCGAATACTATTACGTGCTCTCAGACGCCAAATCACACCGCGCCTGCGGCATCAAGGCCACCCCGGAAATCTTCGAGGTGATCTGGACCGGGGAATCCCACCCGCAACTCAACGAACCGGTGGCCGATACCGTGCTGCTGTCGGCTGGCAGCCGGTATGAAGAGCTGGTCCGGCGGGTGAAAAATGGATTCGGCAGCTTCGATGCCCCAAAGGCAATCCAGCTGATGACCCGCCCGGTCTGCATGACCAGCAACATCCATAGCGTGCTCTTTGCGCCGGACACCCTCGACTTCTGGGTGGCAAATGCCGACAGTGACAGCCCCGCCAGCGAAACCCGTTTCACCGCGTACAACCTGAAGTCCTTGCTGCAGGCGGCACCCGCCACCGCCCGGCCCTGAGGCCGCCGGTTCAGATTCCGGCCATCTTCCAGCCTTCCCGGTAGTCGGGCTTCACTCTGGCCGTGGACGCCGGGTGGCTGGCAAAGCTGAGAGCGGCGGTATCCCAAAGCAACTTTTCCCGGGGATGACGCACCGCGATGGTGCCCAGCAGGGTGGCTTCGGCAAGGTGTCCCGCATAATCAAACCCTCCGGTGGTTTTCCCTTCCCCCAGGCAGGCTGAGACGAACGAGCTGTATTGCTCCTGCGGATTGCCGGGCACAGCAGACTGGCGGAACGCACGGTCCTTTTCCAAGGGGAGCAGATAGGGCCGGCCGCCGTAATGCACCAGCATCAGGGATGAATCTGTGCCGATAAAGAGCGCCCCGTTAGGCGGAATCTGGCGGTCCTGAAAGACTTCCAGCGCCGCCCCTTCCGGTTGGCGCCCGCCATCCGACCAAAACACCGGCAGCGCCGCCCCCCCGGTCAACTCCGAACCAGGAAACTCATAACGGAGCGTTTCCCAATCAGGCCACGAGTCCCGGAACCGCTCCGGAGAATTGAGCCAGGCTTCCTCGGCCCCGGTGCATTCCACCGACAAGGGGGCCGTGAGTCCCAGCGCCTTGAAGGGCGTGTCCATGATATGGCAACCGAAATCACCGATGGCTCCGCCCCCGAAATCCTGCCAGCCACGCCACTGGAACGGATGATAGATCGCTTCCTGGTAGGGCCGGAAAGGAGCTACCCCCAGCCATTGGTCCCAATCCAGTCCTTCCGGCACCGGCATCGCCCCGGCGGGCCGCACCGCCTGCGGGAATTTGGCCCCGGTCCAACAATGGATTTCCTTCACCTTGCCGATGGCCCCCTGCTGGATCATCCGTGCGGCGGTCCGGTATTCGCTGCTGCTTTGGATCTGGTTGCCCATCTGGGTCACCACCCCGGCTTCGGCGGCGGCGAGGCGGAGCGCCCGCGCTTCGCCCACCGTGCGGGTGAGCGGCTTCTGGCAATACACATGTTTTTTACGCAGCAGTGCGGTGAGCGCGACCGGGGCGTGCATGTGATCGGGCACGGAAACATTCACACTATCAATCCGGTCCCCTTCCTTGGCAAACAACTCGCGCCAATCCTGATAAATGGTGGCTTTGGGGAACTTCTGCCGGGCCGCGGCATGGTTCCGCCGGTCGACGTCCGCGATGGCCACCACTTCAACCCGCCCCCCTTCCGTGAGGGCCCCGATGTCACTGGCCGCCTGCCCCATAATTCCGATGGCGGCATGGGCCAGCTTTTTGGACGGCCCCCCGGCGCGGAGACCTGAAGGCAAAATAAAAGGAACCGCCAAAGCGGAGGAAGCGATAAAACGGCGGCGGGTGAAGGACATGGCAGAGTTTTAAGAGGACATCAGCCAAACGCGGCAATCGGCACCGCCTTTCGTGGTTTCCAGCCCTTCCAACCCTTCTTCTGACAACTGACCGGACCGGAATCCAGCGGGCAGGGGCCTATTGCGTCAGGACCCCAACGAAAAAAGGCTGCCCGTTTCCGGGCAGCCTTCGAGGTGATGGAACGCCTGAGGGCTTACTTGACCTTGCTGATGAATTTCTTGGGATCGGCTTCAAAGGTGACTTTGCACTTTTCACAGCAGAAACCGACTTTCATGGAAGCGTCGGAGGTGTTGCCTTCGGCCGCATCCTTGCTGCTGATCAGGCACTTTTTGTTGACGGGGGACTCCTTGGAACCCGCGTGCTTTTTCACCGCATCCTGCTGCATCTTGGGATCAGCTTCGAATTTGGCTTGGCATTTGGAGCAGCACAGACCCACCTTCACCGCCACGTCAGAAGTGATCGCAGCGTCAACGTCTTTGCCGCTGACGGGGCACTTTTTATTGACATCGGCGGTGGCGACTCCGGCAAGAATCAGACTGGCAAACAATGCGGCGAGGAATTTCATAGTGGTTCGGATTAGTTTGGTTGGAAGAGAGCATCTGCCGACAAGCAGATCACGCTTAATAATAAACGTCCAACTACGCGCCCGAAGCGAGCTAATTTTCAGGAATTCTGAATCTGCTCAGGACCGGACCGGAACGGGATTGAGGAGAGAGCGGAGCATCCCTTCAATCCCCCTGACCGCCTCCAAAAAGCGAAGATAGTCGATCCGGTCCGGCGTATCGCCCGGCTGGTGAAAGTGGGGATCGCGTAGCGCCCCGGTGTCCGTGAGGAGCAACACCGGAAATCCAGCCTGGTCGAAGGTGCGGGCGGTGGCGCTGCCCATCAGGGCTGGGAGGGAGGTGGTATCCTCCGGTTCAAGGGGAAGGCGGGTGGCGGTGGTGAATTCCGCCCCCAGCGGACCGAGCCATGGAGCGCCAGCCGGGTTGGCTATCAAGGCCAGAAAATTGCCCGTATCCGGAAAAGGAGTGGCCGGGCCGGCAGGAGATTTCTGGGAGCCGGGCGC
This sequence comes from uncultured bacterium, assembly GCA_903936775.1. Taxonomy (GTDB): domain Bacteria; phylum Verrucomicrobiota; class Verrucomicrobiia; order Verrucomicrobiales; family V1-33; genus CAIZWU01. Next base: position 8,784 of record CAIZWU010000091.1, on the reverse strand, counting down.
GTCCAGATAACAGCCGAGTCCTTCGAGACTGACCACCGCCACCACGTTGTCCTGACGGGTGCGGAGGCTGGCCGCGTACGCCACGCTGCCGCTGCGGGGAGTGCCCGCATAGGGCGGGGATTCGTTCACAAGGGCAGCAAAGCGCAGGGTGCGGGCCGAAGCGGAACCGGCAAAACTCTGGGCGAGGCTCATGAGGGCCGCGGTGCCGGTAGCGTTCGCATTGGCCCCTGGGCTGCCGGCCGTGCTGTCGTAGTTGGCGGTGACCAGCACGATTTCTCCCGCCCGGGGACCCGGGGCCCCAGGGAGATCAATCACCAGATTATAATAAGTCTGCCCATCGGCCTCGAACTCGTGGCGGGAAACCTGAAAGCCCAGATTGGCGGGCCCCAGGGTGGATTGGATGTATTTCTGGGCAGAACTGAGCGTTTCCGGCACCCCGACATGGCGGGAACCAATCCCTGCCGCCAAAGTCCGGACCTGCGCCCGGAGGTCGGCATCGTTGAGCAGACGCCTCACCGGGACCCGGCTGGACTGTTCCTCATGCACCTCATCCACTTTGAAGTAGATGAACATGGCGAGCGTGCCGGTAAGAATGAGTCCAATCGGCAGTCCGAGGATGACAAAGCGGACGGTTTGCTGGGGAGTGAGAAGCGGCATGGCAGAAGAAGTTACGGCCTTGGCCGGGCTGGAAATCAGCGATCCTTGAAATCCGGAACTCAGGTGGTGGGCAGCGTCATGGTAGCCCCTTTGATCAGGCGGCAGAATTCCTTCTTGGTGACCCGGTGGTGCGTGCCTTCTCCGGGTTCCACTCCAGGACCGGCGGCCGGAATGGCCTTATACTCCACGGCGAGCCGCTCCAATTTGACGAGGCGGAGGATGGTATCCGTCGTTTTCCATAGTTGTCCCTGCTGTAATTTCATCTCATTGCATAAGTGCCCTGTCGCACAGGCGCAACCCCTCTGCCTCCATGCCTCCGCTTGCCGCCACCACTCCGCTGCCCCTGATTTCGAATGTTTTCATGAGCTTCGCATGGTTTGCCCACCTCAAGGATTGGAAGGATAAATCCTGATGGATTGCCTCCCTGTTCAGCTGCGGCATCGCCTTGATGGCATGCCTGTTTCAGGCACCGGCCCACCGCATCGGTTTTCAAAGCGGGATCGGCCTTGCCCAGCTCAAGAATCTCCAGGAAATCATCACCCCGGCCGTCTTCGTGCCATTGGCCCTCCTCTGCATGGAGGAGCAGCCCCGCCTTGATTTTGGGTGGGCCGGACGGCCCTTCATCGGCCCCGTCTATTTCATTTTCCGGGGAGGAATGGCCGGGAAGTAAGCAGCCCTCCTTCCGCCTCACGGACCAATGATGACTCTGAGTCTCGCAAATTTGGCTTCACTGCGGTTCAGAGGGATGGCGACCGTGATCAAATCCGGCGCCCCACCGTTTTCATGGACTTGGACACCAGCCGCGGATGCCGCGGTGGTGGCACCGATCAGGTAGGAATCCGGCCAATTGCCCAGGGAAGTGCCCGCTTCGACGAGAAGGGTCACATCCGGAGTCTCCGAGGCATCCTTCCGCTGAAAACTGAAAATCAAAGCCTCCGGCGTCGCCGCAAAGGCCACCGTGGATGAGTCATCCTCCACCGCTGGGTTGCCACCAAAGACGAATTCCAAGGCATTGCAGGTGCCATCGGCATCAGTATCATTGCCCGCTTCCATCGCCCCCCCTTGGATCCCCGCTTTACTCAACCAGTCCGCAAAACCAACCGCGCCGCCGCCGCCGGTCGTGGTGAAGGACAGGATGCCAGCCGTCTGGAGGTTGGCATTTTCCGGATTCGAGGCTCTGACCCGGTAGTAGTATAGTGTGGACGGCATCAGCCCGCTCAACGCGGCGGTCACGATTTCCGGACCATCGCCAGCCCCGGTGATGCCACCGGACAGAATGCTGGCCCCGGTCAGGGCTGGACTGGTGCTGTATTCAAAGGTCACGGTGCTTTCCGCCCCATTGGGATTCACCAGCCCCCGCAAGACAGCCGAGGTGCCCACCACCGCGGTCGCCGCCTGCGTGACAGGAATCGGACCGAGGCGAAGCCGGAAAATCTGCCCATTGCCCGCCGGGACCAGACTACTGAGCACCCCACCCGCACTAGTGGTGCCATAAAGATGCCCATCACTATACATCTGCAATCCCCCCCGCGGCTTGGCTCCCGGCACCGCCCCAAGCGACCCCGTGAATTCACAAATCGTGCGGAAAGTGCCATCTGGAGAGATTTTGAAGACCGTGCCTTGGTTGCTGGCGCCCCCGGCCTCTGTCGTTCCATACCAGGCTCCGACCGGATGCTGGAACAGACTGGATTGAGGATTGGCGCCCACCAAGTCTCCCGATGGACCGGAGAATTCCGCCAAGCTGGTAAAGGCTCCATCCTCCCGATTGATCTTGAAGACCGTCCCCAGACCTTCCAATCCCCCAAACACCGTCGTACCCCACAAAAATCCTGCCGGATCCATGACCAGGGCGTGCGCTGGACCATCCCCCTTGAAGTCACCCTCATTTCCACTGAAGGAAGCGACGTGGACGAAACTTCCGTTCGCTGGTTTAATCTTGAAGAGGGTCCCCCGGTTGGAGTCGCCTCCTTCATAAGTAGTTCCCCAGAAAAAACCCAGACCATCCGCCGTCAGTCCAGTCGATGGGCCATCCCCGAGGAATGCGCCGCTGGTCCCGGTGAAATTGACCACTGTGGTCAGAACGCTGTTCATCGGATTGATCTTGAAAATCGTGCCCCCCTGCTCGCTCCCGCCTTCCGAAGTTGTTCCCCACAGAATTCCGCTTTCATCGAGGACAAGGCGCCCACTGGGATTGCGTCCGTTGGGGCCTGTAAACTCAAAAATCAGCGTAAAAACCTTGGTTAAAGCATTGATTTTAAAAACTACACCGGAATTTAAAGAACCACCAGCAGCAGTGGTTCCCCAAATATTGCCAAGCTTGTCGCTGAGCAGTTCAGCAGCCGGATTTGACCCAGGCACCGCCCCGGCCATTCCTGTAAAAATCAAAGCATTGGACGTGGTGCCAGTTACTGGATTCACGGTGAAGAGAGTTCCGGCATTGGCCTCTCCCCCATTCTCCGAACTACCCCAGAGCAGCCCATCAGGCCCTGCAATCAAACCCGTTCCCGGATTGCTGGCAGCGCTCGCCCCTTGAGTCTTCACAAAATTGAGGGTGGATCGAAAGGCGCCCGTAGTCGGCTTGATGGTGTAAAGGGTGCCCAGCCGTGAACGTCCTCCATCGGTGGTGACTCCCCGGAAAGAACCCGCCTGATCCATTACCAACGCCCCGGAGGGAGTGCTGCCCGGCATCAACCCATCGACTCCCGTAAATTGAACCAAGTTACTGAAAGTCAATGTATTGGAATCTATTTTAAAGATGGTTCCGTAATTTCTCGCCCCTCCCCCGTTGGTGGTTCCCCAGAAGGAACCCGTCCCGTCCGGCACCAAAGATACCTTCGGCAATCTCCCCGGCACCGCGCCACCCTCTCCTGTGAATTGAGCCACGGAAGAGAATGCCCCTCCCTCCACCGTATACCGGAAAATCGTCCCAAAACCTCCCGCACCGCCGGCACTGGTGGTTCCCCACCAAATCCCCGCCCCTCCCGACCGCAATGCCGCAGCGGGCCGGCTTCCGGGGAACACCCCTGCACTACCCGTGAAATCCAACCACGTCGTCATCGCCGACGTCGCCGTATTGACGCTGAAAAGGCTCCCCTGCCCGTTGGCCCCCCCCTCCGATGTCGTGCCCCATAGAATCCCAGAGCCATCGCTCACCAAAGTGCCTTCCGGTGAGCGTCCCCTCCGCTCCCCCGATACTCCCGTAAAGTCGAACACACTGGTAAAGACCAAATCAACGGGGTTTACTTTGAAAATCGTCCCGTGGCCGCCAACGCCCCCAGCCGCTGTAGTCCCCCACAGTTGCCCCCCACTATCCCGCTCCAAGCCGGTCAAGGGAAAGCTTCCTTTGGCAAAACCGCCGGTCCCGGAAAATTCCACGATCGACGTAAAATCCTGGTTAAGTGGATTGAATCTGAACACTGTACCAAATCCGTCACCGAAATTTCCAGCTCCCCCAAGGAAAGTAGTTCCCCAGAGCACCCCAGTGCCATCATCAACCAACTCCGCTTTGGGTCTTCTTCCTCTGGCCGCACCACTGGCCCCGCTGAAATGAACCATTACGGTCAACTCACCTGCGGTGCTCAATCGATAGATCGTCCCGTGACCGTAAGCCCCACCTGACCGGCTCGTCCCATAAAAGAAGCCATCGCGATGCTTGAGCAGCCCGCTGTTTTCCGGCCCCGTGGGCCCCGCTTGGAAGGCCGCCACCGGCTCAAATACCGGGCCCGCCAAGCCCACCAACAAACTTACATACCAAAAAATCAGCAAAATCGATAACCTCTTCATAATTAGCGTAAATTATGAATATTATAATTATATCTGCTTTTTTCAAGACTTCTTTAAAGCCAATTTCCCGCGATCCACCACCCTTCCCTGTTAAAGCAGAAAGCCGCTCCGGAAGGGATCATCTTCAGCAATCAAAAAAGTATGGCGCCCCGTGACCCAGGCTTGGCCCTCGATCTCACAGATCGCCCCACCGGTCACCGGATCAGAGTCACGCCCCACGATTTTCCCCCGGAAGACACTTCCCGTAATTCCTTCCACGGCAAAATCCACCCCGTCACGCACCAGTCCCTGACTGGATAGCAGGGCCAACCTTGCACAGATCTCCATGCCGCCAGCACTGCGATCCACGCTTCCGCCCGCAGATACACAAACTTGCCTCGCATCGGCCCGGCCTCCCCGCCGCCGTGATGGTGGGCCAGTGAAAACCACCCCCATGAGCATTCCCTCCAAGGCACTTTCCGGCATCTCCCCTGCCGGATGCCCGGCCAAAGCCGCCAGCAGGGCCCGGCCCGCCAACGCCAACGCCGGTTCCGCCTCCGCCGCGATCGACAGCCCCAACGCCCCCGCGTCCACAAAAGCAAACAGGCCTCCGCCAAAAGCAAGATCGTAATTGACCTGGCCCAACCCCGGCACCTCCCGGCGGCAACCAGTCGCCACCACCCGGGAGGGAGCATTCTCAAAAAATACCCTTTCCACCTGGCCTTCCCGGATCTGCCCGTAAGCCCGGATCATGCCGACGGGCGTATCCAGCCGCAGGCGGGTCTCTGGCACCTTCATCTCCACCAAGCCGCATTCAAGGAGAAGGGTGGTCAAAGCGATCACCCCGTGACCACACATGGGGCGGAATCCTCCCCGATGCATGAAGATCACCCCAAAATGTGAACCATGATACTGGGGCGGTGTCAGCAGACAGCCATGCAAATCAGGATGGCCCCGGGGCTCGAGCAGGAGCGCCCTCCGCAAATGATCGAAGTGCCGCTCCGCATACGCTTGCCTCTCGACCATGGTCCGCCCCCCCAGTGGCGGCACTCCCCGCAGAATTAAACGCAAGGATTGCCCCCCGGCATGGGCATCCACCGTTTCCACCTGCAACCCATGGGAAGGAACCGCCCACTCATGCATGGCGGGAAAAGGGAGGAAATCATGACCGGCCATGCTGGATTTGAAAATGCCTTGGACAGCCGCGAGAGTAGCGGCTCCCCCATCGTCGGCAAGCGCAGGCCGCATCCCGCGCGGGAAACCATCCCCGCCTGCCAGCGTCTCGTTCAACGATGTTTTCCGTGACTTTTGGTGGAGCCTCGCTGCGCAGCACAAAAAAGCGGAGTCCCTTCCGGGTCTCCGCTTCATGTGTTGGGAAATCAGCCAGTCCGGCCTCCCCGGGTCCGATTAATGGCAGCCGCAGCCTTCGCCACAACTGCCGCCACCCTGGGCAGGCGTCAGTTCATTCTCCTTGGGGATGCGGCCCAATTCGAGGGTACGGCTCACGTAGGCCATGATGAAACTTTCCATCTCCTGGAGCAGCCCGCGGGCCTCCATGAAGGCTTGGACGGGAGGCTCGCTCAAGGTGGACCGGCGCAGATCTTCAAAAGCCTGACCTTCCTCCTCGGAAATCTTTTCCCCCGCCATTTCCTTGCGCTGCAGCTGCTCGCTCAAGTCGGCCAGCTTGGCGTATCCTCCGGTCGCGGCAGGATCATTCATAAAGGAGGTGATCCGGTTGCGGGCCACCATTACATTTTCATCCTCCAGCAGCGCTTCGCACAGCTCACGGATTTTGTCACCGAGGTCGGCCTTTTGCACCCGGTCATCTTCGACTCCAATAATTAAGCTCATAATCACGCCCGATAGCCTGCTCCACGGTCGCTGCCAATGCGTAATTCAAGAAAAACTCGCGTTTTCCCAGGCTTTTTGCTGCTTCATAAACCAACTTGGTCTGTCTCGATCAGGTTCTGCGGAGAAAGCGGTTGATTGTCCCCGGCGTGTCCCTCCTGCTACCGACCATGGAAATTTACGTGTTGAAGGAAGGCCGGCGGATCGGGCCCTTCCTCCCATTCAAACTGCGGGAACTCCTCGAGGACAGGACGGTCCAACCTTCGGACCCGGCGTGGATCGAAGGGATGGAGAGTTGGTCGCCACTCTCCTCCATCGAAGCGCTCGAATCCTGGATGCCCCCGGATCCCTCTCTGCCCCCACCTCTCCCGATTCCAGCAGAATTCAAGGAAGGGGCAGCCAGTGGCGATGTTCCCGGAATTCAAGCCCGCCGCATCCACGCCTGGCTCCGCTGGCTGGCCCGGATTGTCGATAAGATGCTCTGGTTCAGCCTGCTCTGGGTGATCGCGGTCAACGCGGGCTGGCTGCAGCTCTGGGATTACCTCCTGCTCTCACCCCTCCTGCTGATCGGGGCGGCCGTCCTCTGGATACCGGTCGAATCCTTTCTTCTCAGCCGATTCACCACCACTCCGGGCAAATGGTTGCTGGGCATCCGGGTCACCGATGATCTCGGCCAACCACTCACCTACCTTGCCGCCGTCAAACGCACCGTGCTGGTCGTCTGCACCGGAGCCGGCCTGGGTCTCCCTGCCCTCTCGCTGCTGCCGGTCCTTCAAGGCACGATGTCGTGGCTGCTTTACCGCCGGACCGGCATCACCCTCTGGGACCGCGCGGCCAGCTCACGGGTGGTCCACTCCCCCCTCCCCCCCATGGGCCTCATCACCGTTGCCGCCCTGGGCGGAGCCTGGTTTGCCCTGTGCACTTGGATTTTCATGAGCATCCCGCTTCCCCCGGACGCCCCGGCGGAATTCCGCCAGAAGCTGGAAGAACTCCATCAATTGTTTGACCGCTCCCAGCAGAATAACGCCACCGAAGCAGAATTCCGGAAACAGAGTGGGAGTTAAGGTTCCGAATACCACCCTCGGGGCCACCGGCGAAGTCTCATCCCATTCTGCATGAAACCGGCCTCCCAGGGTATCCACCGGCCACAATCCGGCGGTGCCGGAGCCCCCCCCTCGAGGGACTCACCCTGCGGGTGAGCGAAAATAGAGATAGAAACAGCACTCATCTCCTTGGAGATACCTCGATTCCAGCGCTTTGCCCAGATTTCCATTTTCCCTTTTAGGATCATGGATTCACTTGCTACTCAGGAGCTGGCTGCCGTGGGGATGACCGGGGACGATACTAGTGCTCTTGCAGCCCCGCTGGCCTGCAGTGCTCCGCCACCACAGAGGGGCCGCCCTTCAGCCCAGCCAGGGCAATGCCCTGCCGCACCCGTTCCAACCGCGGCGGCAGTGGCTTCCCGTCCGCCGGCACCAGCCCCAGCGCCGTCTCCAGTTACTGCACTATCGCCTGCCTAACCCGCACCTTCAAGCGCCGCTGCTCCATCCCATACTCCAGCGCCACCGCCACCTGCCGCTCCTCCTCCAATTCCGGGTGCGGCCGTAGTTCCACCGTTTGAAAAGTATCCCACGCCTCATCGCGCACCGGCACTGGCTCCACCGCCGCTGGCCAGCCTGCGTCCTCCATCCGTCCCAACACAAAATCCTGGTAGGCCTGGTTTTCCAGACACTACGCCCGCGCATGCGACCGGTGTCCTCTCCACGCCAGCGCATGCGGCATCATCCGCCGCCACTTCCGGGACTTCCCATTATCCGAGGCTGGCCGGGAGGATGTGCGGACGATGCTGCTTGGTGCTGTCGGATGCAACATCGCGTGGGGTTTGATCGATGCCATCATCTTCCTCATGACCAGTCTCACGGAGCGGGCGCGCGGCATTGCCACCCTGCGTGCCTTGCGCCAGGCCACCGATGCCAGCGAAGCCCGCGCCATTATCACGGAGACATTGCCGCCTTTGGTCGCGGGCACGATGGATGAGGATGATTTCGAAGTTATCCGCCGGAACCTTGGAGGGATGTCCGAACCGCCCCCCCGGCCCCGGTTGGGCAAGGCGGACTTTCTCACTGCCGTGGGGATCTTCTTCCAACGGTTCTTCCGGGATTTCCGTGGCGTGATCATGCGGGGTAGAGGTCGGGTTTACCGAGGTAAAAGAGGACGCTGGTGCGGAAGTTGGCGAAGTTGATACGACCGTCGAGATCATCCCCGGCAGCGACCCCGCTTTAGACGAGACGACCCGGTAAAATACCCCATGGAAATGATCCAAAAACCCGCCAACAGCGAACGCATCCAACAAGTCTTCGTCCGCCATGCCTTCCGCTTCTGGATGGGGCGCAACGCACCCCTCAAAGACGACCCATCCTCCAGGCCGCCTCGAAAGGGTTCTTCGCGGAATTTAGTGGTTGAGAACACTCGGCGGCATAGGGGGTGCAACTGGGACAGTCCGCCTATTGGACTCCG
>CAIZWU010000090.1 GCA_903936775.1 uncultured bacterium | reverse complement strand
TTGTTTACCATATGGATGAGGTGCTCCGCATCCGGACGGGTGAGCGCGGTCCGCAGGCCGTGTGACCACGCCTTTCCCTTTTTTTACCTGTGAATGCTTACCTGATCCCCCTTCTGCGGCGCGGCCTGTTGCTGGCGGCAGTTTTCATGGCTGCCGCCGCCCCGGCAGCCCAGACCATCCGCGTCCCCCTGTCAGACGGATTTGATATCCCGGTGGGCAAACCCGACGGGGCCGGTTTTTACGTATTCCGGGGATACTATCCCGGCGGCCACCTTGGGGAGGATTGGAATGGCAATGGCGGTGGGGATTCCGACCTCGGGGATCCGGTCTATGCGACCGGGGCTGGGGTCGTGGTGTATTCCGAAGACTACCTGCGCGGGTGGGGCAATGTGGTGATTGTCAGGCATGCCTATCTTGATGAAAATGGGCGTGTCGCCCTTATGGACAGTCTGTATGGCCACCTCGACCGCCGCATGGTCCGTAAATATCAACTGGTAAAGCGCGGCCAGCAATTGGGCACCATCGGCACCGCGCACGGCAAGTATGCCGCGCATTTGCATTTTGAGATGCGGAAGAACGTGAATATCGGCATGGCCCGGACGGCTTTTGATCAGGGTTACTCCAATTATTTCAGCCCACGCCAATTCATCGGCGCCCGCCGCACCCTGCGCTCCGGGGCCAACGTGGTGGTGCCGGTGGATACCTTCCAGAGTCAGGGGGGCAGTGAGGTCGACGATGCCCCGCCCAAACCCATTGAATTGACGAGGCCGCCTGATGGGAAGAACAAGTCCGTTCCGGTGCCCACCCGCGACCCGGTGAAACCTGCGGCACCAGACCGCGATGCCTCTCCAGTGGAAGCCAAAACCGCCGCCCAGCGTGAGGCTCAATTGCAAAAATTGATCGAGGAAAACCGGAAGAAAGTGGAGTTGATGAAGGATGAGGATCTGGATACCTTCTGGTCCCGGCTGAAGAATAAGTTGGAGAAATAGCAAGACTTCCGGCCCGCTTCCCGTATTGCCGGGGCAGTCTCTTCCCAACCTGATGCAGCCACCCATGGAGCCTTCCGTTGCGCCGGTCCCACCCGCCCGGGCCGCGCGTTTGTTATCCCTGGATGCTTACCGGGGGTTTGTCATGTTTCTGATGGCGGTGGAATTGTTGCAGGTGCCGGAAGTGGCGGAGCACTTTTCAGGCAACCCGGTATGGCAGTGGCTGGGCCGCCACTCCGGGCACGTGGGGTGGACCGGTTGCACCCTGCACGACCTTATTCAGCCATCGTTCAGTTTTATGGTAGGGGTTGCCCTGCCTTTCTCCCTGGCAGGCCGCCTCTCCGCCGGGGCCACCCCGGGAAAACTTTGGCTTCATGCCTGTTGGCGCGGCCTGGTCCTCGTGCTGCTGGGGGTCTTCCTCCGCAGCATCGGCCGGGAGCAGACCTATTGGACCTTTGAAGATACCCTGTCACAGATCGGCCTGGGCTATCCGCTGCTGTTCGCCCTCGGCTTTGCCCGGTGGCGCACCGTGTGGATCACCCTGGGGCTGCTCCTCGCCGGCTATTGGGCGCTCTTTGCCCTGTGGCCGCTGCCCGGGGCTGGTTTCGACTACTCGCTCTACCGTGTGCCTGCCGGCTGGCCGCATCATTTCAGCGGGTTTAGCGCGCATTGGAATATCAACAGCAACCCCGCTTGGGCCTTCGACCGCTGGTTCCTGAATGCCTTCCCGCGGGAGCAGGAATTCATGGGGAATCCCGGTGGGTATGCCACGCTGAGTTTTATTCCGACCCTGGGCACCATGGTGCTGGGCCTATGCGCGGGCCGCTGGATCCTGCAAAACCAGGCCAATCCCGGCCCCCGCCAGGACTGGCTCCTCACCGGCCGTCTCGCTCTCGCGGGATTAACCGCCCTCGCTGCCGGCTACAGCCTCGACCGGTCCGGGCTCTGTCCTTCCGTGAAAAAAATCTGGACACCGTCGTGGGTCCTGTTCAGCGGCGGGTGGTGTTTCCTTTTGATGGGCGCCTTCTACCTCATGGCCGATGTGCTGGGCTGGCGGCGTCTCTTTTTCCCTCTGGTGGTCATCGGCACCAATTCCATCGCCATGTATGTCCTCGTCCACACCACGGTCGATTTTTTCCACAGCGCCCTCTCCACCCACTTCGGCACTGCGCCCTTCCATCTTTCCGGCGAAGCCCTCGCCCCCCTCTGTCAGGGTGCCACCGTGCTTCTGCTGCTCTGGCTGATCCTCTGGTGGATGTACCGCCGCCGGTTGTTCCTGAAAGTGTGAGGCCAATCCGGAGGTCCGGTTTAGATCCCCAGCGAGCTGGATTCAGCCAAGGGAAACCACGCTGGAAGCCTCCGGAATGGGCCGGTCGATTTTCAATTTCCACAATTCCTTGCCTTATTTGCCAGGAAGTGGTGAATTGGAATATGGTTATCGTGTTCATTGAGGCGTTTCAGAGGCATCCCACGGGATGGTTATAAGGGATAAAATCGTCCGGATCAAAGGGCTGGAGGGCCGGACCAAAAAAAGGCAGGGCTGGACCCTGCGGCGGGAGCATTGGGTAGGATTGTTGGGTATTTGCCGCATTCTGCAGCAACCCCACCGGGCATTCGAAAAGACCCTGTTTGCGAAGGCCGGGGCGGCCCGTGGATTTGCGGGCCGCCGGCCGGGCTTTTTTTCCTGGGAAAGCTCTCCAGCCACTATCTGTGGCGGGTCCGGCAGGTTTTCCGCAGGGGGTTTGAACCGGCGGTGGAACCGGGGAATCTAAAATTTCCGACAGATCATCTTGCATCCGCCCCCTTCCACCTGACAAGCTGAACCGTATTTTTATGTCCGAGCCTCTCTCCTCCTCTCCGCTGCCTGACGACGATGTGGCGGCCATCGATCATCTCCGCGCCACTTACGGCCGCCTCACCAAGGAACTGGGAAAAGTCATTGTCGGCCAGCAGGACGTCATCGAGCAACTGTGCATCTGCCTGTTTGCCCGCGGCCATGCGCTGCTGATGGGCGTGCCCGGCCTGGCTAAAACCCTGCTGATCAGCCGGTTGGCGGAGACGCTCTCGCTCAATTTCAGCCGCATCCAGTTCACCCCGGATTTGATGCCCATGGATATCACCGGCACGGACATCCTGCAGGAGTTGCCGGGGGGGAAACGCCAATTCGAATTCGCCAAGGGGCCGGTCTTTGCCAACATCGTGCTCGCCGACGAGATCAACCGCGCTCCGGCCAAGACCCAGGCGGCGATGCTGGAGGCCATGCAGGAACACCGGGTCACCGTGGCGGGCCGCACCTACAAACTCGAGGCGCCATTTTTTGTGCTGGCGACCCAGAACCCGATTGAACAGGAAGGCACCTATCCCTTGCCGGAAGCGCAGCTGGACCGGTTCATGTTCATGATCGGGGTGGACTATCCGAGCCGGGAGGAGGAAATCGTGATTGCCCGGTCCACCACTGGAGCCAGCCAACCGATCCTCGAACATGTGCTGGATGGCGCCCGCGTCATCGCCTATCAGGAATTGGTGAGGCGGGTGCCGGTCCCGGACCACATCTATTCCTTTGCGGTGGATCTGGTGCGCCGCACCCGGCCGGCCGGACCGGATGCCCCGGATTGGTTGAAGCCTCTGGTGGGCTGGGGGGCCGGCCCGCGGGCGGTGCAATACCTGGTGCTGGGAGCCAAAGCCCGCGCCGCGCTGATGGGCAGTTATATGGTGCGGATGGAGGACGTGGTGGCGGTCGCGCAGCCGGTGCTGCGGCACCGCTTGATGACCACCTTCACCGCCCAGTCGGATGGGATCGACAGTATTGCGGTGACCAAACGCCTTGTGGAGGAGTTGCGGAAGGAAGGCTGATCCTGACGTTTTTGCCGGAATCCCGATCCCGCGAGCCCATGACCCCCAGTCCTGCCTCATTTCTTGATAGCGCGGTGATCTCCCGTCTGCTGGCGCTGCCCTTGAATGCCAGGCAGGCCATGACCGGCAGCGTTTCCGGCCGGCACCGCAGTCCGGTGCGGGGTTCGTCGGTCGAGTTTGCCCAATACCGGAAATATGTGCCGGGGGACGACACCCGCCGGCTTGACTGGCGCACCTGGGGCCGGACCGACCGGTTTTATATCAAGGAATTTGAAGCTGACACCAACCTGCGGCTGGCGTTGATCGTGGATGCCAGCGGCTCCATGGGCTACGGCCCGGACGGGGCGACGCGGCTGGATTATTGCCGTAAACTCGGTGGAACGCTCGGTTGGCTGGCCGCGCACCAGGGCGATGCCGTGGGATTGTGGGGGGTAGGGAAGGACCACCGGCAGAAGCTCCCGGCCAAACGCGGGGCGGTGCATCTGAAACTGGTGCTGGATCAATTGGCCGGGCTGGAGGCCAAAGGCGAAACCACTATCCTGGAAGCGATGCACCAGGCGGCCGATCAAATTTCCCAGCGGGCCCTGGTGGTGGTGGTGTCGGATTTTTTCATCGAGCCGGTCAAGCTCAAACAGGCCCTGCAGCACCTGCGGTTCCGCCGTCATGATGTCGCCTTGTTCCAGGTGCTGGATGCGGTGGAACTTGATTTCACCTTCGACCGTCCGGCGCGGTTTGTGGACATGGAAGGCGGGGAAACGCTGCTGGCTGATCCTCCCTTGATCGCCCGCCGCTATCAGGAAGTGGTGAAAAAATACCTCACTGAAATGGATGAAGCCGTGCGCACCACCGGGGTGGACTATCAACGGGTGATGATGAAGGAACCCTTTGAGGACGTGCTGGCCCGTTTTCTCCTTGCCCGCCTTCAATCCAAAGGCCGCCGCTGACCCTGTCCCATGAGTTTCCTCGCGCCCATTCTCCTGATCGGACTGCCGCTGGCCCTCGTGCCGGTGGTGATCCATCTGATTCACCTGATGCGGCGGCGTCAGGTGAAGTGGGCGGCCATGATGTTTCTCCAGGCCGCCCAGCGGATGAACAAGGGGCTGTCGAAGCTCAAACAATATCTGATTCTCGCCTTCCGGGTCCTCGCCGTGGCCGCGCTGATTTTCATGATCGGGCGGCCGCTGGCGGGCGGTCTGCTGGGCCTGACCGGCGGGGCTCCGGATTCGGTGATCATCCTCCTCGACCGCAGTGCCTCGATGGAGCAGCAGCTCCTCACCACCGGCACCAGCAAGCGTCTCGCCGGATTGCGGAATCTGACCGCGGCCATCCAGGACGCGTATGGCACCCGGTCCAAGTTGGTTCTGATCGACAGTGCCACCCTGCAGCCGGTGGCTCTCGAAAAAGCCGCGGCGTTGATTGATCTGCCGCAGACCGGCCCCACCGACACCGCGGCCGATGTGCCGGCGTTGCTCCAGGGGGCCTTGGATTATATCACCACCAACCAAACCGGCCGCACCGATGTTTGGCTGGTGAGCGACCTCCGGCAGTCGGACTGGGATGCAGCCGGCGGACGCTGGAGTGCGTTGCGCGGCGCTTTTGCCACGTTGCCGGCGGTGCGTTTCCAGGTGCTGGCCTATCCGGAAACCCCCACCACGGATCTGGCGGTCGAGGCCGGGCCGGTGGCGCGCCGTGGCACCGCGGAGAAGACCGAGTTGTTACTCGACATCCGGCTGACGCGCGGGGAGCCCGTCTCCGAACCGGTTGCCGTGCCGCTGCGGGTGGTGGTGAATGGCGTCAGCAGCACCATCAATGCCGAACTGAAAGGCAGTCAGGTGCTGCTCCAGGGATTGGCCATTCCTATCGATAAAACCACCGGCCGGGGATGGGGACGGGTGGAATTGCCGGCCGATACCACTCCGGCGGACAATGTTTCGTATTTTGTGTTTGATGACCCGCCGCCGCTGAAATCGGTCATTGTCAGTGATACCCCGGAGGTGTCAGGCCCCCTGCAGGCGGCCCTGACGGCGCCGGCGGATGCTTCGCGGAAGTATGAAGCCATCGTCCTTCCTCCCCCGCGCGCCGCGGAAATTGTCTGGGACGAGACGGGGTTGATCGTCTGGCAGGCGGCCTTGCCTGACAAGGATCCGGTGATGATCCAGCAACTCGAGGCCCATGCCCGGGCCGGGCGCAGTTTGCTTTTCCTTCCTCCCGAATCGCCAGGGGAGGGCACCTTTTCCGGCCTGCGTTGGACCACTTGGAAAACCGCCGCCGGTGGCGCGCCTAACCTCGTGGCCTGGTGGCGCAGCGATGCCGGACTCCTCGCCGGCACCCGTGCAGGATCGGCTTTGCCGGTGGGAGAAACCGAAGTTCAGCGTTGGTGTGGTCTGGAGGGCGAATCCATCCCGCTGGCCCGGCTCGGCGAGCGTGAGAGCCAGGCTCCCCTGCTCGTCCAGGCGGCCCGCGATGGGGGCGGTGGCGTGTATTTCCTGACAACTCTGCCCGGAGCCGGGGCGTCCACTCTGGCCCGGGATGGGGTGGTGTTATTTGCCCTGCTGCACCGGACTTTGAATGACGGCGGAGCCTCGCTGGGCAATGCCAGGCAACGGGTGGCGGCGGCCGATGTGTTGGGGGAAGACCCTGCGGCGTGGTCCCGGCTGGATGTGGAGGAGCCCGGGGCGGTTTTGCCGGCCGATCGTCCCCTGCGCGCCGGGGTGCTGAAGCAGCCG
>CAIZWU010000089.1 GCA_903936775.1 uncultured bacterium | reverse complement strand
TTTCGGAAGAATTGCAGGAAAAACTCCATCGGCTCTCCCAATATGTGGAGCATACCCTGCTGATGGCCAAAGCGGAGGTCGACCATTTGGAACAAAACATTCAGGTCGTCAATTTCACGGCACTGCTGGACGACCTCCACGGGGGATATGCCATCCTCGCGGACGAAGGGGACTTGGTATTGAATTGGCAGGTAGACCCAGGCATCCAGGTGCTTTCCGATCAAGCCTTGCTGCGCCAAATTCTGCATAACTTGCTCGGGAATTCCCTCCGCCATGGACAGAAAAGGGTCAGCTTGGAGGCCCGCCCGACGGACGGGGAGGGTCCCGTCATCGTGGAGATTTCAAATTACGTCGCGGCGGCAGACACGGCCCGCCTCGGCAACGGAATAGGGCTGCGGCTGGTCCGGGCGATTGTGCCAGTTCTGCCGCGGACGACTTTCACATCATGGGAACACGACGGCGTTTTCTCGGTGAAATTGGAATTACCCGGGCTAGCCGGCATTCTGGAGTAGCCGGCAGATGGAACGTTTTCCCAAGTGGCCGGGGGGCACCGCCATCGGCAGGCCGCCATCAATCGAAGCGGAAATGATACCGCCGGCATGCGGTGCCCAAAGGGGTGGAAGTCAGGAAAGCCTACCATAAGGCCGCAGCGGCCTGGCTTTCCGATCCGCCATTGCCGGTCCATCGCGAAAGACTTAGGCAGGCGCATGGAATCCACCGCCACTGCCCCGTCCGACCGCTGGTCACTTGAGTCCTGGTTCACCGCTTTCGGCGCGCCGGATTATCTGGCTTTCAAAGACCAACTCACCAGCAGCTTGGCAGCTCAGGGTGAAACATCCGCCGGCGCCGGCCCGGCCGCAGCGCTGGCGGCGTATGAAGAGTTGTCGATGAAAATGGGGCATCTTTCCGCTTATCTCGGCTGCCTGTCCGCCGGTGATGCGGGCAACGAATCCGTCAAGGCCGATGAAGCCTGGCTTTCCGGCCGCGAGGCAGATTTGTCGAAAATCGAAGCCAGTCTGCGCTCGCGTCTCGCCGCGCTCAACGCCGCGGAATTCGCCGCCCTTGCCGCCGATCCCGCGTTGGCGGACGCGGCCTATCGGATCGGCCGCCTGCGGGAAGCAGGCGGGCACCAGATGACCCTCGAGCAGGAAGGCCTCGCCGCAGATCTGAACGTGGACGGACTCCACGCCTGGGGGCGGCTTTATGACACCCTGACCGGCAAACTCTCGTTTCCCATGATCTTCCCGGACGGGCATGAGGAAACCGTGCCGATGGCCCGGCGGCGGGCCCTGATGGCCTCACCGGAACGCGCCGTCCGGTCCGCCGCTTTTCATGCGGGCCAGCAACCTTGGCTGGATCATGCGGACACCTTCGCGGCCGGACTCAATGGCATCGCGGGCACACGGCTGACGCTTTACCGGCGACGGGGACAGCCAGGGTTTCTGGAAGCCCCGCTCTTCGACTCCGCCATGAGCGCGGCCTCGCTCGACGCCATGATGGAGGCGATCCACACCCACATTGAAATCCCGCGCCGCGCGCTGCGGGCTGCGGCCAGGCTCCAAGGGACGGCAGCCCTGCACTTCTTTGATCTGGAAGCGCCGCAGATTGCCCCGCCGGGGGAGGCACAAATTTCTTGGACCCATGCCTGTGTCATGGTCGACCGCGCCTTCACTGCGGCTTATCCCGCCCTTGGCGCCTATTTCCGCGAAATGCTCGACCGCGGCTGGATCGAAGCCCAACCCCGCGCGGGCAAGCGGCCGGGTGCGTTCTGCACCGGCTCGCTGCTCCGCGGAGAGGAGCGGGTCTATATGAACTATCACGGCACAGTGCAGGACGTGATCACCCTGGCCCACGAAGTCGGACACGCCTGGCACGCCCGGGCGCTCAAGGGGGCGCGGCTGTTCCGCTCCTCCTATCCGATGACCCTTGCGGAAACGGCTTCCAACTTCGGCGAGATGATCCTGCTTGAAGGCCTCCTCACTGAAGGAACCGGCACCCCGGGCCTGCCAGCCTGGCTGCTCGATCAGGAGATGAACCGCGCGCATTCCTATCTCATCAACATTCCCATGCGCTTCGAGTTCGAGCGTTCCTTTTACACCGAACGCAGCAGCGGCGAAGTGCCCGGCTCCCGCCTGCGCGCTCTGATGGAGCAGGCGCAACACAAGTGTTATGGAAACACCCTCGAACCGGGTGGACTGGACCCCATGTTCTGGGCCTCAAAGATGCATTTCTTCATCTCCGGCGTATCGTTCTACAATTTCCCCTACGTATTCGGCTACCTGCTCAGCCGCGCCCTCTTCGCCCGGTTCCAAACCGAAGGCTCGGCCTTCCTCCCCGGTTACGAAGCCTTCCTCCGCCTCAGCGGCTCCGCCGGTTGCGAAACCGTCGCCCGCGAAACCTTGGGCGCCGACCTCACCGATCCCGCGTTCTGGGCCTCCGGCATTTTGTCCCTCGAACCCAAACTCGCGGAATTCGAGGCCATCGCCACGGCGTCGAAAGGGTAGTCGCTCTCTGCGGGGGGGGTGTTCCGCTGACCGTCGCGGCAACGCGCAACTTACCACTCCAAGCGCACTTCCGATCCTCACCCAAAAGTTCAGCACCGCCGCCAAAGAGGGCGGAAGATACCGGAATTGCAGAATGGATCACTGCCAGGAAACGTCCTTTCTTCCAAGAATCCGGATGGCGGCGAGGAGAGGCAATCCGCAGAATTCTTTCTCCTCACTCATTTCGGCAGCGCGAAGGCCACCAACCTCCCGCCAGCGGGGCGGCCGGACTTTCCGCCGCCGGCGGAGATCACCACGTATTGCCGGCCGTTGACCATGTAGGTGCTGGGGGTGGCGTTGCCGCTGAAGGGCAGTTGGGTTTTCCACAGGACTTTGCCGGTATCTTTGTCGAACGCGCGGAAGGTTTCGTCGGCGGTGGCCCCGATGAAGATCAGGCCCCCGGCGGTGACCACGGGGCCGCCGTAGTTTTCGGTGCCGGTGGGCGGGATGCCGCGGGCGGTGAGTTCGGGGTATTCGCCGAGCGGGACCTTCCATTTGATTTCGCCGGTGTTGAGATCCACCGCATTCAGGGTACCCCATGGCGGCTTGATCGCCGGATAACCATCCTTGTCGAGCCAGCGGCGGAAGCCCCCGAAGGCATAGTCCGGCGGGGCGGAGTTCTCCGCGGCAGGGGTGGAGGGAACGCCCTCATCCTTGCGGGAGGCAGAAGCCGGTTCGTTCAGGACATAGTTTAAAATGGCGGTGCGTTGGGCTTCCGGCATGGCCGCGTAATTCGGCATGCGGCCCCCACCCTGACGGGTGATCTGCTCGATCTCCGCCCGCGTCTTCCGTTTGGCCACATCAATCAGGGAGGGAAATCCCGCCGCCACATTACCGGCCCGGTCCAAGCCGTGGCAGGCGGCGCAATAGATCATGAAATCCTTCTCTCCCGGCACCAGCGGCGTGCCGTCAGCGCGGCGGGTCTCCACCATTTGCAGGAGCCACGGGATCTCATTCACATTCACATAATAAACACCTTCCGGATCCGCCGCGCCGCCTCCCCATTCCATGCCGCCGTCGAATCCTGGGAACATCACCGTCTCGCTCAAAGACGGCGCCGGGAACGGACCGAAATTCGGTGAGGCTTTGATGCGGTCGAGCGTCATCTGATGCGTTTCCGGGGAGAGGTCGGACGCGTCGGCCTCGGTGTATTGCTGACGCATCAGCGGCGGGGGTTTCACCGGCATGGGCTGGGTGGGCCATGCCTCCTCGCCGCGCAGGGTGGAGGCCGGCACGGGCTTTTCCTCAACCGCCCACAGGGGCTCGCCGGTCACCCGGTCGAAGACAAAGAGCCGCCCGTGCTTGGTGCCTTGGGCCACGGCATCGATCTTTTTTCCTCCGTGCGTCACCGTCAGCAGCACTGGCGGACAGGGCAGATCCTTGTCGAGGAGGTCGTGATGCACGAGTTGGAAATGCCAGAGCCGCGCGCCGGTTTTGGCATTGAGCGCCACGAGGCAGTTGGCAAACAGATTCATGCCGTGACGTGCCCCGCCATAAAAATCCGGCTCTGCCGTCTTCGTCGCCACGTAGACAATCCCGCGCGTTTCATCCAGGGACTGCCCGCACCATGGCATCAGCCCGGTCGCCGTCTTCCATGCATCCTTCGGCCAGGTGTCATGACCCACCTCGCCGGGCTGCGGGATGAGGTTGAAAATCCACCGTGGCTCCCCCGTCCTGACATCCAGGGCACGCACCGCCCCCTTGCCGCCCACGCCGCCGAGGATCAGCGAATCCTGCCAGGTTACCCCCGGCGTGTTCAGTCCCGAGGCTAAATCCACCGATCCCTCCTTTCCGAAGCTCCGGATGACCTGCCCGGTCGTGGCGTCCAAGGCGAAAAGAAAGCCGCCCACCCCGGTGAACAAGCGCCGCTCCCCACCCTGCTCATTTTGCCAAAACACCAGGCCACGCTGCCGTCCGCTGCCTTTGCCAGACCGCTCCGTCGCCGGGTCCCAGCGCCACAACTCCCGTCCCGTTGCTGCATCCAACGCAATCACCTGCCGGGATGGCGTCGGCGTATAAAGGACCCCGCCCACGATCAGATTGTTCGCCTGATATTCCCCCGTCCCGCCGGTATCAAACGTCCACGCCGGCTCCAGCTTCCCCACATTCTCCCGGGTGATCTGCGTCAGTGGCGAAAAAAGACTGCGCGTCTTCCCGCCGAGATACGCCGGCCAGTCCGCGTGCTTCGGCTCCCCGCCAAAAGATGGGAGCGTCCCAAGGCAGGCCACCAGAAGGGAAACCAGGAAAGCAGGAAGGCGTCGGGCTGGGGGGAATTTCATGCAGCGGAAGGGAGTTTGCAGAGCCGGATAGGGTTTCCCAAAAGTAAGGGCATGCAAGGTCTTGTTCCACTCCGGATGAAGGCACCTTTTACCGGCCCGGGCCAAATGAAGTGGACCCCAAATTCCGGCCCATGTCGACAAGCCCCAAGGTATTGGTCCTTCCTTAAAATCGAGCAGATTATTCAAAAGGACTCACTGATCCCTGGGAAACTACGCGCTGCCCGGAGGCTGCCGCTTATGCAAGGACCGGAGGAAGTCACCCTCAGTATTTGGGAAAGATGGCCGGGGTCGGGAAGCGGTCTTCGGCGTTGGCGCCATCGCCCAGGTATTCCTCCCGGGGCACTTGCACCGCAGGCCAGCCTTCAGGGCGGACGCGGACGACTCTCGTGGGGCGGATGCCTTCAATGACGAGGTCAGTCTCAAATCGGATCTGGATGCCGCTGCTGCCCAGAACGGCATCTCCCGACGCTTTTATAACGTCGACGATGGGTCCTTTGGAGGCCATGTGCGCGGGGCCGTATTGGCCGCCGGCATGCTTCAAAGTATTCTCGGAGGCATTCACCAGCACCTGGCCGTTTTTCTGGAAATCGGCGTAGAGGGCGGCGTCCATGCCGCCGAACAAGGTCGCGGTGACGGTGGCGCGGCCGAACTTGCCATACTCGACGGCATCCACCCAGGCGGGCATCCAACGGCTGCGGATAAAGGTCTTGTGAAGCTCGGTTTGAAGTTGCGCGGCGCGTTGCGTGGCCATTTCATCAAGCCAGATGTCAGAGATGTGGAAGCGCGTGAAGACCCCGTCGGGCGTCGGCCTCCAGGTGATCCCCAGCAGGACGGCCTGGCCGTCGAGCGATTTCTTGCCGTCGGCGGGCCAGGCCCCCTCGGCGATCAAGTCGGCGATCCCGAGACGTTCCCGACCGCGCCAAATGCAGGTGGCGGCATCGAAGGTCAGCTTTTCCTCGGTGGCCTTGCCGTCTCCGCCGGCCTTCGGTTCGCAACTGGCGACGATCATCCCCTCGTTGTTCTTGAGGTCGACTTCTTTGAGCTTCCAGACCAGTCCTTCGCGCTGGCAGTGACTGGGTTCGTCTTCGAGGAGGAGGACGTGGTTCTCGGCGGGGGCAATCCCGGCACCCCGATTGTGGTCCGCATCTTTCTCCTTGTTGTTGACCGGCAGCACCGGCACGGCGGAGATCTTCGGGTCCGGCGGGAGGAAGGCCCGGACGTGCAGCACGGTGCCGAGCGGGATGTCCCGCAGATCCGCCGGTGCGCCGTGATACCGCACGAGGCCGTAGGGCAACATCGCGAAGGGGTGCGGGTCATTCCGGAAAAACATACCCGAGGCTTGCACGCGGATACTGCCGCGGCGGTTGGGATGATCCACAAACACCAGCTCGCCCCGATAGGAGAGCGCCTTTTCGAGAGGGGGAAACTTCCCCGCCCCGGGCCTGAACGGCTCATCAGCAGCAGGGGCAGCGGTGGCGTATAAACTTAGAGCCAGAAAGGAAGCCCCCAGCATGAGGAAGAAGTTGTTCATAATGCGATCACTTTGTTGCTGTCGCCAAACTTGTCGGTCTCCACGCCCATGCGCTGGGCCATGAGGAGCAGCAGGTTGCTCATGTAGGCGTCCGGGTTCGCGGGGCGACTGCAGAGTTGGTAATGCTCGGAGGTGAGTGCTCCGTCCGCGCCGAGCGCGTAACCCTGGAAATCTTTGGCCTCCCGGTTGAAGTCCAGATGCTGGCCGTGCTTGAGACCGAGCTCCGAGCCGCCGGCAAGCACCAGCGGAAGGTTGGCGTTGCCATGACTGTGGCCGTAGGACATGCCGCTGCCGAAGAGCGCCATCGTCGAGCCCAGGAGCGTTTTGCCACCGAGGTCACTGGTTTCCGAGAGCCGGGTCAGGAAATAGCTGAACTGCTCAATGGCGAATTTGTCGTAGTTGGTGAGCTTTTCCATGTAGCCGATATCCCCGCCGTGGTGGCTGAGCTGATGGCGCGATTCCGTGATGCCAATTTCCGGAATGGCAATGGCCTGGCCCTCGCCGCCCAGGCTGAAGGTGGCCACCCGCGTCAGGTCCGTCTGAAATGCGAGGACCATGAGGTCATAGACGGTGCGGAAATAATCCCCCGCCATGGTGTCGGCGATGTCGCGGTCGACGCGTTTGCGATCGGCTTCGGAGACGGCGGGCAGCGGGGTATCGAGCCACGCATCGGCCCGCCGGGTGCGGATCTCCGCCTCGCGGACGGAGGTGAGGTATTGTTCCATGCGTCCTTTATCCTCGGATCCCATTTGTTTCTCGAGCCGGCGCACTTCGGCTAGGTTGTCATCGAGCACGCTGCCTTTCCGGCGCAAGGCCCGCCGCTGGGCGGAGATGCCGCCTTTCGGTCCGGCAAACATGGACGCGAAAATCTCGCTGCAACGGCGCATCGCCGGCAACCGGACCCCGTCTGCGGTCCAGGCGAGGGAATCCTGGGTGATGGCGACTTCCAGAGACGGGAAGCGGGTGTGCTGTGCAGTGATTTCCGCCATCTTCTGGTCCACGGAAATCGTGTTCTTATCCGAGGGGCCTAGCTTTCCGCCGGTCAGCCAGATATTGATGCAGTTGTGGTGATGGCTGAGGCTTCCCGGATGATGCAGACCACTGATTGGCGTGATGACGCCGCGGTGCTTCTCCAGCGGCATGAGCGACCGGGAGAACTGGTAGTCCTTCCCCGTCGTGGTGATCTGATAGTTCAGCGAATGCACACCGTTCGCCAGATAGATGAAAGCGCTGCGCCGCGGTCCGGCGGTGGCGGTCCCCTCCGCTCCCGCCCGGAGCGGGATCATGCATTCCAGCATGGGCAGGGCGATGAAAGTGCCCAACGCTTTGAGGGCATGACGGCGGTCGACCAGCCAGGATTGTGATAGATAGTTCATGGTTCTTGGTTCATGGTTCTTGGTTCTTGGTTCGGCTCTCGGTTATCGGTGTCGCATCGAAGAACCAAGAACCAAGAATTAAGAACATTTTCGCTATCGTTTCCGCATGAGGTTGGAAAGGGCCACGGCTTGGACGATGTCCCTGACCCCATATTTGTTTTGCTTCGCTTCGGCCTCGATGGCCTTGAGGTCGTCCTGGTCATCAACGGTAAGCACGCGGCGGAGACCGTAGGTGCAGAGGTGTTCGATGAAGGCTTGCACGAACTTGTCGCGGTCCTCGATCAGCAGGCGTTTGAATTCGTTGGCATCCTTGAAGGCACGACCGTCGGGCATCAGCCCGGCAGGATTGACCAAAGGGTTTTCCCCGGTTCCCGCGGCGACATTCTCGTGGGTGCGCCACTGCCCGATGGCATCGTAGTTTTCCCAGGCGAGGCCGAGGGGGTCGATTCTCGCGTGGCAGGCAGCGCAGTTTGCGTCGCTGCGGTGCGCTTCCAATTTATCACGAAGGCTGGCCTTGGCACTGGTGGGGGGATTGGGTTCGATGGCGGGCACGTTGGCCGGCGGCGGCGGCGGCGTTTTGCCCAGAATCACTTCGCTGAGCCACACGCCGCGGTGCACCGGGCGTTGGCGCGTTCCGTCCGAGGTCAAGCCGAGCGACGCGCCCATGGTGAGCAGACCGCCGCGATGATCCCCAGGCTGGAGCGGGACCCGCTGGAAGCCGCTCGTCACCGGCTCCGGTAGTCCATAGAAATCGCAAAGCCGGGAATTGGCCATGGTCCAGTCGGAATCAAGGAAGCCATCCATGGGCAGGTTCTTGACGAGCATCTCGCGGAAAAACTCCACCGGCTCGGCCCGCAGGCTCATCTCAAGCCACCGGTCGTAGCCAGGGTAGAGCTTCTTGTCCGGTGGGAACATGCCCACGCGGTGCAGTTGCAGCCACTGACGGGAGAAGTCGTCGATGAAGCGATTCATGCGGCTGTCGGCCAGCATCCGTTCCACCTCTTTTTTCAATCCCTCGCCGTTCAGCGTGCCGGTTTTGGCCGCGGCAAAAAGGGCATCATCCGGCATCGAACTCCACAGAAAATAGGAAAGCCGCGACGCGAGTTCCCAGACGGTGAGACGCTCGCGGGCCACGGGCTCACCCTCGACGAGGTAAAGAAAATTCCGGGAGGTCAGCACGCCCTGCATCGCTACCCGGTAAGCGTCGGCCGTCTGTTCGCCCGCCTCGCGTTCGACGCGGTAGGATTTCAGATAATCCTCCAGTTCCTCCTTGGTGACCGGCCGCCGCCAGGCGCGTCCGGCAAAGCGTTGCAGGTGCTCCGCGACCACCTCCGGCGTCGCATCATCGGCGGGCACCAGTCCCGTGCGCCGGGACTTTTCCACATCCGTCTCCAGCGGCCCTTCCCATTCGATCCAATCGAGCAGTACCGTCGAGAAGAGGCCGTTCCCCTTGCCGTCAAACATCTGCGGGGCGTTCGGATTCAGGAGCAGGGTCTCGCTGCTATGCGTGAAAATATAACCACCCCGGCTGGTTAGCGCATTACGGAAGGCCGCACCGCCCCTCCGGTCCACCACATCGGTGGCCACCACGCAGAAGGACAGCGACACCGGCATCTCCAAAAAAACTTCATGCTCATAAACCTGCGGTTTGTCCTCCGGGGCCGTGATGTCAAAGTCGATCAGACCCGCAACCGTCTCCTCACCCGTCTCCACGCCGATGCTAAGATGGGCCGGCTGGCCATCAGGCGGGCGGATGCCGCTGGCTTGGAAACGCACGCGATACAGCCCGCTCTGTTGCGGTCCGGTTTGACCAAGCCACCCGGGTGAGAGTGCGTTTTGGACGTTCCCGGGGAAGAGGAGGTAACGCAGCGGCCGCTTGATGCCGAACCGGTCCAGCGTTTCCTGCTGCGACTTCCCGCCGTCGTAGCGCAAATCAGCCGCGGTCTTGAGGACTTTGCGGGCTTCAACGGACGTGGCCGCGGGAAAGGCCCGGTCGAGCACGAGCTCCGCCGCGCGGTAGTAACGATCAACGTGCGATGGCGAAAGCGTCAGCTCCGATCCGATGTGTTCAAAACCATGCCAGAGGGTGTCTTCGTTCAACTCCCCGGGCTTGGCCGGATCGTAGCGCACGCCCAGCAGGTCATAGACCGTGTTTTGATATTCTTTCCGGCTCAGGCGGTAATGTGCCACCGCCGGCCTCGCCGCCATCCGCGCCGCGCGGCCCTCCTTGAGCAGCGCGTCGAGACTCGTGACAAACGCCGCAATTTCGTCCTGCGTCGGCTGCTTCTCCTTCTTCGGCGGCATCTCGCCGGAATTGATCTGGTCGATGATGTCCGCCCAACGATGAGCGTCCGCGCCCAACTTGAAATCGCGCGGGAGCAGGTCGATCCGCAAGTCACCCTTCTCCTCTTTGGGACCATGACAGCGGATACAGTGTGTCTCCAGGAAGCCTTCAAACGGCCCGGCGGCGCGGACGATACCGACCAAGCCGAGACAAGCGGCGAGGATGGCGGGGGGACGGAAATCGAAACGGAACATGGAATTTTAGATCACTATCAAATCAGGCGCACCCCTTGTGCGCGACCCAACATTTTCACGGGGCAGGTGGGCGGCAGTATGGCTGGTGGATTCGTTTACGGTTTCACCCGGGGATTTCCTTCACCACCGCGCCAACCTCCTGAAGTTCAGGGTCTCGTCCGTCGGTCTTCATCAATCTTCAATATCCATGTCACGCCGGCTGGACGGGCCGGCGTTCTCCATGATGACCAGGCTGCCACTGGGGGGCCGCACTAACACCGTCAAAACGCCTGCGGCCATGCCACTGCCCCCCAGAAAATCCCTGACAGATCCGGTGGCCGCGAGGTTTCCCTTGCCGCGGGGCGGGGAAACCGGGGGCTCAAGGCGTTTTGACAGGGGTCTGGTAACGGGGGAACCGCTTTTTGAGCTCGTCCCGCACTTTTCCGGCTTTAGCCGCATTGGCGGGGTCGCCGGATTTTTCAAAAGCGCCGATGAGCTTGGTCATGGCCAAAGGCGTGTAGGTGGGATCTTCCCAGTTCTGCATGACCGTGCCATAGCTGCTGATCGCTTCGTTGGGGCGGTTGGATGCCATGGCGATGTCACCGAGCAGCAGACGCAGCTGGGCGGAGAGGAGGGTTTCCTTGTCGAGATCGAGCCCGGCTTCCGCGCTCTGGGTGGCTTCGGTGAGCTTGCCGAGCGCGAAGTAGGCGCGGCCTTTGAGGAGGAGGGATTTGACCTTTTCCATGGCCGGAGGTTCGGCCGCCAGATGATGGTCGAGGGCGACAATGCCGGACTCATGGCTGCCATTCCCGACCTGGCTTTCCCCGAGGGTGCTCCAGATTTCCGGGGCGGTACTGCGCGGGTCGTCGTAGGTGACGACCGGGGAAAGGTAGCGGGAGGCGGCCCGGTAATCCTGCCGCTGGGCAAACACAGTGCGTCCAAGCCAGCGCAGAATGTCAGGGGAGATTTTCTTTTCCTGGGTTCCCTTCAGATAACCATCGACCTCGGCCATGAGAGGGTCGAGATCCTTCTGGGCGGTGAGGGCCCCGATGATCATGAGGGTGGCATCCGTGTAATAGCTCTTGAGATCCTTGTCACGGGCGGTGCGGAGCGGTTCCACACACTCCTGCCATTTCTGCTGTTGGAACAAACCGGTGCCGATCCAATACCATGCCTCGGGGGCGACTTTGGTGGTGGGAAAGTCCTTCAGGAGGCGCTGGAAATCGGCCACCATGCCCGGGTAATCCTGCTTCATGCCCTTGACCTTGCCGGCATGATAAGCGGCGCTTTCGGCAGCATCGGATTTCGGGTATTTGTCCCGCACGTTCTCAAAGTCGGCAATGGCTCCCGGGTAGTCCTTGGTCTTCAGATTGGCTTTGCCCCGCTGCAGGATGGCCATGGGAATCCGTTCGTCGGCTGGATATTTTTCGACAAACTGCGTCAGGGTAGCCGCAGCCTCCTTGTCTCCGCTGGCGGTTTCGGCGCTGCCCCGCTGATAGAGATAGGTCGCGATCTTTTCCGGTTCGAGTTTCTTTTCCCGCACCCGCTGGTAGGCTTCGGCCGACTGTTCCCAGACCTCGCGGTTATAATAATAGGCGGCGCGGACCAGCCAGGCTTTGTCGAGGAAATCACTTTCCGGTTTGCGCTCCCGCCAGCGTTCCACATAGGCCGTGACCGCCTCGGGCAATCCGGGATCGTTCATTTTGAAAAGACTGACGAGGCGCTTGTATCCTCCTTCGTGGGCTTCGTCGCGCTCGGGCATGTTTTCTTCCAGAATGCCAAAAACCTCGGCGGCCCGGAGGTGCTGGTCGGCAGCGGCATAGGAGGTGCCCACAATGATGAGCAGGCGGGCGCGGTTATTGGGATCCAGCGAGGCATAGTCCGTCATGCCGCGCCACGCACTGATGACCTTGTCGTAGGCTTTCTGCTTGAAGTAGGCAAAGACGAGGCCAAAGCGGGCGCGGGCCTGGGCCAGCGGAGCCCCATTCATTTTAGCCGCGTCTTCGAAGTGCTGGATGGCTTCGGCCGTGCGGCCGGCATCGGCATGGATCATCCCGGCATTGACCATGGACTCGGCGCGGGTCTCGGCAGTGACGCTTTCCTTGGCCAACATCTCGAATTTCTTCATGGCGGCATCGGCCCGGCCCGCCTCCATATCAAGAGTGGCCAATTCCATGAGGGCCTTTTCGTAATAATCGTTACCCGCCTTGATGCGGATGACTTCCTCAAAAGCGCCCGCAGCGTCCTTCAGGGCGCCGGTGAATTTGCAGCTGCGCCCCTTGAAGAAAAGGGAGGCGTGCCGGATCGCCGCCTGTTCTTTGGGAGCCTGGGCGGCGGCGAGGGTAAACCACCGGATGGCATCCTTGTAGCGGTCCGGGGTGGTAGCCGCGGCATTGTAAGCAAAACTGGCAAGGCGGAAGGCCGCATAAGCGGCGTAGGGGCCGGTTTTGGTCGTCTGGAGCGTGGCCCGGTAGGCGTTCTCGGCGATCGCCATGCGGGCCGCTTTTTCCTCAGCGATCAGAAGTTTGCCCGCGAGGGTGCGGTGGGATTCGCCCGCATGGTATAATACAATGACCCGGTTCCGGCCGGCGGGGAAATCGTTCAGATAACTGTCGAACTCCATCAACGCCAGATCCCACGACTGGTTGCGGTAATGGGCCTCACCGATTTTGAAGCGGGCTTCCTCGCGGTATTTGCCATTAGGGAAGGCTTTGAGGTATTCCTCATACTGCCGGATTGCGAGAGCGTTGTCGCCTTTGCCAAAGAGGAGTTCGCTATAGTCGAACAAATCATCCTCCGGGGTTTTGGCCCGCGGCGCCGCGGGACGGGCCTTGGGAGGGGCTTCTTCCGGCACAATTTCCGGACGGGGGGCGGTGCGGTCCGGCGGAGGACTCTGGGGACCACGCGCTGGCGCAGGATCATCCTCGACAATCTCGGGACGCGGCGCCGGCACCTGGCCCATCACCGGTAGCAGCGCAGCCATCAAGGTTGATCCCACCATGAGGGCAGGGTTCCAACGGCGGGAGGGAACAGGGAATTTCATGGCTCGGAACAGGGAAGGAAAGGAGGAAATCAATCGCGGCCGGTGGTTACGGGCAATCGTTGCACCGCGGGGCGGCGCGGTGGCGGCCGGTTCTGGAGGATAGGGTTACGGCTGCGGCAGCGGCGCGGGGGAACGGGAGGCGAAGGAAACGTGGTAGAGCCCCGCCTGATAACAAAGATCAAGAGCGCGGAACATGTTTTTGTAAACCGTCTCTTCATCCGCCCGGATGATGATGGCCTGCTTGGGATTGAGGGCGAAGATATCTTTGAAGCGCTGGCCGAGCTGCTCATCCGTCAGCACTTGGGTATTGACTTTGAACGAGCCATCGCGGGCAATATTGACCACGATTTCTCCCACTTGCCGGTCCTTGGGCGCCCCGGAATCGGCCGCAGGCACGGAGATGTTCAGATCGTTCTCCCGCTGCGCCATGCTGAAGGTGACGATGAAGAAGATCAGGAGAATGAGCAGCACATCGATCAGCGGCACGAGGTTCATCCCGTGGGCTTCGGTGTGGCGGGGAGCGCGGAAATTCATGGCTGCTCGGGAAGGGAAACTCAGACGCGGCGGGCGGCCTGGGCTGTCTGGGCGGCGGCAGCGCGGGAAGCGGTGACGCGTTTATATTGCGCGCTCAGCAGGGCCATGATGTGGGTGGCGGCCGACTCCAACTCGGAGACCAGGGTGTTGACCTTGCCACGGTAGAGCGACGCGATCATCATGGCCGGGATGGCGATGACCAGCCCGGCTGCGGTATTGATGAGCGCTTCGGCCGTGCCCCCGGCGAATTCCATCTGCGCCTGCTGCATGTCGGCCTTGGAGATACGGGTGAATTCGCTCATCAGGCCAATCACCGTGCCCAGCAGCCCGACCATGGGCGCAACATTGGCGAGATCGCTGAGATAGGTGATGCGCTGATAAAGTTGGCTGGCCTGGCGCTGCCCTTCGGCGAGGGTGACTTCGCGCACTTCATCGAAAGTGGCCATGGGGTTCTTGGTGGCGAAATCGAGCGCCTTCTGCGTGATGCTGGAGATGGATTCGTTGCGGCGGTTGCAGACGGCCAGCAGGCCGAGGTAGTCCTGTTTCCGGATCAGGGCGTCCGCCGTTTTCATAAAATAATCACTGACCACTGCCCCCCGCCGGATGGTGAGGAACAGGAAAATCGTTAGGGCCACCATCAGAACCGACAAACCCATCAGAAACCAGATGGTGTAGCCGCCCTGTTTGACCATATCCAGGACCGCCACCGGTTTGGGTTTCGGCTTGGCCACTTCGGCCGGAGCGGTGATCCCGGCGGCGGGCGGGGCCGGAGCCGGCGAAACAGGGGCCTGGGCGGGGGCGGAACCGAACGATAAGAGCAGGCAGAGCAACCAGAACAGGCGTTTCATAGGGGGACGGAAAGACGGTCCATCCTAATGCTGCGCCATCACCACGCAAGCCGGGCTTTAATCTGTTGGTCCGCTCTGGCAGAACTCCTCCGCCTATGGTTGAATCGCCCGATGCATTTCCTGATCACCGCCGGCCCCACCCGCGAACCGCTCGATCCCGTGCGCTATCTGTCCAACCGATCGTCCGGCAAAATGGGGTTTGCCGTGGCCAGCGCGGCGCAGCAGGCCGGTCATGCCGTGACCCTGATTGCCGGCCCCACCGCCCTGACGCCGCCGCAGGGCGTATCGCTCGTGAAAGTGACCACGGCGCAGGAAATGTATGACGCCGTCATGGCCGCGCTGCCCTCGGCACAAGTCGCGGTTTTTGCGGCGGCGGTGGCGGATTACCGGCCCATTCAAGCCGCTTTGCAGAAAATCAAAAAAGGCGCAGAAACGCTGACTTTGACCTTGGAACGCACCCCCGATGTCCTCGGTTCGGTGCGCGCCGCGGGATTCACCGGCGTGCTGGTCGGTTTTGCCGCCGAGACCGAACACGTGCTGGCCCACGCCCAGGAAAAACTCCGGCGGAAGGGCTGCGATTTGATGGTGGCCAATGACGTCAGTGGCTCCGAAACGGGATTCGACACCGACGACAATGAAATCACTCTCGTCTTTGCCAGCGGCGAAATCCGCCCCCTGCCCCGGGCCTCCAAATCCCGCCTCGCGGAAATTCTCGTTGGCGTCTGCGGTCAACTCATGGTCCCCTGCCCTCCATGAGTCAGCCCGTTTCCCTCTTCCGCCCCGCCGCCATCGACGCCGCCCGCCAGGCCGGCGCCCTGATCAAGGCCAACTACGGCACCGACCTCGGCGTCAATGAAACCCTGCAATACGACCTTAAACTCGAACTCGACGTCCAGAGCCAGGAACTCATCACGGGCATCCTCCTCACCGCCTTCCCCGACCACGCCATCTACGGCGAGGAAGGGCTCGCCGGCGACCAGACCAGCGAATACCACTGGATCGTGGACCCCATCGATGGCACCGTAAACTACTTCTACGGCATCCCGCATTTCTGCGTCAGCATCGCCCTGCGGAAAGGCCCGGACATCATTCTCGGCGTCATCTACGACCCCATGATGGATGAACTCTTCGTGGCCGAAAAAGGCGCTACCCCCACCCTCAACGGCAAGCCGATCCGCGTCAGCAAACGTGGCGACCTCGCCGATGCCATGATCACGGTCGGCTTCAGCAAAAACAAGGAATCCATCGACGCCGGAATGCGCCGCTTCAGCCGTCTCCTCACCCAGGTCCGCAAAACCCGCATGCTCGGCAGTGCCGCCCTTGGCATGGCCTACGTCGCCTGCGGCCGGCTCGACGCCTACATTGAGGAAGTCATCAGCCTTTGGGACGTCGCCGCCGGCATCCTCCTCGTCGAGACCGCCGGAGGCCGCGCCCCTCTCTACGTCAAGGACAAGGCCGCCGAAAAATACTCCATGTGCTGCAGCAACGGACTCCTGCCGCTGGCAGACGTGGAAGAAGAAATGGGAGGCTAGGGGAGGAGTTTTCAGTGCTTCAGTTGTCCGTTTTCAGAGGCGTGCTTTGGGAACTGCCAGTGAAGCACCGAAAACCCTGTCCTTGGCCAACTGAAAACCGAAACACTGAAAACTGAAAACTTCCCTACCATGATCCGCTCCGGTATCGGTTACGACGTCCACCGCCTTGTCGAAGGCCGCAAACTCATCCTCGGCGGCGTGGAGATCCCCCACCACGTGGGACTGGAAGGCCACTCGGATGCCGATGTGCTATGCCATGCCATTGCGGATGCCTTGCTGGGCTCCATCGGGGAACCGGACATCGGCCACTTCTTCCCGCCCGGGGATGAATCCATCCGCGGCATCAGCAGCCTGGAAATCCTGCGGCAGATCGCCGCCATCCTGGCCGAAAAAGGCGCCATCATTCACAATATCGATGCCACCCTCATCGCAGAGCGCCCCAAAATCCTACCGCACGTCCCGCAGATGAAGGAACACCTCGCGACCGTCCTCGGTATCTCCGTCAGTCAGGTGGGCGTCAAAGCGACCACCAACGAGCGTATGGGTTTCCCCGGCCGTGAGGAAGGCATGTGCGCCATGGCCATCGCCACGGTGGATCTGCCGGTCTGAGCGGAATCGTGCGGAAAATATCTCAGGCCTTCGCACCGCCGCCCGGCAAATTGCTTAATCAATCCAGCCG
Organism: uncultured bacterium; assembly: GCA_903936775.1. Taxonomy (GTDB): domain Bacteria; phylum Verrucomicrobiota; class Verrucomicrobiia; order Verrucomicrobiales; family V1-33; genus CAIZWU01. The sequence goes on along the minus strand of CAIZWU010000089.1, from coordinate 5,421 downwards.
GATTTCTCAGCAACAAGCCCACGCCGGTCTCCGTAGTATCAGTTGGCGCCTGATTCGTTGAACCACGCCACCGCATCCCCCATGTATCCCGCGCTCCGGTTCCTCCCTTTACTGATGCTCTGCCCGGGCAGCTTGGCCTCAGACAGTTTTACGGCAGAACCCGCCAGCGGCGCGGCCTTTTACGAAAAGGAGATCCAGCCCATTTTGTCGGAGCATTGTTTCGACTGCCATGCCGACGGCGCAGACAAAGGAAACGTGGTTTTTGATGGCCCCGGCGGATTCGACGCCCTGATGGCTAAAACCGATCTCTGGGTTCACGTGCTGAAAAATGTCCGCAGCGACCTGATGCCGCCGGCGAAAAAGGACCGCATCCCCGCGGCTGACCGGGAGAAGCTGGTCACCTGGCTGAAACGCGAAGCCCTGCAACTCGACCCGCAGAATCCCGATCCTGGCCGGGTCACCCTGCGGCGCCTGAACCGCGTGGAATACCGCAATACCATCAGCGACCTGATGGGGATCGACTTCCGCGCTGATGAGGAATTCCCCGCCGATGACACCGGCTACGGCTTTGACAATATCGGCGATGTCCTGACCACCTCGCCGCTCCTGCTGGAGAAATACATGCAGGCGGCGGAAATCATCACCGCCCGTGCCATTCCGCTGACAGATCTGGTGATTCCCCGCCGGGAGGTGGACAAGGATGACTTCCGCGGCGAGGGCGACCGCCAGAAGAACCGTTCGGAAATCGTGATGCCGGTCTATGATGGCGCGGATGTCAGGGCGGAGATCAAAATCACCCAGCCCGGCACCTACCGCATCGCCCTCAACGCGTCCATCGTGGGCTCATTCGCCTATGATCCCGGCAAGGCCAGGGCCACGTGGTTCATTGAGGATCAACCGGTCTGGGAACAGGAGATCAAATGGCAGGCGGAAAAGAAAATGGAGCACGTGGTGGAGCGGAAATGGGCCGCAGGCACCTACGCACTACGGATGAAAGTGATCCCCTCGCAGGATAGGAGCCAGCGCCCCGGCGAAATCCCCGGCGACGGCCAGCCATGGGTGGACCTGCGCTTCCGCGGCGCCATCATCGAAGGCCCCCTGGAACCGGAACACGCCACCCGCCCGGACAATTACGCCCGTTTTTTCCCCGCCTCCGGCATCCCTGCCGATCCCAACGCACGCCAATCCCTCGCGGTGGACATCATCCGGCGCTTTACCACTCTGGCCTTCCGCCGCCCTGTGGATGAACGCAGCGTGGCCCGCCTCGCCGCCCTCGCCGGGGAGACCATGGCGGCTCCGGACGGCACTTTCCAAAAAGGCATCGCCCGCGCCCTCACCGCGGTGCTGGCCTCCCCCCGCTTCCTCTTCCGCATGGAAGATACCCTTCCCACGGACCACCCCCAGGCCCATCCTGCTCTGGATGAATATGCCCTCGCCTCCCGGCTTTCCTATTTCCTCTGGTCCACCATGCCGGACGCGGAACTGATGGGCCTCGCCGCACGCGGGGAATTGCGGAAAAACCTGACTCCCCAGGTCAAACGGCTCCTTGCCCATGACCGTTCCAGGGAATTCGTCAGGAACTTTGCCGGCCAATGGCTCCAGACCCGCGATGTGGAAAGCGTCAGCATCGACGCCCGCGTCATCCAGGCCCGCGATGCCGGGTCCGAACAAGACCTGCGCGAGCGATCTGAGAAACGCCGGCAACTCAATCAAGCCATCGACGAAGCGGAGAAAGCCCACGACGATGCCAAGGTAGCCGCCCTGCGTGAGGAAATGACCGTCCTGCGCGCCAAATTCGGGACCCGCCGCATCGAATTCAGCGGCGATCTCCGCAGCGCCATGCGCCGCGAGGCGGAGATGCTCTTCCGTCACCTGCTCCAGGAGGACCGCAGCGTGCTCGAACTCATTTCGAACAACAAAACCTTCCTGAACGAAGATCTCGCCAAACACTATGACATCCCCGGGGTGGACGGCGACGACATGCGCCTCGTGGACCTTCCTCCGGACAGCCCCCGCGGCGGCGTCCTGACCATGGGCACCGTGCTCGCGGTCACCTCCAATCCCACCCGCACCTCGCCAGTGAAGCGCGGACTTTTTATCCTCGATAACATTCTCGGCACACCACCTCCGCCCGCCCCGCCTAACATTCCCTCCCTCGAAGCCTCCGAAAAATCCAGTGATGGCCGCGAGCTCTCCATGCGGGAAGCCCTCGCCCTGCACAGCAGCAGCCCGCTGTGCGCCTCCTGCCATAACCGGATGGACCCGCTGGGCTTTGCCTTCGAAAACTTCAATGCCATGGGCCTATGGCGCGAAAAGGACCGCGGCGAGCCCCTGCCCCCGGCTTCAGGCAAACTGGTCACCGGCGAACCTTTCGCCGACGTGCGTGCCCTCAAACAGCTGATCGTCACCTCCCGCCGCTCCGATTATTACCGCTGCCTGACCGAAAAAATGCTGACCTATGCCATCGGCCGCGGCCCGCAGCCCTGCGATATCCAGGCCGTCGATACGATTGTGGACCGTCTCGAACAAACCGGCGGTCAATTCTCCACCCTGATCATGGGCATCGTCGAAAGCCCGCCGTTCCAAAAACGCCAACACTCCCTCCCATGAACGCCACCCTCACCAACCGCCGCCGGTTCCTCCGTGGCATCGGCGCCTGCCTTTCGCTCCCTGCCTTCGAGGCGCTCTCCGGCAAAGCCACCGCCGCGGCCCCGGCCTTCGCCACCACCGCCAGCGGGGCTCCCCAGCGGATGGCGTTCATCTACTTCCCCAATGGCGCCATCCACGACCAATGGTGGCCCACCGGCACCGGAAAAGACTTCACCCTCGGCCAGACTCTCTCGCCTTTGGAAAGCCTGAAGCACCGCCTTCAAGTCGTGGCTGGATTCGCCCACGCCAATGCCGAGGCCGGCAATGACGGAGCGGGCGACCATGCCCGCGCCAACGGCACCTTCCTCACCGGCGTCCGCGTCAAAAAGACCGCCGGCAGCGATATTTATGCGGGTGTTTCCATCGACCAGATCGCCGCCCAGCACATCGGCCAGACCACCCGCTTCGCTTCCCTCGAACTTTCCACCGACCCTCACCGGAAATCCGGCGGCTGCGACTCCGGTTACTCCTGCGCCTACGAATCCAACCTCGCCTGGCGCTCCCCCACCTCCCCACTCTCCCCGGAATCGAATCCGCGCCTGGTCTTCGAGCGCCTCTTCGGCGCGGGACCTCCGGGCGAACGCTCCGCCCATCTGCTCCGCCGCCGCGCCCAGCAGAAGTCCATCCTCGATTTTGTGATGGACGACGCCAAAGCGGTGCAACAGCAACTGACCCACCGCGACAAAGCCAAGCTGGACGAATACCTGACCGGGGTCCGGGAAATCGAGCAGCGGATCACCGCTGCCGAGCGCTTCCCCAACCCTCCGGACCCCGCCATGGAGACGCCGGCAGGCATCCCCGCGGCCTATGATCAATACATCAAGCTGATGTTTGAAATGATGGCCCTGTCCTTTGAAACCGACAGCACCCGCATCGCCTCCCTCCTGCTCGCCCACGATGGCTCCAACCGCGCTTTTGGCGAGATCGGCATTGCGGAAGGCCACCACTCCCTGAGCCACCACCGCAACGATCCTGACATGATTTCCAAGGTTGCCCGGATCGACCGGTTTTACGTCGAACAACTCGCTGGTTTCCTGAATCTCCTTGAATCCAAAAAGGATGCCGACGGCCAGTCCATCCTGCATAACAGCACCATCGTCTACGGCTGCGGCAACTCGGACGGCAACCGCCACACCCATAGCAACCTCCCTGTTCTGGTGGCCGGCAATGGCGGCGGCAAATTGAACCCCGGCCGCTTCCTGCAACTGGAGGACACCCCTATGTGCAATCTCTACCTGAACATGCTGGATCACGCCGGCGTGCCCCACCTGGAACGCTTCGGCGACAGCACCGGACGGCTGGCGGATATCTGATAGATTCCGCTAGTCCGGAGGGCACCTCCTGGAAAATTCACGCTATTTTGTAAAATACATTTGACGCCTTGAATCAGCGCGTCATAATCCCGGCACCTTCCAAAACGTTCATGAAATCATCCGCCATCATTCATCCAGCCCTCCGGCCGTCCTCCCATTCTGGTGCGGACCAGGCGCTGGAGGGTGCCTGTGTGATGGGAACGATGTGGCCTGCCGGGGTCAGTTACCGCCCAGGCTTTAACGTCCAGAACCTCAAACCACAACCAGAGCGGACAGGCTTCCAGTGCCTGACCTGACTTCCCTGAAACAACTAAAAGTTTCCTGAAGCCTCGCTCACCACACTGGAGAGCGGGGCTTCTTTTTTGTCCCGGAAACACCCTCTTCCTTCCCATTTTCCCCGTAATCCCCTAAAAACCAACCCAATCCAAAGCCTCCCCCCGGCGAACCAGCGTCCGGTGGATTTCCCCTGAGTCACTAAACGGCCCCCGGAAATCCTCCACAGCCAGCCGCCCCCAGCATCCCGGAGGCCCACCCACCCGGAATCATTTCCAACCCAATCAGGTCCGTTTCCCTCAGTCCCAAAAAAGACCCCTCCGCCGGGTGCAACCAGCGGAGGGGCAGGTGGACGGACCGCAGACAGAGAGTGCTTCGACGCCTATCCCCTCCCACGGCCAACCCGCGCCCAACTTCGCGGCAGCCACGGTAAAAGTCAACCCGGACCCTCCCGGATGATGTCAGGACTGATTGCGCGCTAATCACTTCTGTCTGTATGCGATCCCATTTTATATCCATACAGGCTTCTTATCAGGTGTGCCGAATTCAAACACCGAAACATCCGCCGTGAAATCCAGCGGGTGCGGCTCCGGGAGGAGCGGCAGCGGTGTTTGTTATTTATACACATTACACTCGCCAGCCGGGCGGCCGGAAACCTCCGCCGCCCGGCCTGGCGATTCATTTCCAAACTACTCCGGACGAGCCAGTCCCGTAAGCGCTGCGTGCGTTTTTGCCGCCCGCCGTTTACGTCAATAGGCCGGTGCCATTCCAGCTCTGGCGGCCATTTCCCAACCGGAGCGCGGACTTCCAGTCCGCCCCGGAGCATCGGCAAAGGCCCTGACAGACAGTAAGCTGGATCGCCCCAAGACAGGTCCAGGCAAAAAGGACCGGATAGCTGGGGCGGACTACCAGTCCGCGCTCCCCTGGACGGTCATTTCCAACCTTCCGCGGTATTGGGGTAACAGCGAGCACGTCTGGCCTCCCCCCAGAGAGCGCCAGGGCAGCACCGGCATACCGCACCCCTGACTCATGTTCCCGAGGTGCCACAGAAACACGTCCGCTTGCCAAGCGGGAGGCTGCCGGTGCGACTCCGGCCAGGGGATTCTTTTTTCCATCCAATCCCCATCCTCCACCCCCCATTTTTCACCCTCCATCCTCCATCCTTCCCTTCCCTGCCATGATCCAT
>CAIZWU010000088.1 GCA_903936775.1 uncultured bacterium | reverse complement strand
TATCCAAGCACGGATAGCCTGCCAGGGAGGTTCGATGGGCTCGAAGGTATCGATTTCCTCGTAATTTAGCTGGGAAATTGCATTCTTCGCTCGCGATCAGTGGTAAATATTTATATCCGACTGCGGGTTGCCCAGTGCGTACCGGTGCCGAGAAAGCTCATTTCGCCGGGGTGAGGGTGAATTCCTTGATGGTGACGCCACGGCTGCCCTCGGCGAGTTCGAAGTGGAGGGTATTGGATCCACTCTTGAGGGTGACCGGGATGGCTTCGGTGGTTTGCCAGATGCCGATTGTATAGGGCACGGCTTGATTGATAGACTGCCCGTCATTCACGGTGAACAGGAACTTCTGGCCGGTCTGGGCCGTGGCAACCTTGGCGGTCAGCAGGTAATTCCCTGCTCTGGGGGCTTTGATTTTATATATGGTCTTGAAGCCACCGAAGGCGTGTATTTGCATGCCGCCCGTGAACGAGCGCATCGCGGCCGATTTGCCGGTGGCATCGTCGTGGGCGACGGACGGGATGGTGATTCCACCGTCTTTTTCCTGGATTTCACGATCAGCCTTGGCGGCCGCCTCCGACTCGATTTTCTGCTCCTTTTCGTTGGCCTCGGCGAGTTCCTGGCCGAGCGCTCCGAGGTCGGGGGTGTTTGCGGCGAGAGTGCGGGACTGGTAGAGGGCGACACGGCTCCAAAACCCACCCTCGACGTTGCGGAGCAGGCTGTAAGCCGGTTCGCCGAGAATGCGGCTGACCATTTGCGCGCGCATGATTTTCATGAAGTCCTTCGAGTGGGCGCGGGCCTGGGATTCGAGCAGGAACTCGGATCCGTTGAGATGCACATCGTCCTTGTCCCACCAACTGTGCTGAAAGCCGGCACCGAGGTTGACCACCCAGCCTTTCGGCGTCCAATGGCTGAGGGCGGCGTGGGCTTTTTGAGTGACGCCCCAGGTGGGGATCCCGAAGGCGCGCAGGATGAAGCGGCCATAAAACGCGCGGCGTCCGCAGACCCCGCCATTGCGGATGATATTCTGCATCTGGTGATTCTGCGGATCGTCATACTGCACATTCTGCGAACCATAGGGGACCTCGCTCTTAACGCTGGAGACATAGCGCCAGCCGTAGTCCGCGCCATAAATGTGGTCCGGGCGGTAGGTGCGGAGCATTTCACGCCCCCAAGCGAGGATTTCGTCTGGGTCTTCACCGTTCACGACAAAGCGCATCTCCCAAGCAGTTAGGCTTTTGAAGGCGGGATCCAGTTCGCCGCCCATGAAGGCTTTCTCGTAATGCAGATAACGCCTCACGGGGTGGACGGTGGCGGATTGGTCTTTGACGTTGAGGCTGTTGTTCTGGGTGACCGGGCGGGCATGCTCGAGGGCGGTGGCCAGCGCGAGGTGGCGCAACACCCCGTCCTTCGCCTGTGGGCTGACCTTCTGGATGACGGAAAAAATCTTCATCGCCTCGCCGAACTTTCCGAAGCGGGCGCCACCGGCCACCAACATTTCCTTCATCAAGGCCTCATCGGCAAGCAGTTGCTCCACCAGCGCGGCGTTGTCAGAGCTTTGCTCGCCGAATTCGGCGAGTCCATCCGGAGTGGCCGCGGTGAGCACAAAGGCCTTGGCGAGTTTCCCGTCGAGGGTGTCGCTGGAGAGGAAGGAATTCAGTGATCCGATCAGGCTTTTGGCGGCATCGGCCTCGCGGGCCTGGGCCTGAGCCAGCGCGGACTGGGCCTGTTCGTGGGCACGCTTGAGGGCGGGTTCGTCGGCCTTGGCCTTTTCGTAGAGCGCCGTGCGTTCCTTGAGGGCGGCCTCGCCATCGGCGAGGTTTTGCTGCGCGTCGGCGAGTTTCTTTTCGGCGGCATTGCGTTCGGCGGGAGTTTTGGCGTTTTTCAGCTCTTCCTTTGCGCTGGCGATGTTCTTGTTCGCGCCGCCGATCCACTTGCCCTTGGCGTGGTCGATCAATCCCTTGGCGGAGCCGATCTGGCCGAAATCCTTCTGTGCGGCCTCGGCCTTGGCCGACGCTTCGGCGGTCGCCTTGCCCGCGTTTTCAAGATCTGTCATGGCCTTGCCGCCGACCTTTGGCAGCGCGCGGGAAATTTCCTCTTTGAGGGATTTCAAATCGGAAGTGAAGCCGGATTGCAGTCGCTTGCCGCTAAATGGCTTTTCGTCTTTGGGGGGCCAAACATCCGGGATTTCTTTGAGATTCACAGCGGGTGACGAAGTTGCCACCGACTTGGTGCGATGCTCCTCGAGGTAGGCCTTGAGGTAGGCAATATCCGCAGCGGACAGCTTGTCCTGCTCGAAATGCATGCTGGTGCCGTTGGCCAGGGCCACAGTGACCAATCCTATCCTGGGGTCGTAGGACCTGAGTTCGCCATCGAAGGTATTGGTGCCGTCGGCGCTGGTCCAGGTCCTGGCGTGAGCCCCGGTGAGGAGCAGGCTGGTGATGGCTGCCAGGAGCAGGCTGTGGGAGACGAGGGGCTGGAGTGGTTTCATTCTCATGGTTCTGCGGATATTGATTGTTAGACGCCTTCTCTTCAGTTCTTATTGCTTCAGCAGTTCCACCATCGCCTGGCCCATGGCCTCGCCGACGTTCATATAGGTTTCCGGATTGCCGTTGTAGTGGCCGTTGCCGCTGCCACCAAGGGACAGGGGGTTGGAATAGACGGTGGCGACATTGCCCTTGAATTCGGAGTATTTGCCGTTCTTGCCGTCGACGGCAAAATGGGCATCGAACACTTTGTTGCCGCAGCCCTTGGTGTGCTCGCCGAGGGTGGCGAGGACGAACTTTGCGTTGGGGGCCTCGAAATCCTTGCGCAACGCCTTGATGAATTGGACGAGATTCTTTTCATAGGCATCCGCCCATTCCGCTTTGCCGCAATCCTTCTCGCCTTGCCAGAAGAAAAATCCCGCGACCTCATACTTTTTCGCATCGGGATAGTATGTTTTGAGATCCGCCAGGACATCGAGGGCCGCACGGACATCGCCGTCGTATTGCACGCCCGCATACCAGTCCTTGACCTCCTTCGGCTTCCTCGGCGTTTCGAGGTTGCCGGCATAGCCTTCGGCACCCGGCGGCAGCAGGTCCCAACTCAGGGCGCGGTTGCCGATGCAACTCTTGAGGATCATGACGGGCGCATCGATGGCATTGCCGAGCGGGAAGCCAATACCGAATTCCGGCCCCATGGTTTTCCCGCTGATGGTCATCCATTCGTTATTGTACATCTTCCATGGTCCGGCACCGGAGCACATGACGCGCACGTTGCGCACATCCTGGCGCACGGTCCAGTTGCCCGCATCATCCAGCAGGTAGGGGTATTTCTTGTTCTGCTTGACCACCGCCTCCAGACTGGCGATTTTGCCCGCGCCGACCATGTTCGATTGCCCCAACAGGATGAAGACCTGGACCGGTTTGCCCATGTCCGCCGGTTTGCCATCGTGCGGTTTGAAAAGGTTCTTCGGATCGGCATCGATCTTCCCCGCTGACGACTTGCCAGCGACGGGCGCTTCCACCTTGCCTTGCTCCTTGAGGAAGGCGATGTCCGCCTCGGAGAGGGTCTTCTGAGAGAACTTCATCGCCCTGCCGTTGGACAACGTCACGCCGACCATGCCGGTGGACGGATCATAGGCTTTCAGTTCGCCTTCGAAGGTCTTGGTGCCGTCGGCGCTGGTCCAGGTCCTGGCGTGAGCCCCGGTGAGGAGCAGGCCGGTGATGGCAGCCAGGAGCAAGCTGTTGGAGATGAGGTGCTTGAGTGCTTTTATTTTCATGGTTTTGTGGTTGTTAGTTAGTGATTAGGTTTGTATCGCTTAGTTTCGGGTGAACATGAGCCACGGCGAGGTCCAGCCGGGTTTGTTCTTCGTGCTGAATCCGCCGGCTTCGAGGTGTCACCGATCACTTCAAAATGCACCACCTGTGATCACTTCAAAGTGCACCACTTCGGATGGGGGATTTCTGGTGGATTGAGGGGTGGTTGGCAAGGGGCGAATGCATTTCGTGGGGAGGTTTTTCAATCTGCCCGACCAAGGCCCCTTGGCCCAATGCGTTACACTCCGGGGGTTCGGGGGCTGGCCCCCAAGGGTGCGGAGTGGCGCGGGGGTGCCTGAGGCGGCTTTGAACTCCGGCGGGATCAGGCGGTTTGGCTGTCCGGGTGAGGCCGTTTGCCGGTGCCGCTCCCGGCCTTGCCGGTGCGGTCTTCGGCCTTTTCGGCGACGCTTGCGGCGAGGCGGTGGCTGCGGCCGTGGATGGCGATGACCTCGGCTCGGTGCAGCAGGCGGTCGAGGATGGCCCCGGCGGCGGGCACGTCGCCGAGCAGTTTGCCCCATTCGTCGACGGGGCGGTTGGAGGTCATGATGGTGGAGCGGACTTCATGGCGGCGCAGGATGATTTCGAGCAGGAGTTCGCCGCTGCGGGCGGGCAGGGTTTTGAGGCCCATGTCGTCGATGATGAGCAGATCGGGTTTAAGATAGCGGGCGAGGAGGCGGGTTTCCGCAGGGCCTCCTTCGCTGGCGGCCAGATCGCGCACGAGGTCGAAGATGGAGCGGTAATAGACGGTGTGGCGGTGGCGGATGGCTTCGCGCCCGAGGGCTTGGGCGAGGTGGCTTTTGCCGACGCCGGGCGGGCCAACGAGGAGGACGTCGCGGGCTTCGGTGATGAAGTGGCAGGTGGCGAGTTGATGGACGCGCTCGCGCGGGATGCCAGGATTGAAGCTGAAGTCGAAGCCATCAAGGGTGCGCGATTCGCGGAAGTCGGCGCTCTTGAACCGGCGGGCGCTGGTGCGGCCTTCGCGCACGGCGAGTTCGTCCTGGAAGAGGAGTTCGAGGAACTCGTGGTGGGTGAGGCGGTTGGCGGTGGCTTCGAGAAGACGGGTTTCGAGGGCTTCGGCGAGGCCGCCGAGCCGGAGTTGGCGGGCGTGGGTTTTGAGGGTGGCGATTTGGCTCATGATGCTTTGGAGGTGGTCTGGTGTTCTGTCAGGGTGACTGGGATTATGGCTGGTGCGGGTGCGGTTGGAGGGGCGGCTGCCGGCAGGGCTGCGAGGGGTGCTGCCAGTGGTTTTGGTTCCGGTGGGAAAAGGTGGTGCCATGCACGCGTTTGTCAGCGACGTGTTCCTCCCAGTGCCGCAAATGGGCGTTTTGTTCCGCCAGCGAGGCGAACTGCCGCCCCTTGAGCGGGTTGTTTTTGGCGTAGCCCACACCGCGTTCCACCTTGCCCTTGTGCTGGGGCGTGTAGGCGCGGAAGGGCATCGGCGTCATGCCGTAGTGGCGCCAAAAATCCGCGGGTTTCGGGTTCATCGCCGGGTCATACCAATCCGCCTTGACCACCGCCGCCTTGAGGTTGTCGAAATTGAGCAGCCGGGGCACTCCACCAAAATACCGCACCGCGTTTTCGATCACCCGCAGGAACGTCTCCGTGTCCT
>CAIZWU010000087.1 GCA_903936775.1 uncultured bacterium | reverse complement strand
GGAGCCCCCCTCAACGGACTCACCCGGCGGGTGAGGGAAAATAGAGATAGGAACAGCACTCATCTCCTTGGTGATACGTCACTTCCAGCGCTTTGCCCAGATTTCCATTTTCCCTTTTAGGATTATCCGTCTGCTGCATGAAGCCCTGGCGATAAATAGGAATGATGTCCTCGCCTTCGGGCCGTCTCTGCCGCACCGATCACCTTGATGCGTAAAATGGCGGCAATGATGGCGGGCGGCCTCTTCAGGATCCGGATGGCGGCGGATACGCGCCCCCGGCCATCAGCCTTCCGTCCGCAGGTGCGCAATGGCGTCAGCAATATCCTGCGGGCCGACGGCTTTGCTGACGTGCGCGTCACCCAGCCTAGGCACGAGGACGAACCGGATTGCGCCCTGGTCAAACTTTTTATCGCGGGCCATTTTTTCGAAGAGACGCTCGTCCGTCAGGGCAGGGGAGAGCACCAGCGGCAGTTGATAGAGCTTCAGGAGATCCAAAATTTGGCGGGAAGCGGCGGGCTCGAGGCCGGCGTGGCGTTCGGAGAGGAACAGGGCCGCCCGGAGGCCGAGGCTGATGGCTTCGCCGTGGAAAAGCTCGCCATAGCCGGCGCAGGACTCGATGGCATGGCCGATGGTGTGGCCGAAGTTCAGCAGTGCCCGCAGGCCTTTGGTTTCGAATTCGTCCTCCGAGACAATCGCGGCTTTGATGGCGACATTCCGGGCGATGAGATCTGAGAGTGACCGGCGCGGGGCGGCAGCTCCTTCTGTTATCAGCGGAAGCATGGCGGCGTCGCGGATGGCGGCGTGCTTGATGATTTCGGCAAAGCCTTCGTTGAACTCCCGGTCTGGCAGGGTTTCCAGCACCACCGGGTCGGCGAGGACCAGCCTTGGTTGATGGAACGTTCCTATCAGGTTTTTTCCCTCGGGGGTGTTGATGCCCGTCTTCCCCCCCACAGAGCTGTCCACCAGCGAGACAATCGTGGTGGGGATTTGGATGAAGGGAATGCCCCTGAAGAAAATGGAGGCGGCAAAACCGGCCAAATCACCCACGACGCCTCCGCCCAGTGCGACCAGAATGGATTGCCGTCCCAAACCGGCACGGATCATCTGACGCGTGATGGATTCCACTTCTGCGAAACATTTGGCGGGCTCCCCTGCCGGCACCGTGATCACCGTGGGCGCGAAACCGGCCTCCCGCAGGGCGGTGGCCACCGTTTCCCCGTAGAGTGGTCCGACTTTGGAGTCCGTGACGAGGGCGCAAGCCTTGGCCGCGGGGAATAGCGCCCGGGCTTCCCTCCCAACCGAGGCCAACAGGCCGGGAGAAATTTTCACTTCGTAGGGCGAACCAGGCAAAGAGACAGGGACGATTTGCATTCTGCCATTCACCGGTGCCAATCCGGCGGGCACAACCAGGAAAGTGCTCCCGGCGATGATAATATTTGAAACAAATTATCCTCAGCGGTGCGCTGAATCTGTCGTTAAGGTAGTTACAGACAATCCCCCCACCCTACCCATGAATACCACTACCGAAGAACCCGTTCAACCCGCCGGCTGGAAGCAATGGTTTGCCACTCATGGCTCACGCCTGCTGCTTTTTGCCCGTCAGCAGACCCGCACTTCGGAGGACGCGGAAGATGTCCTTCAGGAGGCCATGCTGCGGCTCTGGCGCAGCGGCATGATCGAGATGAATGAGGACGGTTTGACCGAACCCAGCCTCGCCGCCGCTTTCACCCACATCCGCCGGTCCGCCATCGACCAGGCCCGCAAAAACATCCGGCGGGCGAATCGGGAAGCCAAGGCGCTCGATTCCGATGAAAACGGAACCATCGTCTGGTTCAAGGATACGCTGGAGGAGGATGAGCGTTCCGCTCAGATCGAAAAAGCCATTCAAGGCCTCCCGGAATACTATAAGGAAGTCATCATTCTCAAGATCTGGGGCGAACTGACTTTCGAACAAATCGCGGAAACACTCGATATTCCGATGAATACCGCTGCCAGCCGTTACCGCTATGCGCTGGAAAAACTTCGTCGCACCCTGACCCCGGCAAAATTGGCATGAACTCCAATCCCGAAGAACCTATGGACACCAAACTCCTGCAACTGGAGCGCGAGCTTTTCTCGCTCTCCCCGGTGGAAACGCCGCGCCATCTGGCCGCGCGTCTCGACCAGCAGGTGTCGGGGCCGGTTTCGCTCGGGCGCCAGACGGTGGTTCCGAGGGCCGTTCCTTTCCGGTGGCGGAGGATTGTGGCACCCGCCGCCGCTGCCGTCGTAGTCGTTTCGGTTTTGAATCGATGGGATTCGCCTTCTTCTCTGTCTCCGGGTTTCGGTCAAACCAATCCCGTCACTCCCTCGCCACCACCAGCCCTCCCCGTGGCCGATATTACGGGTTACGTCCTGCGGGCTGAACCGGTTTTCGTCAGCCCTGCCGGATGGCAAAGCACGGAACACCACTATTACATTCAACCCGGCGGACAGGTTTTTCCGGGCGGTTCCAGTAATTCGCGCCGGCCCGCCGGGATCGCTCCTGTGGTCTTCCACTAAGTGGTGCGATTGTCCTGATTAATTTGAGGAGTCACGCCGGTGAATCTCGTTTTTTGCAGCCATGCCACTCCTTTTTTCCATTTCCCCGCCGCGTGCTGGTCGTTGGGTGGTGCTGGGACTCGCCCTTCCGGTGTTTTGCTGCACCTCCCTCGCTTGGGCTGATACGGTGGTTCCTCCGCCACCGCACCCATCCGCCGGACGTGGTTACCTTGGCGTGATTATCTCAGAAATTTGTCCAGAAGTCCGTGCCCAGACCGTCCTTAAGGAAGGAGAAGGCCTGATGATCGGACGCATCGCCCCGGATAGCCCGGCGGCCGCTCTCGGACTCCTTCACTACGATATTCTGATCAAATTCAACGATCAGTGGCTCATGTCTCCGGCGCAATTCGTCACTCTGGTGGAAAATGCCGGGCCCGGTTCCGAGGTTGAAATCACCTACCTGAGGCAGGGCGCCGAGAAAAAAGCCAAGGTGACCCTCGGGGCCTTTCCCTTCAACGCGGCTGAAGTGGCAGCCCCCCTTCCCGAAGAGATGCTCACGAGCGTGATCCGCACGCTGAGGGACAATCCGGTTGCCCTTGAGATGGTGCATCGGCAGTTGCAAAACCTGTCCTCCGGCCAAAAACCCGAGGCCCTGACAGCTCCCGGTTTCCAGCACGGATCCCGGCTGACCCTTCGCGATGCCAATGGAGAAGTGGAACTGACGCTGGTTGGCAATGAGCAACAACTGCGCGCTTGGGATAAATCCGGTCTGTTGATTTTTGAGGGGCCCTGTAACACCCCAGCACAGCTTGAGGCGATCCCTAGTGAAATCCGCCCCCGGTTGGAGCGTCTCCAGAAGGAATGCCTTTCCAAGAGAACTCTCTCTGCGCCTGGAACCAAAATCCCATCTGCCGCCGCGGAAGCTCCAGCCAAGTAAACGCCTGAACGCCGGCAACTCCAGTTGGAACGCAGGAGGCCTCCAGTCCTCCCCCTGCGCTGGGAAGAACCACGTTTGGCGGGTTTCAAGCCGATTCCGGATCAACCAGAATCGACCTGAAGCCCGCGGGGAGTCCTTTTGCCGGGAGAGTTTACGGCGGGCCGCTACTTGCCTGCCAGTTGAGGCAGTAAACCTGCCTCGACGGCACGCTTGGCGTTTCCTTCAGCATCCGCACTCCACTTCTCCATCGCCTTTTGATCAAAGAAGTAAACTTTGGCCCCTTTATAGTCCACGCTGGGACTGTCCGGGCAGATCAGACTTTTTGTCTTCATCGGACAAAATTTCTGCGGCAGGAGGGTGACTTTATCCAGTCCCAACTTGGCGTCCATCCCCTTGAACTGGGTCAGGATTTCCGGCGCGGCCTTGATGTAATATTTCGCATTTTTCCCCCAGAGTTTGCCGCATTTGCCACAGCACAGGCCGACTTTGACGCCTTCAAACTCTACGGTTTCCTCAGCGTCCACGTCATCATCGGTCATGATAGGACATTTGGTGTTTTCCTGGGAAAGTGCCGTGACGGGAGCTCCGATGGCGAGGCTGCAGATTCCAGCTAAGAGAAATAGTTTAAGTTGTTTCATGGTTCGTAATTGAATTACGCTGCTCCCCCCGCAAAATTGCAGGTTTTCTCAGCCTCCGGCTCTGGAAATCGAACGGTCTCCTCTTCCTCCATGCCTCCTCTCACTGTCATCGCCGGTTGCGGCTACCTGGGTAACTTCCTCGCACGGGAATTGATCGCCGCCGGCCGGCCAGTCCTTGGCCTGACCCATCGGGCAGAATCCGCCGCGGCTCTGGCGGCTGCGGGAATCCCGGCCGTGGCCTGTGATCTCACCGGGCTGGATTCAGTCATGGCAGCCGCCACGGCGGTCACCAAAACCTCCTGTCCCGCAAAAATACACATTGTCCATTGCGCTGCCAGTGGGCGCGGCGGCCGCAGTGAAGCATACCGTGCCATTTACCTCGAAGGCTGCCGTAATCTCCGCGCCGCTTTCCCTCAGGCAGATCAAGTCTTTTTTACCTCCAGCACCAGCGTTTATCCGCACATTGGGGGTGAAATCGTCACTGAATCCACCCCTGCCGGGCCTGACCGCCAAACCGGCCAAATTCTCCGCCAAACGGAGCAGGAGACCCTCGCCACTGGAGGCATCGTCGGCCGTCTCGCTGGGATCTACGGCCCCGGCCGCTCCGTGCTGCTCAAAAATTTCCTCGCCGGCCAATCGGTGATCGATGTCCGCCGCGAGCCTCCCGCCACTCCCGATGGCCGTTGGGTCAATCAAATCCACGTTCAGGATGCGGCCCGGGCCATCGCCCACCTGCTTCAACTCGACCTCCCCACCGACGCCCCGCGCCTTTTTAATATCGCGGACTCGACTCCACTCCTCCAGCGCCCCCTCTTCACCCGCCTCGCCCAGCGTTTTCAACGCCCCCTCCCGCCTGAAGCCCCTCCCGATCTTGACCGCAAACGCGGCTGGACCCACAAACAAGTCAGCAACGCCCGACTCCTGGCCACAGGCTGGGAGCCACTCTATCCAGACTGGTTCAGTGCCCTCGACGCGGGGGAAATCATGAACGATCAGTAAACGATGATCAACGAAGACCAATTGGTGGAAGCGGAAGCACTTGAAGCAGAATCCCGGGAGCCGGCTTTCGATTTGCGGGACCGTACCTTCGACTTCGCCCTGCGCATCATCCGCCTGTTCAGCGCGCTTCCCCAGACCGATGAAACCCGATTCCTCGGCGAACAGTTCCTCCGCAGCGGCACTGCGGTGGGGGCCGACTACCGTGAAGCCCATCGCGGCCGGGCCAAGCCGGAGTTTGTGACGAAAATAGCGGACTGCCTCAAGTCACTCGACCAGACCGCTTATTGGCTCGATCTCCTCATCCACGCCAACGTCGTCCCTGCCACCAGACTCTCCAGCCTCCAGGACGAAACCCACCAACTTATCGCCATCTTCACGACGATTTCCAAGCGGACCAAAGCCAGTCTTTGATGGCAATCTTTGCGATTAAATTTAGGGTTCCGCGTTTTATAATCCCTGATTCCTTCTTCCACCTCCTCCCCCATGAATCTCATTCTCACGCTTCTCCAGACCAAGCTGAATGCCTCCGGTCTCGACTGGATCCGGTTGGAATCCATCCATCTCAGTCCCGCCCAAAAAACCCTCACCGCCGACCTGAAGCTCGCTGGAGAGAGCGAGCTCATCCGCCTCACGGGAACCTATAGCGTCACCCCAGCCAATGCCGTCCGTCTGGAAACCCTTGAGGCCTCCCGCCAATGGCTTACCGAAGTCGCGGAACTCGTCCTCGCCAAAACGGGCCGCGAATTTCCTCTCCCCGAAGGATTAAAAGGCAAATTGATCAGGCTTTTTCTTTAATTTATCCTGGGGAATCAATAATTTCTAGAATTCCTCCCCGTCCAGAAGCGAATCTGCTTTCCCTTTTGCCGTCATTCACTTAAGATTCCTCTAATTCTATTATGAAGCGTCTCCTTATCGCGTCTTTCGCGCTGGCCAGCCTCCCCGCCGCCCAGGCGCAAACGGCTCTCACTTCCTCCACTCCGGTGATCGGATTTTACAAATTTGACGTGCCGTCGGGCACATCCACGTGGTCCTGCGCCTTGGTGACGAAAAAGGACTTTCAAGGGGCGGCCTCCAGTATCGTCGGAGGAGCTACTTCTACGATCAATGTACCGGGCACACCCTTTTCAGCCGGGAGTTTTAATGCACACTATGTTGAAATACTGTCTGGTCCCCAGGCAGGAATGATCCTGGATGTTGCCACTTCCCCAGCCAATACCGCTAGCGCCGTTTCAGTGGTCGGCAATCTCGGGCCAGCCGGATTGAATCTGGTTGGAAACGAAACTTTTTGCATCAGAGAGCACGCTCTGATTTCAACCGTTTTGCCATCAGGTGGCGGTTTGGCCCCCATTGATGACAACGTAGAGGTTTACGATTCCAATGGAGGGAGCAAAATCCTGACTTGGGACGGAGTTAAATGGGTGGATGGAGTGGATTTCGTTACCCCCTCGGATGCGACTGTTTACCCCCTCCAAGGTTTCAAAATCAGCTCTGTGTCGGGTGCCACCGTCACTTTTGGTGGCGGGCAGGTTTCCTATGTGAAAAGTGGTGCCACCAAAGTGCCGGTCTACAGTGGAGTGGTCAACTTGGTTGGGGTGATGAACCCCTTGGTCGACGTAACGTCCGTTGATCCCACGTTTTCGGCCCCCCTCTCTGGTCTTGGACTGAACAGTTTGTCCCCGGTGGATGATCTCGTAACCCGCATTTCCTTTGATGGTCTGGCTACCGAAGATTTTTTTGCCTGGGATGGCACGGCGGTGGTGGATGGCATTGATTTCATCACCCTTAAGGGAAATGAGCGGATCAAGAACAGTCAAGCTTTTCAGATTTCCCCGCTGGTTGACGGCGTTTACACCCAGCCCCAGCTTGTCCCTTGATTCCTTTCGTCATTCTCAAACACTTTACATCAATGAGTAGATCTCTATCAATTCTCCTGATCCTGGCTTTTTCGTCTTCAGCCCATGCTGCGAATATCAGTGTTACCAGCACTATCACCGCGGTGGGTAGCGGAGGTAGTCTTTTCCATGGAGCCGCCGGAACCCAGGTAAGCATGCTGAACAGTGCTGGGATTGCTTTGCCTGCCGGTTCGCAGGTTCGTCTGGGATTCTTCCTCAACTACACGGCAGCCTTGGACAGCACGCTCCGTAGTGGGAACCTCACTACTCTTTTTACAGGGGACAATCGATTTATACCGTTTGGGGAAACGGCATCGCCCACAGGTTATGGCACCGCTTCCGAGGCAACCAATGATCTCAAAGAGATATCTGGTATCATCCGCGCCAATGTTACTTATGCGGGAGTCAATTACATCGGTACTGACAATGACGTGGCAGCGGCCAATACGTTGACCTCTGGTGGTGTGGCCCGCGGCACAAAAGTGTTCATGTTCCTCTATAACTCCCAATCGCTGGATACCAGTGGTGCTGGATTTGAGTATGGTCTCTACAGCGCCTCCAATTGGCTCATTCCTGCCACGGGCACCGCGAACGCCTCGATTCAACTTCAGCACGTGGATACCAATAGTGAGGTCTTTTACGGTAGTTTGGGCTCCCTGCGCACAGCGGTGCCGGTCCCCGAACCAACCGCTGTGACTTTTGGCCTTGCCGTGATTGGGATGGCCTTGGTTCGCCGCCGCCGTCAATAAGTGGTGACGTTTTACGAAAAAGGGCAGCCTCAGGGCTGCCCTTTTTTGTGAAGTGAAATCTGCCAGCCGGGGGGGGCCTCCCCCCCCGGGGACAAAAACGCTGGTTTACAGAGCCGCCGTCAGCACTTTTTCCATGCGGGCGAGCATGGCCGTCGGGGTATCCAGCAGGCCGGCGCCAATCAGCGCATTGTCCCGGATCTGTTCGGCGATCATCGGAGCCAGTTCATCACCGGTTTTGTCGCGGTGGGCCAGTTTCCGGATCAAAGGGTGCCGGGGATTGATTTCCAGGATCACTTTGGCCAAGCCTCCGGCATCCTGATTCATGGCCTTCATCATGGCGCGCATTTGCGGGCTCATCTGGCCATCCGGTTGCAGGGCCACGGCAGGACTACTCACGAGGCGGCTGCCGGCGCGGACGCCTTCCACGCTGCTGCCCAAGGTGGTTTTCAGCCATTCGCAAAGCGCCGTGGTGTCCTCCTCACTCAATGCTTCACCTTCCGCCGGGGGGGCGTCGCCCAGGTCCAGATCATCACTGGAGGCGGAAACGAGCCGCTTTCCGGCCACTTCCGTCAAGGAGGAGACGACATATTCGTCGATCGGCTCGTAGAAGTAGATTACCTCCAGCCCCCGTGCTTTGAACGCTTCCAGATAAGGCCCGGCCTCGATGGCGGAGCGGCTCGGCGCCACCAGATAATAGATGTCCTTCTGTCCGTCCTTGGAGCGGCCCAGGTATTCATCAAAGCCGGTCAGCCCATTGGACTCGGCCATGGAGGACTCGAAGCGGAGCAGTTTGGCCAAGGCATCGCGGTGTTTGTCATCCACTGCCACCCCTTCTTTGATAAAGCGGCTGAAGGTCTTGTAGAAATCGTGGTACTTTTCGGCATCGCTCTTGGATTCCGTCTCCAGCATCTTGATCAGACGTTTCGTCAGGACGTCACCGAGTTTCTGCACCAGCGCGCTGTCCTGCATGGATTCGCGGGAAATGTTGAGGGGCAGGTCATCACTATCAATCACGCCCTTCACAAAGCGAAGCCAGTCCGGCAAAAGGCCGCGCGGCTTGGGGTCGATCAGGACCCGCCGGCAATAAAGCGCCACCCCGGGCTCCATCTGGCCCATCCCGTAGCGCTCCGGATTTTCCCGGGGCACGAAGAGCAGGGAATTGATCACCAGCGGAGCGTCCACGCTGAAATGCAGGCGGTAACGGGGCTCATCCCACGCGTGGGCGATGAATTTGTAAAATTCATTGTATTGTTCATCGGTCACGTCGGTCTTCTTTTTCAGCCACAGAGCCTCCACGTTGTTCACCCGCTCGCCGTCCAGCAGAATCGGGAAGGGGACAAAATTCGAATAACGCTCGAGGACCGTTTTGATCCGGCCCGGGGTGGCGAATTCCGCGTGCTCGTCCTTCAGATGGATCACCATCCGGCACCCGCGCGACTGCCCGGAAACGGCTTCAATCTCATATCCTCCGCGCCCGTCGCTGGTCCAGCACAGATGCTCGGCCTCCTCAGACCACGAGTGGGTGAAGACGCTCACCTTGTCCGCCACCATGAAGACGCTGTAGAAACCAACGCCAAAGCGCCCGATCACATTGCCTGCGGCCTGGGCTCCTGCTTCCAGGTTTTGCAGAAATGCCTTGGTGCCGCTGTGGGCGATGGTGCCAAGATTCTGCACCAGCTCGTCCCGGGTCATGCCTATCCCATAGTCCACGATCGTGATGGTCTTGGCCTCGGCATCCGTGGTGATCTCAATCCGGGGTTCCTCCTCCGGCTGGAAAATGGAGGTTTCGGTCAGGCGGAGATGGCGTAGCTTCTCCAGCGAATCTGCCGCATTGGACACGAGTTCGCGCACAAAAATCTCGCGGTCCGTGTAGAGGGAATTGATGACAATGTCCAGCAATTGGCGGACTTCTGCCTGAAACGGCTGGCGGGTAATGGAATCGGCACTCATGGGGATAGGTGGTAGTTTGCTAGAGAAAATCCAGCGGGTGTTTAAAATATCCAGTGCCGCCCGCTTGTCAAAAGCGCGGCAGCCGGGAGGGCTTGCTCATTTCGCAGGTCGGAACAACTTTCACTTGTGCAGGGTGCTGACGGCGTTTTCAGAATACCCCATGAGTAAAAGATTGAGCACAATTTCCTCCGCGATGCTGGGCTATCCGGATTGGCAGAATGTTTTGGAAGTGATTCTGGAAGAATTCGGCTGCCAAACGGGCACCCTGCACCAGTGGGCAGACCTCCGCCAGACCTTGGAAATCGTGGCCCACGCCGGCATTCCCAAGGACCTTCTTGTCAAGGTGGAGCGAATCCCTCTGGGCAAAGGCATCGCTGGAACCGCCGCGGAGCGCATGGAGCCCGTGCAAATCTGCAACCTGCAGACCGACCGCAGCGGCGTGGCCAAGCCCGCCGCCAAAAAAACCAAAGTCGGTGGATCAATTGCAGTCCCCGTGGAATTCGGGGGCCTCCTCATGGGAACTCTCGGCGTTGGTAAACTCGAACCTTATGATTTCACTTCTGCGGAAATCAGCGACCTCCAGACGGTCGCCGCGGAGATCGCCGAAAAATGGGCCGACGGTTAGGCCGGACTGCCCGATTGCCTTTCAAGGAGCCACCAGCCAACCGCTGGTGGCTTCTTTCGTTGTGGGCCTGCACGCCCGGTGCAGCGATTCAGGTGACCTCCTCCGTCACAGGCAGCATCAGTCCCAGAGCAGCAGCGCTCCCTTTGTGGCCCAAACCAGGAGCATGGAGCTGGGAACTCACCCCGTCCAAAAACAGGGCGTCGGGACATCCCAATTCATCCCGGAAGAGTGGGGCGCTCTCATGGCAGTGCACCGGGTCCGCAGAAATCGCCAGTCAGATAAGACCATCCGCGTCCACGCCGCAGGCGTTTCGAATATGCCGGTTTGCCAAACTCTCCCGGAAAGCCGGGTGCCGTTGCCCGGGATTCACCAGCAATGGTCCCGAATGTGTGGGCAGGGTCGCTGCGCCCAGTGTTTTGACGGCGGCATCCGTTTCGCGCACCAAGGCCTTAACGTCCTGAACCGCAAAAACGCCATTAGGTTTGAGGGAGAAGTACCCCTGTCACACCTGCTGAAATGGCCCTTTGATCGTTTTTCTATACGCCACGCACCATCCCACGGCTGAGCCATTCTGCTCAAACATCCCGGCATTCATGGTCGCGACGACCCGCCGCCCCTGTTTCGAGACGTGTCGCTCAAGATCAGCGAAATGCCTGATAGGGTTCCCGTCGTCGCACAATTGGAAGAGACGGAGCGAGCTACGGCCCAAATCAAGCATGAGGCAAAACCAGTGTCTCCCCCGGTAATGATGCTCCAGAATGGCAAAACCTGGTTGATCCCCAGCGGAAGCCAAGTCAGCGGGAACCCATCGTAAGGATCCCAGTCAATGAAAAAGCACGTCTTTGTATGCCCTCTCGAACTACAAGGCACCGGGCAAACCAAGCAATTACCTCCGTGGCACAGATGAAAAACGGAACCGCGAGGTGGGTTTTACTGTGAGGGTGGGCTTCGAGCGGGCAAGTTCGTCGGGAAAAACGGCGTTAGAAGGCCCGTTTCAGAGAAAACACAGGCGGTGCCCCTTGGTGGCCGTAAGAAAAAGCAAAAAAGAAATGAAAAAGAGTTGCGAAGTTCTGGATGTGGGGTACTAGGAGGGGTCGTCCGAAACAAGGCGATCAGCGGTC
>CAIZWU010000086.1 GCA_903936775.1 uncultured bacterium | reverse complement strand
TGGGACGTTCGCCTATCCGAAGACCCAGCCGGGCGGAGGCAATCCCGGTTTCCGCAAGCAGATGAAGGTGCTGCGGGAATTCATGACCGGCTTTGATTTTATCCGGATGAAACCCGACCATTCCGTGATCCAGGGAGGCATCCCGGAAGGCGGCACCGCCCGGGTCCTCGTCGACCCCGGGAAAGCCATCGCCCTTTACCTGCAGGGCGGGAAAACCGCCGCGACCGCGCTCCGGATCGGGCTGCCGCAGGGTCCATGGGTGGCCGAATGGGTGAATCCGCTCTCGGGCGCCACCTCAGGGAAGGTGGAGGTGCAGGGCGGCGCGGTGCGTGAAATCAAGGTGCCGGCGTATGAACACGATATTGCCCTGCGGATCACCAGCGGGCGTCCGGAATAACGTAAAGCGCTCAGGAGAGCGGAAGGCAAGGACGGTGCGGCGGCCCGGATTCATGGCGTGCGCACGCGGAATTTCCTTGCCACCACGGGGCACCCGCCTCCACAGTCATCCCCCTGATGTCCACCCCATTCCTTAGCCTTCCCCGCACGGCAGCCCTCGTCCTTGCGTTCCTGCCTGCTGCTCTTCACGCCGAGGTCACGGCTGCCCCCGTGGCCCCAGCCAGCCGACTGGCCGCCGTAGCCGACATGGCTGCCGCCGCGCAGAATTTTCTCGCTACCCTCGATGAATCCCAGCGCGCCAAGGCGGTTTTTACCCTGACGGACGATGAACGTCAAAACTGGCACTTTGTGCCGTTGGACCGCAAGGGCATCACGCTCGCCGATCTCCGCCCGGACCAGGACCACCTCGTCTATGGCCTGCTCGGCTCCGCGCTCAGCGCGGAAGGTTGGCGGAAAACCACCACCATCATGAGCTTGGAGAAGGTGCTCTTCGACTTGGAAAACAGCGCCCCTAAACGGAACACCGAGAAATATTATCTTGCCATCTTCGGCGAGCCCAAAGCCGGACAAGCCTGGGGATGGCGCTTTGAGGGCCACCATCTTTCGCTGAATTTCGCCATCGCGGCAGATGCCTCCGTGGCCCTGACCCCGAGCTTCATGGGGGCGAATCCCGGTGAAATCAAAGACGGTCCGCGCGCTGGTCTGCGGGCCTTGGCCGAGGAAGAAGATCTCGCGTTGACCTTGGTCCGCAGCCTGACCCCCGACCAGCAAAAAACCGCCATCCTTCCCGGCGACGCCCCGGCCGAGTTGCTCTCCAATCAAGAACGCCAGGTGCAGCCGCTCCAGCCGGCCGGGATCACCGCCAGCGCCCTCACCGAAGCCCAGCGCGCCCAGCTTTGGCAGGTCATCGGGGAATACGTGGACCGCTTCCGCCCTGATCTCACCAGCACCGCCAAGGCTTCGCTGCTCAAGGATGGGGGCCAGCTCACCTTCGCCTGGATGGGCAGCACCGAGACCGGAACCGGTCACTATTACCGCATCCAGTCCCCGCAGTTTCTTTTTGAGTATGACAATACTCAAAATAATGCCCGTCACCCGCACGCTGTCTGGCGTGACTTTAAGGGGGACTTCGGAGCGGACCTCCTCAAGGCCCATTACGACAAGAATCACACCGGTCAGTGATTTTTAATGTCCCGTTCACCTGAATTCTGATAAGGCATTACTTTGTGCCTACAAAACGTGTCTCGTCCCCACGTTTTGTCCGTTTTTTTCCTCCCCCTCCCTTTGCGTTATGAAAAAGCTGATTTTTCCACTCCTTGCGCTGTGCCTGACTCCTGTAGTCAGCAATGCCGGTATCCTGATCAATGAAGTTCACTTCAGTGTTCCCGGCCCGGACGATAATTTCGAGTTCATCGAGCTAAGAAGCACCACGGGTGGCGCGGAATCTCTTGCTGGATTGTCCTTGGTCATCATCAACAATGCCCTGCACGATAATGACGGGATCGCCCAAAATCCGGGAGAAATCCTTGAAGTGCTGAATCTGGGAGAGCTTTCCACGGGATCCAACGGACTGCTCTTGCTGGGCAATGGCTATATGGACTCCCCCCTCGGCGGCCCTTGGTCCGGCTACATGAATCCGGCCACCTCCACCGGTGACCCCGTCGGCTTGGGCAATTCGGATATTCAAACCAATTCCGGCCTGACGGTCCTGCTCATCCGCAACTACAATGCTGCGGCCGGTCCGAAGGGAACCGATATCGATAAGGATGTCATCCTTGGAGCCAAGGCCATCAGCACCGGGGACGGCTTGATTGACTGGAAAGATGGCACCCCCCCCGCCAACCCGGTCCCCAAACTCTGGGAAGATGCAGACGTATTGGACGGCGTCGGCTTCCAGGACACCCGGGACACCAGAGATGCCTGGGAAGCAGGACTCGGGGCCATCGGATGGAGGAAACCCTACACTACGGCGGATTTGACCGCTCAATATGGCAACTCGACGAATGATTTTAACAGGCGCGACCCTGACACTTTTGCCCGGCAGCTCTCCAATACCACCGCCAACGTCGCCACCGCATGGTACGGCGGACAACTGAAGGATGCCAGCACCCTGCCCACCGAGGTCATCTACCGGACCAGCCGCACCTTTGGGCCCCTCAACATGGTCGGGCAAGTCACGCCCGGCAGCCCCAATCTGCAAACCACCCTGCCCGCCACCCAGTTCCGCATCAATGAGGTCGGGCTCAATCCCAGCGGCTCGCTCAGTTCAGATGACCGTTACCAATATGTGGAAATCCTGAACACGGACGGCCAGGCCCGCAGCCTCAGTGGTTATTGGCTGATCCTGCTGGACAGCTATGATGGCAGCGGTGACGCCAACGACATCAGCCCCGGCGTGGGCACCATTCTGGAAGAATGGAATCTATCCGACTTCTCCACCGGGCCCAATGGCCTGCTGCTGCTGGGCGATGGCTACTCTCCCAGCTATACGCCTTTCCAGGACGCGGTCTCCCCACAAACCGCCGTCGGAGACCCCGCCGCACGCACCAGCAATCCAGCCTCCAGCGGCTGGGGCCTCGGCGACCTCCGCTTCAAGGACGGGCACACCCTCCTCCTCGTCAAAGGCTACACCCCTCTCATCGTCCGTGACCTGGATGCCTCCCCGCAGGATGGCATTCTGGACACCGCCATTCCTGGCATCGAAGACCAGATCGGCTTCACCCAGGTCGCCAAAACCACCATCGGCCGCACTTATTCCGCCGTGAATCTGCGTTCCGTGATGAATGCGGCTTCCATCCCTGACAACCTCTCCCGCAAGCTGGGCAACCTCGCCCACACCCCCGCCCTCAATGCCCAGCTGGCTTGGTATGGCGGCAATTACCCCGGCGGCTCCTCACCCATGACGGTCGGCTTTGAGAACTCCACTCCCGCCAATGTGGCTGATACCTTTGCCGCCACCTGGTTCGGCGGATTCCGGGGAGCCGGCACTCCCGGCCAACCCAACCTGGCCGCCCCAGTCAATCCAACCGCTCCTCCCCTCGCAGCATCCATCCGGATCAATGAGGTCATGATCAACCCCACCAATGACCTCAATCTCGACACCGACGGCGCCAACGAATTCATCGAACTCGCCAGCACCAACGAAGGCCTCGCCTACCTGGATGGCCTCTGGGTGCTCGTCGTCGACCTCAACGGCACCATCGGCAACATCCAAACCGGATTCCCCCTCAACGGCTACAACACCGGCACCAACGGCCTCGTGCTCCTCGGTGATGGCTATGACAACACCAACGGTTCCTACATCTTCAACGAAGGCACCCTTCCCCCCAACACGGCCGCTTTTGACCCCCCTGTAGGATTGGAAGGCAATCAAATCCCCAACAACGGTACCGCGATCCTACTGGTCCGCGGCATCAAGGGTCCTATCACCCTCAATCCTGGCGGACGCCCCATCGGTGATCTGGATCCCGAAAACGACGGCACCCTGCTTCTCCCGGCTGACTACACGGATGAACTCCTCGACAGCATTGTCGTCAACAATACCAACCCCGGCCCCGCCTACGCCTGGATGGACAGCACCACCTTTGCCCCGCACCACGTTGCCCGCTATCCCCGGAATTTCACGGCCAATACCCCCGTCTCCTGGTATGCTGGCCAAATCCCCCAAGGTCCCCTTGCGGCTCCCGTCACGAACTACACCGGCAGCTACACCGGTCTCTTCCAAGGTGCCGCCTCCCCCGGACGCGCCAACCACGGAGCCACTCCCGGGCCCACCGCCATCGGCGACGTGGTCCTCAACGAAATCCACTTCAACCCCGCGGGCGCGGATAACAACTTCGAATACATCGAACTCCTCGCCACCAATGGAACCGCCCGCAGCCTCAACGGGTATTCCCTCCTCGCCATCGACAACGTCACCAGCAACACAGGCGGCATCCGCCACGCGTGGAGTCTCGACGGCATGGCCACGGGTGCCAACGGCCTCATGATCATTGGCAACCGCTATACCCAGCCCGGCCAAAACCCTTGGAGCTCCGTCCTGCGCAGCCAAACCGCCGTCGCCAGTGTGCCTGGCCGGGATAGCCTCGATTCCTCCTTCTCCCCTGCGGTGCTCGCCGGAGAGTCCGACAACCAGAATCTGACTCTCCTCCTCGTCCGGAATTTTACCCGCTACATTGACTACGACCTGGATGACCGGACTCCCGTCGTCCCCTCCCCACCGATTCCCCCAAACTCCGACGGCACTTACGACAGCCCCGGCGATGGGGTCTTCGATTTCTATCCATGGCAAGGAGGCACCGGCGGCATCCATGACAGCTTCATGCTACGCAGCTATGGGCCCACTGTCCCACCCCCTGCCAACCCCATCGCCCCCTACCCCTGGGATGGCTGGGTTTACGGCCTCCCCAACCTCAGCGGCACCTTCTTCCCCACCCCCGGCTCGCTTTTCTACCACGTCGAAACCATCGCCCGCTTCCGTGGAGAAACCACCGCCAACGACCCCAACGCCTGGTATGGTGGCGACCTCACCGGAGGCGTGTCCGGGAGCTCAGGCACCTCCGAGGACTATATCACCTCCACCCAGGACCCCACGCACCCACCTCGCCCCGCTGGTTTCTGGGGCCGGGTCACCCCCGGCCAACCCAACCTCATCCGGGATTCCAGCGCCGATCCTGATGGCGACGGAGTGCAAAACCTGGTCGAACAAGCCATCAACACCAACCCGGCCAGTGGTGCCTCTGCTGGTCCTCTGCCGGCCCCCATGACGATCACGGATGGTGGCCAAACCTACCTCGGCCTCAGCTACCCGCGCATCCGCACCGGGGCCCTTCCCCTGCCTGTGCCCTATGCGGCTGAAGCCTACAACTACGTCCTTGAGACCTCCCCGGACCTGATTACCTGGACGCCGGACCCGGGCACCGGGGCCGGAGCCTTGGTGCCGGTGGGAACGCCGGCAGCCAACCCCGACGGGGTCACCGAAACCGTTACGGTGCGCCTGCCTGCGCCGGTCACCACCGCCCCCGGCCGCCAGTATATCCGACTGCGTATCAACCGCCGCTGAGCCCCCGGCAATCCAAAATCAAAACAAAAAAGCCCGTCCAGTTTGGACGGGCTTTTTTGGGCTCAAAAATATCAGCGGGAGGGCTATCCCAAGATCTCTTTTAGGTTTCCTTCCCCACGCCAGAACTGTTTGCAGGGATGCAATACCCACCGCCCCTCCGACCGGCGCTGTGGCAGAAGATGCTCCAACTCCCCCACTGGGTCCAAATCGGCTTCAAACGCAGATAAATTCCGCACCCGGAATCCCAAGTGATGCGCGGTGGTGGGCATCGCCAATTCCAGATAGACCGGCATGGGTTCCGCTGCCGCTGCCGTGGCCGAAAAAGCTTCCCAAGTCCACCACGTGAGACAGCCCAACATCATGAGAACCACGCCCTTGTCCGGCCTGACGGACGAGTCCAGCCAGGCCCGAAAGCAGCGGTGGCTCTGGTGGGCCAGAAAATGCGGATGACTGGTTCCATCCGCCCGCCTTAGCCCTACCCCCAGCACTTGGGCCTGCTGCTCCGCTTCCTGGATCATCAAAAACTCCACCAATCCCGCCCGCAGCGGCACGACATCGCATTCGACCATCAGTACCCGGGCCACGCCGCTGCCCGACAACGCCGCCACCACCCCCTGCATAATCCCGCGGTAGGACTGCCGCTCCCGCTGGTGGTCCCGGGTCCGTAGACGGGGATCACGGATGAACGTCCGGCCCGGCCACGCCAAGGCCTCAAAATCGTGCTCCGGGCCACCGTAGGCCACATGAATCAAGGCCTCAGGATTCAGGCGTTGCCACGCCCCGCACATCGCCAGCACCTCCGGAGGCGTCTGGTGGGAGATCAGCACGATGACGGTTTTCAACATAAGGAAAATCGGGCGGTGGATGGGTCGAAAAACCCAGGTCCTGAGCCCAATAGGATTCGGTAGCCTGAGGCAAAAACTGAGGCTGTACCGCCACGCCGTCCAAACCAATCAGGCGCAAACCGCCTTTCCACCGCACCACTACCACCCGGCCGATCACTGCGCCGGTGCGCTGGTCCACCAACTTCACTCCCCACAGACGGCGCAGCACCGCCAGCCCAACGCGCCGTAGCATTGATTTCATGTCAGAATACCGGATTACCCTCCAACCGGACCGGTCCTTGCTCCCGGATCCAACGCCCCTCCTCCAACCGCCACCCGGGGCTCCGTCCCGCCACCCGCTCCACGTCGGCCGCCACCATTTCCTCCACCAGCGACTCAAAAGTACGCGCCGGCTGCCACCCCGTCTCCTCCCGCAACCGCCGGCTGTCCCCCACCAACGGCACCGCCTCTGCCGGACGCCAGAACTCCGGCACTGTCCTCACATATTTCAGGTAATCCAATCCCACCGCAGCGAACGCCACGCGGCAAAACTCCCGCACCGTCCGCCCTTGGCCTGTCGCGATCACCCGGTCCTCCTGCACGTCCGACTGCAGCATCAGCGGCATCGCCCGCACATAGTCCTCCGCATGCCCCCAGTCCCGGGTCACGTCCAGATTGCCCAGCAGCAACTCCTGCTGCTGCCCCGCGGCAATCCGGGCCGCCGCCGCGGTGATCTTCCGCGTCACAAACCGCTCGGGCCGCAACACACTTTCGTGATTGAACAGGATCCCGATCCTCACAAACAGCCCATCCCGCCGGTATTCCTCCGCCAGCGGATGCAGCAGCGCCTTGCTGGCTCCGTACAAGGACACCGCCGCCCGCGGCGCTTCCTCATTTTGGGGGGAATAGAGGGGATCCCCCAGCGCCACCGCACTTCCGGCCAGGAAAACCCGGGATTGCGGCACCGCCCTCAGGGCTGCCTCCAGCAACCGTGCCGTCAGCATCACGTTGCTCTCCAGCATCTGCACCGGCCCTTCATTGGGTCTGCCCGCAAAGCTATCCCCGGCCAAATGATAAATTTCATCCGGCGCCTCTTCCGCCAGCACCGCCTCCCATCCTTCCGCCTCCGGCACCAAGCGGCGCCGCACCCCACCGGACAGCGGCCGTTCCAGCCCCCGCACCATCCCAGTCACCGCGTAGCCCATCGATTTCAGATAACACCCCAGCAGGATACCATCCTGTCCACTGCCCCCGGTAATCAGCGCTTTTTTCATCATGGGCAAATCTTGGAATACCGGCCCCCCGTCGCACGATAGGGTCGCACTCCCGGACCAAGGCCATCTTTCCCATCCGGCCCAACCCTCCACCGTCCCCCGGCTAGCCCAGGGATTTCATCTTTTTGTCCTGTTCCGCCAGTTCCAAGTCCGCCTCCACCATGATTTTCACCAGTTCCTTGAACTTCACCTTCGGCACCCAGCCCAGCTGTTTTGCCGCCTTCGCCGAATCCCCGATCAACAGCTCCACCTCGGCCGGCCGCTCAAAGGCTTCGTCATATTTCACATATTCCTGCCAATCCAACCCCGCCTGCCCGAAGGCTTCGATCACAAACTCCTTCACCGAGTGCGTTTCCCCCGTCGCCACCACATAATCGTCCGGCGTTTCCTGCTGCAGCATCAGCCACATCATTTCCACATACTCTTTCGCATACCCCCAGTCCCGCTTCGCTTCCAGATTCCCCAGCACCAGCTGTTTTTGCAGCCCGTGTTTGATCCGCCCCACCGCCCGCGTGATCTTCCGCGTCACAAAGGTCTCCCCGCGGCGCGGCGATTCGTGATTGAACAAAATCCCGCTCGACCCGTGCAGGCCGTAGGATTCCCGGTAGTTGATGGTGATCCAGTGGCTGTAAAGCTTCGCGCAAGCATACGGACTGCGCGGGTAAAACGGCGTCGTCTCAATCTGCGGCACCGCCTGCACCAAGCCGAACATCTCCGACGACGAGGCCTGATAAAACCGCGCCTTCCCGATCAACCCGGTAATCCGGATCGCCTCCAACAGCCGCTGCGTCCCCGTCCCCGTCACATCTGCGGTAAACTCCGGCTCATCGAAGGACACCCGCACATGGCTCTGCGCCGCCAGATTGTAAATCTCATCCGGCTGAATCTCCAGCAACAGCCGCACCAGGTTGGTCCCTTCGCCCAGATCCCCGTAATGCAACTTGATCGCGGCCCGCATTTTCGGGTCTTCCATGATCGGATCCAGCCGCTCCCGCATCATCGACGAAGTCCGCCGCACCAACCCATGCACCTCATACCCCTTTTCCACCAGCAGTTCAGCCAGATACGATCCGTCTTGTCCCGTGATTCCGGTAATGAAGGCTTTTTTCATGCTAGTAAATATGGAAGTGAATTTTGAAAGAATGAGCCGCTCAGGAGCAACGCTGCATCCAGGCCAGCCAGCGCTGCTGATAAGCCAAGAGAGTATACTTTTCCTGAAAACGCTCTTGGTTAAAAGCCCCGAACTCCCGGCGCAATCGTGGATTTATGATCAATCGCCGTAACGCACTTGCCATCTCCCTGATGTCCCCGGGAGGCACCAACTCTCCCCCACTGCCATCCTGCACTGCGTCCGCCACTGCACCCACCCGGGTTGCCACAATAGGCAAGCCCGTAGCCATAGCCTCCAGAACTGCCATGGGAAAGGCTTCATGAAACGAAGGAAAACAAAAGATATCCGCTTCTGCCAAGGCTTTCCATTTGGCCTCCCCATATACTGGGCCTGCATACGTGATCCGTCCACTTGCGTCATTGCGGGCGATCTCTTCACCGATCGATTGGTCTGTTTCCTTGAACGCGGGCCGTCCGTGATAAACCACCTCCACTTCTGGAAACTCCACGCACAGTTCCCGCACCGCCTCCAGCATCACTCGCCAGCCTTTCGCTGCCTCAAGGTTGGAAAGATACACAATCCTGATCTTCCCATCGGGCAAACGCCTTGGCGGAACAGGCGTTGGTGCTTCCACCCCGTTGGCCACCGCGTCTATCCAATCTGATGGAATCCACGGAGGGAGATGGGCTTGCAAGCCTTCGGAAACCACCACAAAACGACGGCATCGCAGTAAAGTCGTACGCACAAACCACCGGACCAGCGCAGGGCGATCTTCATACCCCATCATCCGAAAATCCATGTGTAACCAAGCCACCGTCTGCCGGCCCAACAGAAAACTCAGCCAAATGAATACCGCATCCTTCAGAAATGGCCCCAAGTAGAAGGTGGGGGTGACGACGACTGCGACCGGGCGAAATCGGATAACTTCTTGGATCAATTGACAACAATAGCACAATAATCTCCACGCCTTGACGACTGAAAATCTCCCCATGTCCGCCAATCCAGAAGCGAACTGGCTATTGATGTGCCGCAATCCGGTCTGTTTCTTCAGTGACAGCAGATACTGCATCGCTAACGCCCCACCATGCACTGGAGGAGGAATCGGAGCCACAAAAAGTACCCGTCCTGACATCGCTGCACTAAATCCTAATCGATGAATCAGGCCGCAATGACCTTCCCCCGAAGCGGGGCGTTGCCGGACGACGCGGTTGGCGGGGTTGGCGGGGTGCCACCGCAAGCTTGGCGTCCGTCTCTTCCTCTGCAGCCGGTGCTAAAGCGACTTCCGAACGCCAGAACATCAGCGCCACGACGCAACTGAACATGAACCAAATCCAGAAATTGATCGGATAAGTGATCAACTGGGCACTGTTGACGAGCGTGCCCAGACACAGCACAAAACCCACCGCCAAACAGGAGGAGGCCATATAACGAGCCAAGGGTTGCTGCTCTGCCAGAACATAGACATGCATCCGCCGGAGCAAAACGAGCACGGCGATCCCCCCGAGGGCCAAAGGCACGTAACCATATTTAATCAGAGCGGTCGACACCGCATCATGCACAAAAATGGACTGTCGAACTGATTCAGGATTGGCATAGGCAAATCTGAATCCAAAAGGCGTCCATATCTTGGAGTTTTTCACGAGGGCCTCGAATCCCTCCAACCGATCGTTCATGGTGGAAATATTTGTCACCTGCGCCATTTCAGCCGTGCGGGCCGTGGACGAATACATGTCCAGGCTGATTTGGTTCAGAATCTTATACTTCAGCAAATACGGGGCGGAAAACACCATTAATAACGTGGCGAGAATGCCGGCGGTGTAGGCGGCAATCGTGGAGAATCGACTCCTGAAAAGAGCCGGAACCACCAAAATAACCATGGCAAAGACCCAACCCGTCCGACTGTAAGTGGCATACATGGCAATTACCAAAAACACCGCCAAAATCAGACGCCCGACCCGCCCGCCGCCGTTCGGGTGGCCCGCAAACGGCTGTTTCCACAGTCCACTGCAAACCACTCCCAGCACCGCCGCAAACACCATGGAAGCATTGGCCGCCGAATTGAAGGTCCCAAAGGGCCGGAACTTCCGTTCGGCCAGTTGCCGGATCTCAATCGTCAAACCGCTCTTCACGTAATCCAATTCCCAGCCAAAAATCGGCGGGTTCATATTCAAAAATGTGGCCCGGAACCAATGGACCAGCATGTAAACCACCGCTGGGGTGTAGACGATCATCACGAATTTAAGCAGCTTCCGCAGTTCTTCCGGCGTTCTGAACAACTTGGGCACCACCGGCAACAACAACAGGTAAACCGTGGCATTGACCGAGTCCCCCAAGGCCTGAAAGCGGTTCACTGAGCCCATCAAACCCATCACCCCCAAAAATCCAGCAATGGACACCGTGAGGATGGCCAGTTTCACCAAGCCCGGCCGGGTTTCCTGACCCGTGATCAACAAACTGTAAAACGTGTGGGCGGCAATCCCGCACATCAGGGCCGGAGCCACCCCCAGCACGTAATAAAGGTCCATCTTGGAAATCCCACTGTCGAAAATCATCAACCGCTTGGTGAAATCCAGATAAGCCGTCAGGGCGATCAGGAGATAAAAAGCCGACCGCGGGTTGAGCAGGCCGTAAATCGCTCCTCCCACCAGCAGGTAGCGATACAACTGAGCTACCGCATTCCCTCCGGACGTGAACAGATCGAAGACCACAAACAAAACCGCGATCATCCCCCCGAAAATGAAGGCAATTTTGGACAGGGAATTAGCTTGCATACGCTGGGGGAACGCTTTCTTGGCTGCCCATTGGCAGAGCTGCAGACGCTACTTAGCATCCAGGGCCAATTTGTCCAGATTCTTCTAGGACGAGCCGTGGTGCTCTTTTTTGGACAATCTGATCAAGGAGAACGTCGCCGCCTGAAAAGTCCACAGAATGGCACTTTGAGCCTCGGATCCCCCGGCAGGGCAACGCTTTCTCTGATGATGCCGTTGCCCTGTAAAACTGAGATTATACTTCCACAGATAGAGCCGCAGCCAACAGTGGTTCCAGCACGTTCCGTGCGTGGAATCGCTCCACCACCGCACTGGTTTCGGTGCGGCCACGGGAGGTTTCTAAAAAATCCTGCAGCACTTCGTCAATGGCCTCCAGATTGGGAAACCACCCACCAGCCGCCGGGTGTTCCAGAAGGTGCTGAGCATCCTGACCTGCCCTCACCAAAACCGGACACCCACAGTGAATGGAATGGTAAATTCCGATCGATACCAAGCTCCAAACCGAACATGACGCGATCCTGAACAACCCCCCGATCTCAGCAATCCCAATCAACGGAAGGATGACGCAACGGGCCGCCACCGGCGAACCCTCAATGAGATCCTGCAGGCGGCGGGACTCGGCACTATCGTCGAAACCTGCCATGGCAAACCCAGCGTCCGGGTGAACCGTCAGGTGCCGCTCCATCGCCTTGAACAACACATCCAGCTGCTTGGACGGACTGACCCGGGTGACACAGACGATCAGTTGGCGCACCCGGAGGCTTAGTTCCAAGGCCTTGGCCGGCGGGGAACCTCCAGCCAGGTCCTCGGGCCGGAATGGCAACCCCGTCAAAACCACTTTTCCCGCATGCTGGAGCCCGGCCCAGCCACCCACCAACTGCTGGGTTTGGTGGGTGACAGTGATCACTTTACAGGCCCGCCGGATCACGCGCCGCGCCCAGTACCGTTTAATCCAAGTGCGGAGCCGCCCACGATGCCAAGGCAGATCGCTGAAACTGGCAATCACGGGGCACGTTACCGGCAGGTGCTTGACCCAAGCCGCCCCGAGGCCGTGGTTGGGTGCGAGCACGAAAGCCACTTCAGGGTCAAAATCGCGGATTTGCCCACCCATGGCCCCGTCCCAGGGAATCTGGGTCACCCCTACACAGATGACCCGCTTGGAGCGTAGGATTTGGAACGGCATTCCCCTGTCCAGATCCTTGATCGCACGCTCATTTCCCGGCACTCCGTGGTATGAGGTGAAAACCCGCACCTCATGTCCCATCCCGTGCAGCGTCCGGGCAAAAACGTTTTCGATGTAGTTCAATCCCACATCGAAAATCGCCGGGATGATCGCTATCCGCAATCTTTTTCCTGACACCGCTGGATCCAAACGATTCATCAATGGGGCAGAATTGGAGGTCATGGCGTCTGAAATTGCCGGATCCACGATCCCGCCACCATCAAACG
>CAIZWU010000085.1 GCA_903936775.1 uncultured bacterium | reverse complement strand
CGGCCAGGAAGTCGGCCCCGAACTGATCGGCTCCGGCCGCTCCAATCTGGATGCCATCCTCGCCAACGTGATCGATCCCAATCAGATCATCGGCAACGGTTATCAAAACTTCATCATCACCACCAAGGACGGCCGCACCCTCGGCGGGCGCATCATTGAGGACACCCCCACCCAGGTGACCCTGCTCGGCATCGGCGGCAGCCGCGAAGTTGTCCCCACCGCGGAGATCGCCAAACGGGAGGACACCGGCCTCAGCCTCATGCCGATGGGATTTGGCAGCCTGCCGGACGATCAACTGCGCAGCCTGATCTGGTATATCCTCGCTCCCCCGGAGGAAGGTCCCCTGACCAAGCAAAAGAAGGAGGAACTGATCAACGGAGCCGAAGCGGAAGCCGCCACTCCGATAAAAACCGAGGCCACGGCCGCTCCCCGGATCGACTGGGAGAGCGTCTCCCTCTGGAATCCGGACTGGAAAGTCACGGCCCCGGAATTCGAAGGCACCCCGAAAAAGCTCGCCGACTTCGCCGGCCGGAAAAACGTACTGCAGCTGCATCCTTTCCCTGATAAAAAGTCGCCCTCCTCCCTCAGCCGGAAATTTACCGTCCCCGCCACCGGAAAGCCAGTGCTCAGCTTTGACGCCGCCGCGAAGGAAAGCTACGACTGGGAGCTCGTCGTCCGCGTGAACGGCAAGGAGGCTTCGCGTAAAGCGATCAACGCCGAAGGCGGGGATTGGAAAAATCAGTCGGTCGACCTTTCTCCCTGGCTCGGCCAGACCATTGAAATCCAACTCGAAAACCACCCCACCGGCTGGTCCTGGGAGTTCAGTTATTGGAGCGATCTCAAAATCACCCCCTGACCCCTGCTGCAACGCATGAGACTTCTCCTCCTTGCCCTGCTTTCCCCGGTTTGGCTCACTCCCTCACACGCCAAACTGACCGCCGGACCCAAGGCTACCGTCCTCAAGGACGGCCAGCCCTTCCGCGCCATCGGCATCAACTACTTCAACTGTTTCCTGCGCACTCTGGAGAAAGCGGAGGACACCAGTTACGAGGCCGGTTTTGCCACCCTGGCGGCGAAGCAAATCCCTTTCGCCCGCTTTTGTGCCACCGGTTTCTGGCCGGCCGACATGAAACTCTACCAAAAGAACCGGAGCGAATATTTCCGTCGTCTCGATGCCGTGGTCAACGCCGCGCAGAAGCACGGCATTGGCCTCATCCCCTCGCTGTTCTGGAATCACTCCTGTGTGCCGGATCTGGTAGGGGAACCGATGGATCAGTGGGCCAATCCCCAAAGTAAAACCCAGGCGTGGATGCGGCAGTATGTGCGGGAGGTGGTCACCCGTTACCGCGATCATCCCGCCATCCAGGCCTGGGAATTCGGCAACGAATATTCCCTCCAGGCCAGCCTGCCCAATGCCAAGGAGCACCGGCCCGCCATCCATCCCACCCTGGGCACGCCGGCCACCCGCAGCGCGCAGGATGATCTGAGCTTTGCCATGGTGCGCCGCGCCTACACTTTATTTGCCACCGAGGTCCGCCGGCACGATCCCGACCGGCTGATTTTCAGCGGCGACAGCTTTCCGCGGCTCTCGGCATGGCATCAGGAGCATGAAAACGCGTGGACCACCGACACGCCGGAACAGTTTGCCGAAAGCCTCACCCTGGCCAATCCCG
Organism: uncultured bacterium; assembly: GCA_903936775.1. GTDB lineage: Bacteria > Verrucomicrobiota > Verrucomicrobiia > Verrucomicrobiales > V1-33 > CAIZWU01. The sequence continues at coordinate 20,101 of CAIZWU010000085.1, read as the reverse complement.
ACCCGGTGAACACCCTCAGCGTACACGCCTACGAAAACGACGATCAGCGTTTTGCGTCAGCGATGGAGGTCTCGCGCAAAGTGAATAAACCGCTGTTCGTGGGGGAATTCGGCGTGCCGGGGGACACTCCGGAACAGGCCGCGACCTGCCGCCGGATGCTGAAGTGCATCGTGGATCACCGTATCCCGCTGGCCGCGCTTTGGGTTTTCGACTTCCCGAACCAGCAGGACTTCAATGTCACGACCAGCAACCCCCGCTCATGGCAGCTGGATCTCATCGCAGAAGCCAACCGGCAGTTCCAACCCTAAGCGGCTGCCGGGTTTATCGGATGAAACCATTCAGGGTTGGCGGTTTCCAATAGCGCCTCCGGTAAACTCACCGTTTACCTGGTTCACGGACCAGGCCGAGGCTCCAGCGTAGATGGCCCCGGCAACCTTTTCCTTGCCGCCACCGCCTTCGCTCTTCATGGATAAGCGCATTCCCCCGTCCGCCTGTGCCCGACCCTCCCATTCCTCACTCCTCCAAACCTGGAGAAGTTGCGCCTGCCCATGAAGCAGCAGCTGCGCAAGCCCCGGCCGTCGCCCCACCGCCCGCCCTGCCACGCCTCCGGACCGCAGGAAAGTTCCTCCAGGCCGGGGACGAAAAGTTCTTCCTCCATGGGGCCACCTACGGCCCGTTTGGCCCCGGCGACCGCAATCACGGGCTGCGCGACGCCGCCAGCACCGCCCGGGACCTGGACGACATGCTCGCGTGGGGGGCCAATACGGTGCGCCTCTATCATGTGCCGCCGGAGTGGTTTCTGGAACTCTGCACCGCCCGCGCCCTGCGGGTGGTGGTCTCGCTCCCCTGGGGCGATCACGTCGATTTTCTCCGCCGGTCCTCCTCCCGCCGGGCGGTGCGCCAGCGGGTTCGCGATGCCGCCGCCCGCTTGTCAGGATGGCCCGTCGTCGCGGCCCTGCTGGTGGGCAATGAAATCCCCTCCACGCTGGTCCGCTGGCTGGGGCCCCGGCGGGTGCAGGACTTTCTGGAAGATCTGATCGATACCGCACGTGCCGCCGCGCCCGACACCCTGATCGCCTACGCCAATTACCCGGGCACCGAATTCCTCCAGCCCGCCAACGCCGACTTCATCGGCTTCAACGTCTATCTGGAAGACCGCCACACTTTTGAAAAGTATACCGCCCGCCTGCAAAACCTCGCCGGCGACCGCCCGCTGGTGATCACCGAATTTGGCGTGGACTCCCTCAGCCACGGTCCGGAGCGCCAGGCAGAGATCCTGAAATGGGAGCGCCAGGTCTGTCTGGTGATGGGCGTGGCGGGAAACCTGATCTTTTCCTGGACCGACGAATGGTTCCGTGGCGGCGATTGGGTCACTGGCTGGGCCTTTGGCCTGACGGCCCGGAGCCGCACCCCGCGTCCGGCCTGGCACGCTCTGGCCGGAGGACCGCTGCGCCCGCCGGACCTGCTGGGGCAAAACCCTCCCCGCGTTTCGGTCATTGTCTGCACCCGCAATGGGGCGCCCACGCTCCGCGCCTGCCTGGAAAGTCTGCGCCACCTTCACTATCCAAACTACGAAGTCATTCTTGTGGACGATGGCTCCACGGACGCGGTTCCGGACATCGCCGGGGATTTTTCCAACGTGAAATACCTCCGCCAGGAAGCCGCCGGGCTCAGCGTGGCCCGCAATGCCGGGGCCGCCGCGGCCACCGGCGAGATCCTGGCTTATACCGATGACGACTGCCAAGCCGACCCGGATTGGCTCATCTACCTGACCCGCGCCCTCGCCGATCCAGTCATGACTGCAGCCGGCGGACCTAACATCCCACCCCCGGCCCGTTCCCTCGCCCAGGCCTGCGTCATGGCAGCGCCCGGCGGGCCCGCCCACGTGCTGCTGAGTGACCTGCTCGCCGAGCACATTCCGGGCTGCAATTTGGCCGTGAAGCGCACTGCCTTCGACAGCATCAACGGGTTCCGTCCCAAGTATCACGCGGCTGGCGACGACGTCGATTTTTGCTGGCGGCTGCAGGAAGCCGGGGGCGGCATCGCGTTTGCTCCCGCGGCCATGGTCTGGCATGACCGGCGCACCACGGTGAGCGCCTTCATGCAACAACAGCGCGGTTATGGCAAAGCGGAAGCGCTCCTGATGTCCCGGCACGCCGCCCGTTTCGGGCAGATGGGCGGAGCCCGCTGGCGGGGCGTGGTTTATCAGCCCGCCATGCTCCGCCTGACCCAGCATGCCGGCCGCATCTACACCGGCTTGTTTGGCTATGCGCCGTTTCAGGCCATGTATCGCCCGGCACTCCCGGCCGCGGGCTGGCTCGTCACCGGATTCCCCTGGTGGGTGCTGGCGGCTGTCATCGCGGCGCAAGGTTATTGGTCGCCCGCCGCCCGCTGGCTGGCGGGCTCCATGCTGTTGGTCACCCTGACCTGCACCGCGCGGCAGGCCTGGCTGCTGCGGCCGGCCCGGCCTTGGCCGGCGCTGCCCGCCTTTTTCCTGTTATGGTTCCTGCTGATCGCCCAGCCCCTGACCCGTGGCTGGTCCCGCTTTATTTGGAATATCCGCCTCGGTTCGGCCCCCCGGGGCCCATGGTGGCCCGCCTTCTCCCTGCCCGGCCCCGGCACCAGCCCCGCCAAATCCGTCACCGAACTCGCCTTCTGGAGTGAAACCGGTACCGGCCGCGATGAATTGCTGGCCGCCCTCACCGATGAACTCCAGCATTGCCGCGCCCGCCCCCGGACCGATGACGGCTGGCGCGATTGGGATCTTGAAACCACCCTGATCCGCTGGTGGCGCATCCGTTTTACCACGGTCACGGAATACCACGACTCGCCCCGCCGCCTGACCCGGGTCCGGCTGAGCAGCCGGGTCACCCTCAGTTGGGCCATCCTGCAATTGCTGGCCGCCGCCGGTTGTGCGTCGCTGGTCCCCCTCACCAAAATGCACCCGCTCTGGGCCGTCGGATTATTCTTTGTCTGGAGCATCGTTTTTGAAATGCGGCACCACCGGGCCATCTCCCGCGCCGCCGCCCTCGCCACCGCCGCTGCCGCCCGTTGCGGCATGATCCCTTACGTCCCCTCCCGCCCGGCCGCCGTCCCGGCGGAAGCGGATGCGGAGTCCGATCCCCTGCCGCCATGACGGAACGCCCTGCCACCCTGATCACCGGAGCCTCCAGCGGCATCGGGTCCGCTCTCGCCTGGCAGGCGGCCGCAGCTGGGCACGACCTTGTCCTCACGGCCCGGCGTGGTTACCTCCTGACCGAACTCGCCGAAGCCCTCACCGCCCGCCACGGCGGCCGCGTTCTCACCATCGAAGCTGACCTTTCCCTGCCGGATGGCGCGGACCGTCTGGTGAATGAAGTGCTGGCCTCCGGCTGGCAGGTCGACCACCTGATCAACAATGCCGGCCTGGGAGCCTGCGGTCCCGTGGCCGGCCTTCCCCCGGGCCGTCTCCTCGAACTCCTTCAGGTCAACCTCGTCAGTCTCACCACCCTGACCCGCCTCCTGCTCCCCTCCATGTTGGACCGGGGCGCCGGCGGCATCCTGAACGTCGCGTCCCTCGCCGCCTTCCAGCCCGGCCCTGACATGGCCGCCTATTACGCTTCCAAGGCCTATGTCCTCAGCCTCAGTGAAGCCCTCCATGAAGAAACCCGCGGCAGCGGCGTCCGCATTTCCTGTCTCTGCCCCGGCCCCACCAGCACCGGCTTTGCCCGTGAAGCCACCATGGAAGATTCGCTCCTCTTCCGTTTGGGTCTCATGACCGCCGAATCCGTCGCCCGCGCCGGCTGGCGAGGCTTCCAGCGCGGCCAACGGATCATCATCCCTGGCTGGAAAAACAAGCTGCTTGCCACTCTCGGCCGTCTCACCCCCCACGTGGTCTCCCTCCGCCTCATCCGCCGACTCCACGAACGGGCCTGATGCGGGGGGCGGTTCCTCCTGGGTGTCAGGGCCCAAAAATGATTTGTCCTTTTCCACCGGGAAAACCGCGCCTTCAGGCCAGCCGAAAATAACCCTTGGCATACGCGTTACAAGTATTACGTTCACATACTTTCGTAATACAAAATGCCCAAGCCCACCGACAAGCCCCCCACTGATCCCATCCAGCGGATGAGCGTCACCATTCCGGAAAGCCTGCTTCGTTCGCTCGACCAAATGGTCGCCGACCGGGGCTTCGAGAACCGCTCCCAGGCCGTCGCGGAACTCATTCACGACCGGGTCACCGAGCACCAACAAGCGACCGGCAATGCCATCATGGCCGGGTCGATCACCTTGTTCTACGACCAGACCAAAAACAATCTGCTCACCCAGCTGGCCGAGCTGCAACGCCAGCATGTGGCCGAGGTCATTTCCTCCCTGCACGTCCAACTGGAGCAGAATTTTATGATGGAAGTCATTTTAGTGCAGGGTCCGGCACAGAAACTGAAACAGATCACCCATGCCCTCGTGGCCTGCAAAGGGGTCAAAGCCGGCAAACTGACCTTGACCACCACCGTCCTGCCGCCGCTGCACGAAAAATCCCTCCGCCCCTCCAAAACCAAATCCTCTGCATGAATCCGCCCTCATCAACTCCCCTCCTCACCACGACAATCCGCGGCGGCGGTTACTGGTCCATGATTCTGCCCCGCCACACCACCTTGCGCCTCACCGATCCCCGGGGCGGGGCCAATGCCGCGGTCCTCTTTTACAATGCCGACCAACTGACCGAGCGCTACAACATGCCGGACACCCTCAAGGCCCAGCACACCGCCAAGCTCACCGCCGGACACGTCCTCTACTCGGACAGGGGCCGCATCCTTTGCTCCATCACGGAAGATTCACTTGGTTGGCACGACCCCATCGCCGGCCACAGCCACGCTGAGACCGTCCGCGCCAAATACGGCGACGGATCCTACCAGGAACTCCGCAATGACTGGTTCCGCAACAGCCACGATCTCTTCCTCGTGGAACTGGGCAAACATGATCTCGGCCTCCGCGACCTCGTCCCCAACGCCAATTTCTTCAGCAAAACCGTGGTGCAGCCCGACGGATCGCTAACCTACACCCCGGGCCATTCCCCTCCCGGCAGCACCGTGGTCCTGCGCATGGAAATGAACGTCCTCGTGGTGCTGAATACCTGCCAGCATCCGCTCGACCCCAACCCCGCCTACGCCCCGCAACCGGTCGAGTTGACCATCCACCGCAGCACTCCGCCGGCCGCAGATGACCTTTGCCGCCAGTCCTGCCCGGAAAATGGCCGTGGTTTCACCAACACCGAATCCTACTTCTCCCTCCGTCCCTCATGAACGCACTTCCCACCCACAGCCTGCACGACCCCTCCCGTGCTGTCCACCAGACCATCGTGAAGGCCGGTGACCCATGGTTCCACCGGATCAAGAAAGGCCAGACCTTCCGCATCACGGATCTCGAGGGCAATCAAGCTGTGGATACCCTGTTCTACGACGCCGACGATGTCTCGGAACGCTACAGTGCCGATGAGACCATCCGGACGCAGGGCAATATCTATCTCACAGCAGGCAGCGTTCTTCTCTCCAACCGGTGCCGGCCCCTTCTCACCATCACCGCCGACACCTGCGGCCGTCACGACAGTCTCGGGGGCGGGTGCAGCGCGGAGAGCAACACCGTGCGTTACAGCCTGGACAAGAAGTTCATGCACAACTGCCGGGACAGCTTTCTGCTCGGACTCAGCAAGGCCCCCATCCCGATGGGCATCCGGGACCTCGTTCCCAATATCAACTTTTTCATGAACGTTCCCGTCACCCCGGACGGCGGCCTGGAATTTGCGGATGGGATTTCCGCCCCCGGGCGCTACGTCGAAATGACCGCTCAACGCGACGTCTTCTGCCTGATCTCCAACTGCCCCCAGCTCAACAACCCCTGCAACGGCTACCACCCCACTCCTGCGGGCATCCTGATCTGGGACTAGCCGCACCGCGGAAAGCAAAACCGACGGGCCACAGCCGGAGCGCCGCGGAGACAGCCGAAGGCAAATGGCACGGATAGGACAGATACCACAGATAAAGAATTTGAACAGAAGGCCACGAAGCACTGCCCGCCACTCAATCTCCTTAACATTCGTTCCCATCCGTTTAATCCGTGCCATTTGCCTTCGGCTGTCTCCGCTGCGCTCCGGCTGTGGCCCGTCAGCAACTTTTCCAGAGCCCCCTCTTCCCGTCTTTCGTGCCCATCTATTCAAATTCCCCACGACCCATGTTCACCACCGTCCTCATCGCCAACCGCGGGGCCATTGCCTGCCGCATCATCCGCACCCTGCGCCGCATGGGCATCCGTTCCGTGGCCGTGTATTCAGAAGCGGATGCAGACTCGCTCCACGTCAGGATGGCGGATGAAGCCGTCGCCCTCGGCGATCCGGTCGCGGCGCGCAGTTACCTCGATTCCGGCAAAATCCTCGCTGCAGCCAAGGCCACTGGCGCGCAGGCCATCCACCCTGGTTATGGTTTTCTCAGTGAAAACGCCGCCTTCGCCACCGCCTGTGCCGAAGCCGGCATCGTTTTCATCGGCCCCCGTCCGGAGCATATGACGATGTTCGGTCTCAAACACGAGGCCCGTCGCCTCGCCGAACGGGCGGGCGTCCCCATGCTCACCGGCAGTCCCTTGCTGGCGACAGAGGAGGAAGCCTTGGCCGCAGCCGGACAAGTGGGCTATCCGGTCATGCTGAAGAGCACGGCTGGAGGAGGCGGGATCGGTATGTCCCTTTGCCCGGATGCCGCATCCCTCACCAATTCCTTCGCCGCCGTCCGCCGCATGGGCAGTGCCAATTTTGGCAATGGCGGGGTCTTCCTCGAACGCGCCGTCTCCCGCGCCCGCCACATCGAAGTCCAGATCTTCGGCAATGGGCAAGGTCAGGTCCTCGCCCTGACCGAACGGGATTGCTCGACCCAGCGCCGCAATCAAAAAGTCATCGAGGAAACCCCCGCCCCCGGCCTCACCTCCGCAGTCCGCACCGCGCTGCTCGACTGCGCCCGGCGGCTCGGCGAAAGCGCCTCCTACGAATCAGCAGGAACCGTGGAGTTTCTCTATGACGATGAACGCGGCGACTTCTTCTTCCTTGAGGTCAACACCCGCCTCCAGGTGGAGCATGGGGTCACCGAGGAAATCCATAACATCGATCTCGTCGAGTGGATGATCCGCCAGGCCGCCGGGGAATTAACGCTGCCTGACACCATCGAACCGGTGGGGCACGCCATCCAGGTCCGCCTTTACGCCGAGGACCCCAACAAGGATTTCCAGCCTTCCACCGGCCTGCTCACCGGGGTGGCTTTTGCTCCTGAACTCCGGGTCGAAACATGGGTCGAGCAGGGCAGCGAAGTCACCGCGTATTACGACCCGATGCTGGCCAAACTCATCGCCACCGGCCCGGACCGCACCTCAGCGCTGGCAAAACTAAGCACCGGACTCGCCAATTCCAGCATCCATGGCATTGAGACCAACCTCAGCTATCTGAAAGCCATTCTCGCTGGAGAAACATTCACCGCCGGGATGATCACCACGCGGTTCCTCTCAACTTTCACCTGGCAGCCCTCCACCTTCGATGTGTTGGATGGAGGACTCGAAACCCTCGTGGTGGATGAGCCCGGCCGCATCGGTTATTGGCATGTCGGCGTGCCTCCTTCGGGACCGATGGACCCGTGGAATTTCCGTCTGGGCAACCGCCTCCTCGGCAATCCCGAAGGCGAATCCGGTCTCGAAATCACGGCGGCCGGGCCGACCCTGCGATTCAACGGTCCGACCAGGATCTGCCTCACCGGTGCCGACCTCCAGGCGACCCTCGATGGGCAACCCGTGGAGCGCTATTCGGTCATTCCCATTCATCCCGGTCAGGTCCTGAAAACCAAATCCATCGTGGGTCCCGGCCAACGCGCCGCGCTGCTCATCGCGGGCGGCATCGACGTCCCGGCTTATCTCGGAAGCAAAACCACCTTCGCCCTGGGCAAGTTCGGCGGTCACAGCGGACGACGCCTGCTCCCCGGGGATGTCATCCATCTGACCAAGGCTGCGGCATCGGCCACCCCGATTTCCCTGCCGGAACCTGCCCGCCCCACCCTCACACATGACTGGACCTGCCGGGTGCTCTACGGCCCGCATGGAGCCCCCGATTTCTTCACCGATGAAGACATCACCATGTTCTTCAGCACCGCCTGGGAAGTCCACTACAACTCCGCCCGTACCGGCGTCAGACTCATCGGCCCCAAACCCAAATGGGCCCGGGAGGACGGAGGCGAGGCCGGCCTGCATCCTTCCAATCTGCACGACAATGCCTACAGCATCGGGGCCGTGGACTTCACGGGCGACATGCCGGTCATCCTCGGCCCGGACGGCCCTTCGTTAGGCGGTTTTGTCTGTCCCGCCACCATTATTTCCGCCGATCTCTGGATCATGGGGCAGTTGAAACCCGGTGACCACATCCGTTTCCAATGTATCACCGCCGGTGAAGCCGTCCGGCTCGGGCAACAGCAGGCCCAGGCCATCCGCACCCTCGGCCCGATGCCTCCTTTCACACCGGAAAACCAAAATCTGCCAGGCTCTCCCCTGCTGGGCTGCCTGCCGGCCCAAGGCGACCGTCCCGGGGTGGTCTACCGTCAAAGCGGCGACCGTGCCGTGCTGGTCGAATACGGTCCGATGGTGCTCGATATCGATCTCCGTTTCCGCGTCCATGCCCTCATGACCTGGCTGGAGGCCCACCGGCAGCCTGGATTGTTGGAATTCACGCCGGGCATCCGCTCCCTGCAGGTCCGCTATGATCTGCGGCTCACCACCTGCGCGGCGGTACTGGCCCTGCTGCGCGATGCCGAGAGTGCCCTGACGGACATCGCGGATATGTCAGTGCCGGCCAGCATCGTCCATCTTCCCCTTTCGTGGGACGATCCCTCCACCCGACTCGCGATTGAGAAATACCAATCTGTCCGCAAAGACGCGCCCTGGTGTCCCAGCAACATCGAGTTCATCCGCCGTATCAACGGTCTGGAAAGCGTCGACGATGTTCACCGGATTGTCTTTGAGGCCAGCTACCTCGTGATGGGACTCGGTGACGTTTATCTCGGCGCTCCCGTCGCTACGCCCATTGATCCCCGGCACCGCCTCGTCACCACCAAATACAATCCAGCCCGCACCTGGACTCCGGAGAATGCCGTCGGCATCGGCGGAGCCTATCTCTGCGTCTATGGCATGGAAGGCCCGGGGGGATACCAATTTGTGGGCCGCACCGTGCCAATGTGGAACCGCTTCCGGGTCACCGCCGACTTTCCGGAAGGCACCCCGTGGCTGCTGCGTTTCTTCGACCAGATCCGCTTCTATCCGGTCAGCGAAGCAGAATTGAAAGTCCTGCGCCGCGACCTCCTCACCGGCCAGTTCAAATTGAAGATCGAGGAAACCACCTTCAGCCTCGCAGCCTACCGGAAATTCCTCGCAGACCACGGGGAGTCCATCACCGCCTTCAAAACCACCCAACAAGCCGCCTTTGAAGCCGAGCGCGAACGCTGGAGGGCCAACGGCCAGCTCACCTACGAAGCCCCGGAAGCGCCACCCGAACCCGAAGGCGAACCCATCCCGGAAGGCAGCGAAGTGATCTTCAATCCCATCGCGGGCAATGTCTGGAAAGTGCTGGTGGGGATCGGCGATGAAGTCACGGAAGGCCAACCCGTGGTTATCATCGAAAGCATGAAAATGGAAATCACCATTCCTTCCACCAGCCGGGGAACCGTCACCGCCCTGCTCTGCCGTCCGGACACTCCCGTCAAACCCGGCCAACCCCTCCTCGCCGTCCACCCCTCGGCCTGAACCCCTGACATGACAATCAACGATTTCCTGCAATCCTACCGCACCGGCCGGACCACGCCCCGCGCCCTGCTGGCGGACCTCCTGCAGCGCCTCCGCACGGATGCCGATCAGGCCATCTTCATCCATCTCCTGACTGATTCCGGGATCGAACCCTATCTTGCCGCGCTTGATGGCAGGGATCCATCATCCTTGCCGCTCTTCGGCGTTCCCTTTGCCATCAAGGATAACATCGACCTTGCCCGGATCCCCACCACCGCCGCCTGCGCGGAATTCGCCTACACGCCAGAGCGCAGTGCCACCGTGGTGCAGCGGCTGATCGAAGCGGGGGCAATCCCCCTCGGAAAGACGAATCTGGATCAGTTTGCCACCGGCCTCGTGGGCGTGCGCTCACCCTACGGCGTGCCGGTGAATCCATTTCACCCTGACTATATTCCCGGCGGCTCCAGTTCCGGATCTGCCGTCGCCGTCTCGCGGGGCTTTGCCGCCTTTTCCCTCGGCACCGATACCGCCGGCTCCGGCCGCGTGCCGGCTTCCTTCAATAATCTGATCGGAGTAAAACCCACCTGCGGCCTGCTCAGCACCACCGGAGTCGTGCCCGCCTGCCGCACCTTGGATTGCGTCAGTATTTTCGCCCACACTACCGCCGACGCTGCGCTGGTGCTCGGCATCACGGCCGGCTTCGATGCCAGCGACCCCTACTCCCGCCCTCTGCCCAGCCAGCCCACGAAGTCATGGTCCAGCGGGCTCCGCATCGGTGTGCCGCGGGCCGGGCAATTGGAATTCTTCGGCAATCCCGATGCGCCAGCACTCTTCGAAGGTGCCATCGAAAGCGCCCGGGCCGCCGGAGCCGAAATCGTGGAAATCGACCTCGGGCCTTTCCTCGAAACCGCCCGCCTGCTTTACGAAGGGCCATGGGTGGCGGAACGATACCTCACGGCAAAACCACTGCTCGACGCCAACCCCGGGGCGTTGCTGCCGGTCACCCGCGAAATCATTGCCGGAGGGGCCCGGGGCACCGCCGCCGCCGCCTTTGCGGCACTCTATCAACTCCAGGAAAACAAACGCCGCACCGCCGCCGTGTGGGAAACCGTGGATGCCATCCTGACACCAACCACCGGCACCATTTATACCAAGGCTGAACTGGCCGCCGAACCCCTCAAACTCAACTCCCAGCTCGGCCGCTACACCAACTTCATGAACCTGCTGGACCTCGCGGCCCTGGCCCTGCCAGCGGGATTCCTGCCAGCAGGGCTGCCGTGGGGGGTCACGCTCTTCGCTCCCGCGTTCACCGATTGGCATCTCCTCGACTTCTCCAGCCGCTGGCCGGGCTTCACAAAAAATGAAACCCCGGCGGCAAGCTTCGCCCCTCCGGTGCATCCACCGGTGCCGGTTCTGGAAATTGCAGTTTGCGGCGCCCATCTCAGCGGCCTGCCGCTGAATCACCAACTGACTTCGCGCGGCGCCTGGTTGGCCCGGACCACCAAAACCGCCCCTGTCTATCAAATGGTGAAACTCCCCGGAGGCCCCCCTCACCGCCCGGGCCTGATCCGCCAGGCTCAGGGTGGCGGGGCCATCGAGGTGGAAGTCTGGGCCGTGCCCCTGCCCTCGGTGGGCAGTTTTCTCGAAGGAATTCCCTCCCCCCTCGGACTGGGTCGCGTCCAGTTGGAAGACGGCTCCACCGTCTGTGGATTTGTTTGTGAAGCCATGGCCGCGGAGGGCGCGGAGGATATCACGGCCCTGGGGAGTTGGCGGGTTTGGCTGAACCGATAATCCGGCAAGAGGAAGCGCCCCGTTTCACCCAAGGCGGAGCCAACCCGCCTTTCCGCTGGCATCCGGACACAATCCCGGCCTTCATCCTGCCATGGATCCCCTCACCCACTCCGTCTTCGGCGTCGCCTGCGCCATCGCCGGAACCCGTCAAAAAGTATCCCGCCGGGCCGCTGCCCTCGCCGGGCTGGCGGGGGGACTGTTGCCGGATGCGGACGTGCTGCTGCGCTCGGCCTCGGACCCGCTGTTCACACTCGAATATCACCGCCACTTCACCCACAGTTTCGCCTTTGCCCCGGTCATCGCGCTGATGGGCGCCATCATCGCCTCGCTGATCCTGCGCGCCTTCAGGCATACCGTGCCATGGCAGTGGCTCTTTTTTCCCGCCCTGCTGGGCGGGCTGAGCCATATTTTCTGCGATGCCTGGACCAGTTATGGCACCCGGCTGTGGTGGCCGTTTGCCCAGACCCGGGTAGGTTTGGACTGGATTTCCATCATTGATCCGGTGCTGACCGTGCCCTTGGTGGCATGCATCGCGCTGGCGGTGCGATATGCCAGCCGGAAGGCGGCGTCCGTCGGTCTGGCATGGGTGACCCTGTATCTTGGTTTTTGTCTGGTGCAGCGGCACCGGGCTGCCACCGCCCTCGACCAATGGCTGGCCACCTCACCGATGAAGCCTATCGACCGCCGCGAATTGAAACCGTCCTTTGGAAATGTGGTAGTCTGGCGGGTGCTGCTCCAGGCCGGGCAGGAATGCCACGTCATGGCGGTCCGCTGCCCCTTGTTTGGTGAACCCGTGGTGCTGCCCGGCACTTCCCAGCCCATGTTTGCCACCGCTGAGGCCGCGATCCTGGCCCTTCAGGTGCCGACCGGCTCCCGGCAGGCGAAGGACATCCAGCGGTTCCACGATTTTTCGGCTGGCTGGATCGGACAACTTCCTTCCGATGCCATGATTCTGGGCGATTTGCGTTATTCCAGCCTGCCCACCGAAATCCGTCCGCTCTGGGGGATCCAGGTGAATCCTGCGGAGCCGGAAAGCCATGTGGCGATGCGCCACTTCCGGGCCGACCGCACCCCCAGCCTGAACCGCTTGATGAAAATGGTGCAGGGCACACCCGCGGCCCCGGCCGCCCTGCCCTGACCCCTGCCACCAGCTCACCTTCGCATCCGTCCCGTCCGTTTCCCCCAGATGAAAATCGATATCGTTACCTTGTTTCCCGAAATGTGCCGCGTGCCCCTGGGCGAAAGCATTCTGGGCAAAGCCCAGGCCCGCGGCCTTTGGGAACTCGGCGTGCATGACTTGCGGCAATGGAGCACCGACAAGCACCGCCGGGTGGACGATACCCCCTTTGGCGGAGGCCAGGGCATGGTGATGCAATGTGGCCCGCTCTTCGCCGCCGTGGAGGCGCTGCGCACGCCCGGCTGCCGGGTGGTGCTGATGACTCCGCAGGGCCGGCGGCTGGACCAGCGGCTGGTGGAATCCTTCACGGCCTATTCCCACCTGATCATCCTCTGCGGCCACTACGAGGGCATTGACCACCGCGTGGTGGAAGCGCTGGTGGATGATGAAATCTCCCTGGGCGACTACATCCTGACCAACGGCGCCATCGCGGCCAACATCTTCACCGATGCCGTGGTCCGTCTCTTGCCCGGCGTGCTGGGCGATGAGCGCTCGCCTGCCGAGGAGTCCTTCAGCGCCGCCACCGGACTGCTGGAGGCTCCCTGTTATACCCGGCCTCCGGAATTCCGTGGCATGAAGGTCCCTGCGATCCTGCTGGGGGGACACCACGCTAAAATCAATGCTTGGAAGACGGAGCAAAGCCTCGCCCGCACCAAGCTGCTCCGCCCCGATTTGTTGGGCAAATGAATGCCGCAGGGGGGAAGACCCCCGGCCCGCGGACTCAGGGCAATTCGACTTCAAAAAAGTCGCGCAGGACCTTTTGATAGACACCCCGCTTGAACTCAGGGAGCCACCGCAGGTCAAACTCATGCGGGAGAATCCACTTCCACCGGCGGAATTCGGGATGGGAGGTTTCCAGATTCAGCAGGGACTCCGGGCCCAGAAAGCGGCAGAGGAAATACACCTGCTCCTGCCCCACAAATTCCCCCCGTTTCCGGTGCCGTTCCGGAAAATGATAACGATAACCGACCCGTTCGGTTTTGATCTCGTAGGATCCCACCGGCAAAGAGGTTTCCTCCATCAATTCCCGCACGAGGGCCTCGCGGGGCGATTCCCCGGCATCGATCCCGCCCTGGGGAAACTGCCAGCTTTCCGCGAAGTCGCGCCGCTCGCAGATCAGAATCATCCCGGCAGCATTCTGCAGCAACGCCGCCACGCAGGGACGGTAGCGTTCGGCAGGGAGTCGGTCGGGCATGGCAGGCATGTTTTTTCATAAGCGTCCGGCGTCCCTGGCGTCAACCGTGTTTCCCCCACCGTCAGGATTTGCCGTGGGAATTTCCGCAAGGGCACCGATGGTCCCGCTCCCCCGCCTCTATCTGCCCACCCATGACCCGACGCCACTTTTTCCTCCTTGCCCTGATCCCGCTGTTGATGCTCACCGCATGGCATTTTCTGAATCCGGGTGCACAACTGAAATCAGCCCAGGCCCGCCTGCTCCGGGCTATCTCCCAAAAGGATGCGGCCGCCTGCGGCAAGCTCATCCACCCGGATTACACCGATCAATGGAACTTCACGGCCGGGGACTGGCCCGGGATTCTCAAGGACCTGCGCACCCTCAGTCCCATTCTGGAAGTCACCATGGTCAACCCGGCGATCGATTCCGGGAATGGGGTGGTCGATACCAGCCTGCGGGTCCAATCCAATGGCGGCCACGCATCAGGTATGATCGCCGAGAAGGCCATGGAATTGCAGGAAATGACCCGCTTCCTCTGGAAACGTGAGGCATGGCGGCCCTGGAGCTGGCAGCTGGTCAGCGTGCAGAATCCTGCGCTCGACATCCCTTCCGACTACCGTCCTGGCAACCTCACGGCGATGCCAGCCTTCTGATCCCGGAAAAATCGTGAGTTGCATCCGGCCCGGGTGCCGCTTCCATAGTCTGGCGGGCTTCCTGTCCCGTCCTCCACTCCCAACCCTTCCAGCTATTATGCCCCACACGCTTCCCGCCCTGCCTTATGCTCTGAATGCCCTCGAGCCGCACATCGATGCCCGGACCATGGAAATCCATCACGGCAAACACCACCAGGCCTATATCACCAATCTCAATAACGCCCTCGCCGGACACGCCGAACTCGAAGCGAAGTCCCTCGACGACCTCATCGCCAACCTTGATGCCGTCCCCGAAGCCATCCGCACCGTGGTGCGCAACAACGGCGGCGGTCATGCCAATCACAGCCTCTTCTGGACCATCATCGGTCCCGGCAAAGGGGGCGCGCCGACCGGAGCCCTCGCCGAAGCCATCACCGCCGCTTTTGGAAGCTTTGATGCCTTCAAGGAAGCCTTCACCAAAGCGGCCACGACCCGTTTTGGCAGCGGCTGGGCCTGGCTCAGTCTGAAGGACGGCAAACTCGCGATCAGCAGCACCGCCAATCAGGACAGCCCCGTCATGGAAGGCGCCAAGCCCCTGCTCGGCCTCGACGTCTGGGAACACGCCTACTATCTCCACTACCAGAACCGCCGCCCCGAATACATTGCGGCCTTCTGGAACCTCCTGGACTGGGACGCCGTCGCCGCCCGCTTCGCCGCTTGATCGCAGCCCCCTCCTGATTCCATCCCAAGCCGGACTCCCTTCACAGGAGTCCGGCTTTTTTCTGGTTGGACAGGACTGCCCCAGTCCGGCCCCCATCGGGACGCCATTTCAAATTTACCTTCACGGAGCAGCAGTAAAGCGGATCCGGAAAAACCGGCCGGCCGCAGGAGTCCTCACTTCAAAGCGGATCGACTGCTCATTCATGGTCCGCAGGACATCGGCCTCCGCTACCGTCTGCCAGTCATTCAGATTACCGCCTACTTCCAATGCAGGGACCATTTCCGGGGCATTGGGATTACGGGGCAAGGAGAGGACTAATGGGGTAATGGAGACGAGGCGCAATTGACTGTTACTGGCATCGGCAAGGAGAGGGTCGCCGCCGGTCGCATATTCCAAGGCATTCGGGATGCCATCCCCGTCAGGATCACCCGGCCCCGCCTGTGCGGAGGCTGCTGGAGGAGACGCACTGAAGACGGCCTCCGCCCAGCCGGCATAGCCCGCCGCCATGGCTGTGCTCAGCCGGACCAGCCCATCGCGCCGCCGGGCGTCCACCTGCGTGAAATTACCGGCGATCCATAGCCCATCCGGAACCGCCAATAGATCCGCGAGAGACTTGAGGTCGCCGTAGTTATTCTGCGCGGTGTTCAGCAATCCCATCTGACTCATGACTTGGGTGACCATCCCTTCAGGCAGCGGTTGTTTGTCCACCGGAGCACAGCGGAAAGCCGGATCAGGACGCCCATCACCTCTCAGACGCCGCACCAGAGGAATCACCCGTAAACTGTCCCCCGGGACATAATAACGTGTCAGCAGGCCGCCGTGCCCATCCGGTCTCAACTGCTCCACCCTGGCACCGGATGGCAAAGGAAGCGCAAAGGTTTCATCCCATCCCCCTGATGGCAACAGGGCCCGCAGGCCTACGCCCGAAACGTGAAACACGATCCGTCCGTCATCCAACAAACAGGGGATTGGCGCGCTGATGCTGCCTGTCCCGTAGTTGTTGGCGGGAAGTCCTGGCACCACGCCATCCTTGACCCCATTCCTCAGATAACGCTGCCCCCCGATCCAGAATCGGCCATCTGGCAGGACCGGACCCACTGTTCCACCGCCCTCAATGATGGTGAAGCCCGCTTCCACCTCGCCCCGGGCGGTCAAGGAACGCCATGCGGCGTTGCTGACTTCAGCCCAGGGGTTGCTGGACCATACCAGGGCCGACCCCTCCGGGAATACCGCCATTCCGCCCACTTCACCCACCGCAGAGGAGCCCACCAGTCCCTCAAATGGGGCAAAGTCAGGATCCATCATTCCAGTGGCCAGCAGGCGGATCAGCCGGGTTGGCGAGGCCGGGTAGGGAGCCAACTCCCTTTTTTCCAAAACAAAGAGCCGCCCATCGGGGAGCGATTGAATATCCATGATCACGCCAGCGACCAGAGGATCCAATTGGAAGCCGGGATCAGGGGCTCCGCTGCGGTCCAGCCGGACGATCCGGCGGCGGGCTTGTCCGTTAATGCTGACAAAATCCCCCGCCGCATAAATCCCCCCGCCCGGAGCGGGGGCGAGTTTCCTCATCCTCGCCGGACGGCGGGCTTCCGGAGTTTGCCAGGAAGGATCCGGCAGACCGTCCGCGAGGTAGCGGCCGGTTCCGACGATCATGCGGCCATCTGCCATGCTCATCCAAGCAGATCCGGCCGGATAACGCACTGGGGAGAAGCCCGGGTCCACCGCCCCATTCTGGGCCATCCGCCTCAACCGGGCCGGATCGGTATCGAGGTTTGTCAGGAGGGCTCCGTCGGGCGTTCCCTCCACCCGCAGTTCCAACAACCGGCTTTGACTCCCGGCATTGAAGGATAAACCCGCTCTGTCCGGCATAAAAACACGGCTCCTTACCGGCAGGCTGCCCGAAGGCGGCCAGTATCCGAGCGAACGCTGATCTGTTTCCAGCACCGCCAGTTTCCCCTCCGGAAGCGGTTGGAAACGCTGGCTGTAGCCCCGGGGAAACGGCAATGCCGTGAAGGTTTCATCAGGGATCCCGTCCCCCTTGATCCGCCACACCAGTTTGGCCGTTCCCGGCACGGAGAAGGGGACATCCGGGTCCACCACCTCATCATCTTCCCCGGCCACCCACCAATGCCCGTCGCCCGTCGGCCACGCCCGCAGCGGCTGCGGACCGGTGGTCCGCGTGTGACTCCAGAGGGTCTGGCCATCCTCCAGCGAGACGGCCCGCACCTCAGCCTTCGGAGGAATGGGACCGGCAGGGCTGGTGCTGTAAACCCTGGAGATAATACCCACCACAAGCTGGCCCGGAGCGGTTCCCTCGGCGTGGACTTGCGTTCCGATGCCCGTGGGCAATGCCGCCAAGGCTCCCAGAGATACCTGCCCCTGAGGACCCAGCACGGTCCAAAGGCTGTCCCGCCTCCTCACTTCCATCCACATGCGTCCATCCGGCAGCGGCAACAGGGTCGCCGCCGGCCAATCTACCCCGCCGTTGTGATTCCCCAGAGACTCAAGGCCCTCCTCCATCATCAGTCCAATCGCCGGCACAAAGCCCGGATCTCTCAGTCCAGTAGTCTCCAAACGCGCCAGGCCAGGAACGGCGGTTCCATTCAGCCACCAGAAATCACCGCCCACCACCACGCGGCCATCGGCCTGCCGGGCAGCCACCACCACCCGGGCGTCTGCCCGCAGTTCCAGTGGAGCGGCATGGGGATCCAAGCCTCCCGGCGCCGCCTCCACCCGGGGCAGCAGGCCACCGTTTCCACCACAAATCATGAGAATAATCCGGGCTGGATGGAACAGAGCTGACCGGTTCATGCGATCATGTGCCTGTTTTTCAAGCAACGGGTCAAGCTAACTTTCATCAAAAAGCCCCGGGCATCACGGCTGAAGATTCACCCCGCACGTGGCAGGACGACCGGCTGCCGGGTGGGAGGCGGGGGAGCGGGTGGCGTCAGTTGTGCTGAGTTTCATGCGCGGATGCCCTTGCCCGCCAAGACTGGGCGTCAGAGACCAGGTAAAATTTAAAGTGAAATCCTAGCCAGCCAAGCTTTTGACATGCCCCCCCACCGCATCCTCGCATCCATCGTCAAACTCCCGCGGCATCAGGCTGCCGGCCCATGGTCCGGCGGCCCAGCAGGGACCCGCTTCGACAGCACCATGGCGAACGTGGAAACGGATGCGGGCCTCGTGGGCTATGGCGGGGAGTGTCCGCTCATCCCATTTCATCTGCCAGCTCCTGCGGCAGCGGTGGGGGCGGACCTGCCTGAACTTGGGCCCCGCCTGCCCGGCCAGGGGATCGCGCCGAAAATGGACGTTCACGGAAACCCCGCCGTCGTCGTCGAATAACATCCCACCACCATGAAGTCCATCCACCTCACCCTCGCCGCCATGCTCATGACCACCCTCATTTTGCCTGCCGAAGACGCGTTGGATTTAAAAGCCCTCACCGCCCGGGCCAGCAGTGGCGATGTGGTGGCTCAACTGGATCTGGCCTACCGCTACCGCGATGGAAAGGGCACGGCGAAAGACGATGTGCAGGCGCTGCAGTGGGCGCACCGGGCGGCGGACAGTGGCCATGCAGAGGCGATGGATTTTGTCGGCTTTGCCTACCTGCGCGGTGCTATTGTGAAGCGAAACCCCGGGATTGCCTTTGGCTATTTCAAGACGGCAGCCGAAACATCGGCGCAGGCGGCTTTCAACCTTGGGCAATGCTACTTCGGCGCCCAGGGCACGGAGCAGGACATTCCCAAGGCTCTTGAAGTATGGAAGCAGGCGGCGGCGCAGGGACACGGGCGGGCGGCTTCAACAGCAGCCATGGCTTATCTTTCCGGCGAAGGCGTGGCGCCGGATCCCGCGCAGGCCCGGCGCCTCGCAGAGCGGGCCGCGGAGTTGAACGATCCCTCCGGCCTCGTGCTGCTGGGTGAAATCCAGTTCCAAGCCGGCGACCCCGACGCGGCGAAAGCCCACTGGACGAAGGTCTCGAAGCTCCGGCCCACCGGCCCCACCGGGCACCCGGCGCAACCATCCGACAGCGCCTGCGCCCAGCAGGGGGCGGATCTCTTGAAGCTGATCGGATATCGCCGGCAAAAAGGCGAACCGGGGAAATTTGCCTTCGTGCCAATGCCGCACATCCACCAGGGCTATAACAACTGTGGCTCCACCGCCTGCGCCTCCTTCGCCCGCTTCCAAGGCAGCACAATCGGCGGCTGGGACTTCAAACGGCTCTGTCCCTCGCCCCCCGGCACCGGCACCGACTGGGGCCACCTCCTCGATGCCTCGGAAAAAATCGGCCAGAAGTGGAAACTCATCACCTTCACGCCGGACGACCCGGGTTTTGAACAAGCCACCGCCCGGTTGAAAACCGAACTCGATGCCGGACGGCCCGTGGTGGTGGATTTCAAATACATCGGACCGCAATACCCCGGCGGCAATGCCGGCCACACGCTCAACGTTTGCGGTTATATCGCGGAACAGGACCTCTACATCCTCTGCAATCCCGCCGTGGCCACGCCCGGCCTTCAACTCATCACCGCGGATGATCTCAAAAACTTCTGGCGCTCCGACCACTATGGCGCCCTATCCAAAGGAGTCCTCTCCCGGCCGGCCTTTGTGATTGACCAACCCTGAAACCCGCCAACCCTGACGCCCTTGGTTGGCGGACCAGACCCGCACCTCCACCACCCCATGAGAATCCGCACTGGCCTCTTCGCCTTCATTTCACTCATGGGCTTCCACGCGGCCGCGGCGGAAAAGCCGAACATTCTCATCATCGTCAGTGACGACCAGGGTTATGCCGATGCCGGATTCCAGGGCAGCAAGGAGGCCGTCACGCCGCATCT
>CAIZWU010000084.1 GCA_903936775.1 uncultured bacterium | reverse complement strand
TCTTCTCCTGCTGAAATGCTTCGCATCACCCAACCTGACACATCAACAATCCGCCGCACGACTTTTCAGACGGGCAAGGATCAACCGCTTACGCGTAGGCCGTGGGCACTAATAACGGAAACTCCGGCGGCATGGAAAGCAGCAGCGAGACGTCGGTTGAAGGCTTGGTTGCTGATGGGGCTGCCATCCCGTCCCGGGAACACGAGTTCGCTTCCGGCAAAGTCCACCGCTCCCCGACGCAGACGCATTCCTTTGAGACCTTCGAGAAAGACGGCCCATTCTCGCAGGGAATCCGACAGCCGTGGCATAAGTGGGACATCGCGGTATTTCCCACCTTTCACCTTGAGCCGGGCGGCCGTGAAGTCCCCTGCCCCGTTGCGGACCAGCTTGTCCGTGGAAAGCAGCGCCCATTCATGGAACCGGCAGGCCGTAAAAAAGAGCGCTTCCGCCAAATGCGCGGCCAGCCTTCCAAAGTAGTCCGTGCCCAGTTCCCGCAGCGCAAGCAGCACCTTCGCCAGATCCGCCGCTTCGAGGAATTCGATTTCCTGAGCGTCGGGACGGAACCGGGGTGCGAGGCCATCCGTGAACGGATTGGGTTTATCGAGCACTTTATAAAGGAACGCGATGCCCGCCTTCACCTGGAGGTGGTGGGAGGCGGAGCGATTACCCGTGAGGTCTTCGTAGTAACTGCGTGCCTGTTCCCGTGGGAGTGAGCCAAGATCAAAGCCGGACGCCGTGGTCCAAGCTACCAGCTTGAGCCACGTCCGGCGATAGGCCGCCAATGTCGGGGCCGCAAGCTGCCGGTCGCGGGCCGCAACGGAGAGGCACTCCCGAATTGTGGGATTCATCGGGTGGGTGGGTTGCTGGATGGGGAAAAACCGCCCCCTACAGGCGATTCTACGGGGGAATCGGATTACACAATAATATTCATTATTGGATTGAACGGCAGTTTTGAATCAGAAATGGAGATATTATTGCGTTTTGCGGGGAATCAACTTTCCCGGAAGCGGTTTCTCACCGGCGCTGGGCAAACTCAAGCAGCAGTTCCCCTGCCCCCATCACCCAATCCGCCTCGATTCCGAATTCCCCTTCGAGCGGCAATTCCACCAGGCTCATGAGTTCAGCCTCTTCCGGCCCCATCGGGAAAAACGCCCCCCCCCGCCTCGTGCAGAAAATGATCCCCGAAATTCGCCCCGCAGCCGGGACACATATTGGCGAAATACTCCATGCCTGCCTGCCTGGAAAAGTGACGGCGGTAATGCGGCTCATGGGTGGCCAACCATTGTTCCAGCACTGGATCAAGACTTTCCACGTTTTTAAACAGGAGCGGCTCATTTTCGGGACCGCCGTCCATGGTGTTCATGTCGTCGTCGTCCACCCGCGCCGTCGCCAGGGCGATCACCCGTTGGGGTTTGTGGCATTTCCAGCACGGTTCTCTGGATTCGACAAGGTAAAGCGGACTTCCGATTCGCATGCTTTTTCTTCTAATTTATGATGTTCTTAAATTACCCTGCTCGTGCCCTGAAAACCGCCTGTCTTCTCCCCGAACCTCCAACAGCAGAGCTGCCAGTTCTTCTTTTTTTACTTTAGCCGCGAGCCGCAACCCGATTTTAATGCAATCAGAGCGGTTGGTGAAGTCCTGTCCGGCATTGGCAAGATGCTCTTTGATGATCGCCAGAGCGCGACGGTCGGCGTCAAACAGGTTTACCGTGATGCGATTAAGATTGGAACTTCTTGCTGCCACCACGGGCTTTGCCGTTTTACGCACGTCCTTTGGGGCAGGAGGTGCTTTTGCAGGCTCTATGGCAGCAACAGCCTGGAGCGATTTAGGAGCTTCTGGGGGCATCTGCGGCGCTTCAATCCCCTGCCCTGCTGGTTCAGCTCCGGTTTCCACTACCGTGTCTTTAGGGGCGGGAGCGCGGCTTGCTTCGGCAGCTTTGGCCATCT
>CAIZWU010000083.1 GCA_903936775.1 uncultured bacterium | reverse complement strand
CTGCCGGGGTGGGCGGTGGCTACGCTGGCCACTCCGAAGAGCGCGGCACGGCGGGCCATGTCACGGCTGGATTCCTCTGCTTCTTCGCGGGCGAGCTTTTTCTCATGCGCTACCGCCAGCCAGATGCAGATTTCATACATCACGATCATGGGACCCGCCAGCATGGAAAGGGTCAGGATATCCCCGGTCGGGGTGATGACGGCGGCGGCCACTACGATGATGATCATGGCCCAGGAGCGGGTGCGGCGCATCGTCGTTGAACTGAGCAGCCCCAGCTTCACCAACACCATGACCACGACCGGCAATTCGAAGCTCACCCCAAAGATCAAGCAGAAGGAAGTGACAAACCCGATGTAGCTGCCAATCCGCCATCCATCCCGGATGCCGAGATCGCGGGAGTATTCATGGAACCACTGCAGGGTGGTGGGGATGACATAAAAGTAGGCGGAGAGCACGCCCAGCAGGAACAGGCCAAACCCGATCGCGAGGGCCGGGATCAGCATGCGGCGCTCGCGGGGATTCAGCCCAGGCAGGATGAATTCCAGAATGAAATAAAACAGGATCGGGAAGGAAATGATGATGCCCGCAAAGGTCGAGAGCTTCATTGAGAGCATAAAGGTCTCCGCCGGGGCGAAGGCCTCGGTTTCGATCACCGGCCGCAGGGCTTCCAGCGTGCTCTGGGGACGGACTTTCAGGATCGCCTTTCCGGCATCCCCCGCCGCCACCCGAAGCGGCTCTGGCAGCAGTTTGGTGGCTTCCTCCATGTAGGCCGTCTGTTGATCGATCGGCAGGAGATCCGCCGCATGATAGAGCAGCATGGCTTCGGTGTAGGCCCGCAATTTCACGTCAGGCACTGCCTTGGCAAGGAACAGCTCCCGCCCGGGTCCGTCGAGGACCGAGGCCCCACGGGCGGCGGTGTGGATTTGCATCCACTGCGCCTGGGCGATGCCTTCCGGCAGATTCCGCTCCATTGCCGAAGCGAGGCCGGCCCGTTCCATGGGATATTGAACCACCTTGAAGAACCAGGCATTGAAGACAAAACACAGGGTCACCGAGATCAACAACGTGGTGATGAGGCGCATCAACATCTTGCGCAGGTCATCGAGATGCTCAAGGAACGGCTTCTCCTCGTCTTCCATCAACACATTCCGTTTCCGCGACAACTTATCGCGGAGTTTCATCATGGGAGCAAACCACATATCAATTAAAAGGGGGGAAGGGGGAGCCGGACGGCGGCGCGGGGAACCGGACACACTACGCGGAAGCGCCGGGAATCAATCAACAATCAGGGGGCAGCGGCTTTAGGGCGTTTCGCGGCCGGGCGTTTCGGCGACAGGCGCGCCTGCCACCCGGCCAGTTCCCGGGCGACATTCGCCGGCGAGGGTGCTCCGGTGGCTTTCCGGGCGGCCATGGCGTGATCCAAGGTGAGCACTTTATACACTTTTTTCTCAAACAGCGGGCACAGCGCCTGATAAGTCTCCAAGGGGATATCGGGGAAGGCCACGCCAGTGGACAGGGAATGCGCCGTCAATTTGCCCACCACTTCGTGCGCGTCCCGGAAGGGCAGCCCGCGCAGCACCAGGTAGTCCGCCACATCCGTCGCCAGCAGGAAAGGATCCGCCACCGCCGCCGCCACCGCTTTTTCATTCACCTTCAGCCCGCGCATCATCTCCGCATACACTTCGAGGGCCAGCTTGATGGTATCGAAACTGTCAAAGGGCGGTTCCTTGTCCTCCTGCATGTCCCGGTTGTAGGTCAGGGGCAGGCCCTTCAGGAGCGTCAGCAGGCTCATCAGATTGCCATACAGCCGCCCGGTCTTGCCGCGGGTCAGTTCTGCCACGTCCGGGTTCTTTTTCTGCGGCATCAGGCTGCTGCCAGTGGTGTGGGCATCGCTCAGGGTTACGAATCCAAACTCTGCCGTCACCCACAAAATCACATCTTCACTGAGCCGCGACAGATGGGTGCCGCACAGCGCGAGGGCCGCGCACAGCTCCACGGCAAAGTCCCGGTCCGCCACCGCGTCCATGCTGTTCCGGGTCACTCCGGCAAAGCCCAGTTGTTCCGCCACAAATTCCCGGTCGAGCACAATGGTGGACCCCGCCAGCGCGCCGGAGCCCAGCGGCATCACATTGAGCCGCTTCACCGCATCCGCCACCCGGCCGGCATCCCGGTCCAGCATTTCCACATAGGCCAGAAGGTGATGGGAAAACATCACCGGCTGCCCGCGTTGCAGGTGGGTGTAGCCCGGCATCACCACGTGCTGCCAGCGCAGCGCCACTTCCGTCAGGGCCCTTTGCAGGTTGCGGATCAGGTCCACCACCAGTCCGCCCTCCGCCCGGCAATACATCCGGATATCCAAGGCCACCTGGTCATTGCGGCTCCGGCCGGTGTGCAGCTTCGCTCCCGGCGCCCCGATCTTCGCGGTCAGGGCCTTCTCGATGTTCATGTGCACATCTTCCAGTGTCATCTGCCACTCGAACTTCCCCGACTCGATCTCGCCCTCGATCTCCGTCAGCCCCCGGTGGATGGCCTGCATCTCCGTCCGGGTGATGATCTTCGCCCGCGCCAAGGCCTCAGCCTGCGCCATCGACCCCATGATATCGTATTTATAGAGCCGCCAGTCAAAGGAGATGGACTCCCCATACCGCTGCACCAGACCGGACGTCTCCTGCTGAAATCTGCCTTTCCACATAAAAATTGATAATTTGGTTCTGCCCATCACACTCCCGCTGCGCCTGCGGGGCAAGCGGGAAGGGGGAGACCGGTTGGCCAGGGGAGCGCCTGCCCCGCGCGGCTCAGGGCTTCAGCAAATGCTTCACCAGGAAAGCATTCAACCGGGCCAGCGTCCGGGCCGGGTCTTTGCCAAACCCGCCGTGTCCCGCGCCTTCCATCTTCACCAGTTCAACCACCGTGCCCTGTTTCTCCAAGGCCGCCGCGAACACCTCCGCCTGCTTCACGGGCACCAGCGGATCATCGCTCCCGTGGAGTAGCAGCGCCGGCGGACTGGTCTTGCTGACGTAATGCACCGGACTGGCCTCCACATAGACCGCCTTGCCTTGGTCCGGCGTCACCCCCAGGAAATTCGTCAGGATGGAACGCACCTGGCCCGACTCCGGTTCCCGCTGCTGCGTCGATTCCAGATACCCCATCAGCAAATCCGACGGGATCCCGTGGCAAACCATCAGCCGCACCGCACTGGATTGACCGGCGTGGCCGCCCTCGCCTTCCCACTTCCCGCTTCCGGAAGTCGTGCCCAGCAGCCCCACCAGATGCGCCCCGGCGGATCCCCCCAGTGCCCCGATGCGGTCCGCATCCACTTGGTATTTCCCGGCATTGGCCCGCACCCACCGCACCGCACATTTCACATCCTCGATCTGGCAGGGAAATTTGAATTGCGGGGCCAGCCGGTAATCCACCGACACACAGACGATTCCCTGCTTCGCCCATGCCAGCATCGGTTCATGGTAGGACGACCGGTCGCCCGCTGCCCAGCCCCCGCCATGCACCAGCACCAGCGCCGGAAAAGGCCCCGCCCCCTCCTTCGGTTTCGCCAGATCCAATAACAACGCCTGTCCCGCTGCGGTCCCGTAGGTGATCCCCTTTTCAAACATTACACCGTCCGGCACCTTCAGGCTTCCCGGGGCGTCCTGCGCCCCCGCCATTCCCATCCCCGCCCACACCAGCCAAACCGCCGTCAGGCCCAGCAACCCGCCGCGCCCCGTTTTTGCCAATCGTTGTATTGTTTTCATGATAGGTAAGGAAAAGGCGGGGTGGTCCGTTCCCCGGAGTCCCCGCCGCGGCAAGGAACCGGCTTCCCTCTTCGCCCTGCAAGCCATTTTCAGGTGATTCCACCGCAGGCCTCCAAGCTGGGCCAGTCCCTATGAAATCCCCCCCGGCAAGGTCTTGAGGGTGGGGTGCATGCCCGACTGCTGTCACGAGGCGCGCCGGACCCTTCCAAGGTGCCCACTTCCACGATGGATTTATTTCGGGCTATTTTTTCTTCACCCGGTCAGCAGCGCACAAGCCACTCCCACCAGTAACAACGCGGCATTGGCCGCTATCTCCGCCGGGGTGGACGGGATGGACTTCATGAACAAGTCGGGGTTTTGTCCATGAAGTCCATCACGCGCATCCCGGCCGCCATCTTGACATTTGTTGGTTGCTGTAGTTCCTGGCCCGCTGCGCCGGCGGGCCAGGGAGGGCAGGGGCCGTCAAGGATTTGCTATCCGATGTGTGCGATGCGGGCCGACGCGATGCGCAGCAGCGGCAGGGAAACCAGAATCACTACGCACAAGGCCAATGGCATCCCAAGCCCGGCCACGATCAACCAAAAGTTGTGTCCATGATGCAACTCATCATCAATGAAGGCCTCCCGATAAATCGTGTATCCCAACAAGCCAAAGAACGGCGATAAAATGACCGCGATGGTCAGGGCCGCCCGGATCCTGAATTGCGCCCGGATCGGTGGCCAACCCAGGGTCAGGCCAGCCACTCCGGGAGCCGAACAGACCCACGGAGATCAGCCAGAGCAGCCCAAAGATTGCGCTGAGGGCCATGCCGGTCTGCATCCCTGGGCAGTCGTTGGATAGCATGGTTCAAAAATGGGGGCGGGCCGCGAGATCGTTGGGGGGAGCATTGATTCTACCCCTTTCAGTATCGGGTGAAGTCATGGCCGTCAAACGGCGGGTGAGGCCGGTGTGGCTCTGACCGGCCCGGCACGGGACTGCTGCCAGGAGCTTGTCAATGGGGTGAACACCCCAAGGCGGCGGCGCCGGGTCCGCGCTTATGTATAATAATGATCCCCCCCCTGCCGCCCCCGGAACAGCTGCCCGTGCTATTACTTTTGTTGCCCGGGGGGCATCCGGCGGGCCGATCCAATCGATCTGAATAGGCTGGCCAAGGGGCGCCCGAAACATGGATCCGTTCAAGGCCCCGATGTTTTGGAAGTTGCCAGCAGGTGGGAATACTCCCAGTAGGGCAGGTCCGCGTTTTGTCTGGCCGGGGCCATCCAGCTTGCCAGCCTTCCGGTCCATGCCATGATATGGCAAGCGGTCTTCATGGAAAGACCCCTCAGGATTCAATAACAGAATGACTTCCTGCCCGTCAGTTCCCATCACCGTTGGCCGCCTCGGCCAGCTCACTCATCCGGCCTCACTTTTCCATGCAAAATTTCCCGCTTCGTTGGTCACATTGGACGTCACGCTCACGCGCCAGCCGGGCACGGTTCGCCGGGGGCGGGGCTCCGCTCCGTTCCGGCCTCTTCACTCATGAACAGCTGGCTGCCCATGCACGCCAGCTGGCCGCGACGCACCGGACGGAGCAACGGCTGGAACCCAATGGATTGCTGGCCAACCTCGCCGCGAATGAGGACGTCATCCGGACTTTCAATCAGACGACCTCCGCCGGG
>CAIZWU010000082.1 GCA_903936775.1 uncultured bacterium | reverse complement strand
GCCATGGTGAATAACGTCACCGGGGCCGGGCATGATGCCGATACCCTCTGTCCCGAATACAAAGTCGTGGCGGCGGATGTCGAGCGGGTGTCGGAGGCCTTGCCAAATCATCAGATCCCAACACTTCCTGCCCACGCCTGAGCAGGGCGATTTTCCCGTCCGGTCCAGTGTCATGAAATAAATGGACGCCGGACAGGTTACCTGTATTTCCAAGGCTGAACCTTCAACCCCATCTCTGCTTCCCCATCTGCCATGAAACGCCGTTCTTTTGTCTCCTCCGCCGCGGCCACCGCCTTCGGATTTCAAGTTGTGCCCAGCCATGTGCTCTTCGCACAAGGAGATAAACCAACCCCCAATAACCGGATCCGGCTGGCGGTGGTAGGTTGTGGTGGTCAGGGCGGGGCCGACCTCGGCAATATGGCGGAAGAGGACATCGTGGCCCTCTGCGATGTGGACGACCGGCGGGCGGCGGATAGCTTCGCGAAATTCCCCAAAGCCAAACGATTCAAGGATTTCCGCCAGATGTTCGACTCCATCAGCAACGAAATCGATGCGGTGCTGGTGGGCACGCCCGACCACACCCACTCCGTGATTTCGCTGGCCGCGATCGGTCATGGCAAACACGTCTATTGTGAGAAGCCGCTGGCCCACACTGTAGCGGAAGTCCGGGCGATGCGTCAGGCGGCCCTGGAAAAGAAAGTGATCACCCAGGTCGGCAATCAGGGGCATTCGTCGGACGACATCCGCCGCTTTGTAGAGATGGTGCAATCCGGAGCCATTGGCAAAGTGACCGAGATCCACGCCGGTTGTGATGCCTTCCGCGATGTCTATTGCCAGACCCGCCTGAAGGGGCAGATCGCCGCGGAAAAGCCACCGGTCCCCAAGGAACTGGATTGGAATCTCTGGCAGGGGCCCACCGCGGCGCGCGACTACCACCCGGCTTATCTGCCCTTCAACTGGCGCGGGTTTTCGGCGTTTGGAAGCGGCTGCATCGGCGACTGGATCTGCCACGTGCTGGACCCTTCCTTCTGGGCCTTGGATTTGGACATGCCCACTGCCATCACTGCTGAAACCAAGGGATATGATCCCAAAGCGGACGCCGAATTTTACCCACAAGGCAGTAAAATCACTTATGAATTCCCCGCCAAGGGAGACCGCGGCCCGGTCAAACTGATCTGGCATGATGGCGACTTCTCCATTCCCCAGCCGGAAGAACTGACCAAGGAAGACCGCAAGGTGGTCGGCACCGGAGCCGTGGTGATCGGGGATCAGGGCAAAATCATGCATGGTTCCCACGGCGGAAGCAGCCCCCGCATCATTCCCGAGACCCGCATGAAGGATTTCAAACGGCCTGATCCCAAAATTCCCCGCGTCAAACAAGGCCATCACCAGCGGGACTGGCTCGATGCCATCCGCGAAAACCGCCCGGCCGGATCCAGCTTTGAATACGGCGGTGCCCTCAGCGAAATCGGATTGCTGGGCATGATCGCGATCCGCCGCTCCGGAACACGGCTCGAATGGGATGCCAGCCAGATGAAATTCACCAACGACGCCGAGGCTAACACCTTCGTCGGCACCAAATACCGCGACGGCTGGAAATAAGCGGAAGGCCATTCTTTGGAATGGACCCGCAAGTCATGCCAGGAATCCAGCTCTCAGACCGGGCCGGTGCTACCCTCTACGCCAGGAGCGGCGGGATCGCCGGGCTGGTGAGGAGAGCACTGACGGCTTCAGGGGCCGCCGTGGCATCGATGACTTCCTCCTTGCGGGCGATCAGGTCCTTGAGCCGGACTTCAGGGAACTCGCTGCCAATGGTGAGGGCGGCCCGGGCCCCGAGTTGCTCGGCCAGTTGGGCCTGCTTGCCGACTTTGGCCGGGAGATAGGAATAGTCGGTCGCAATGCCCGCATTGCGCAGCCCCTGCACCATGGCCAGGGCATCCGGACGGCGGGCCTCGTCGGCGATGATGACGAAGGCTTCGATCTTGCCATAACTGGCAAGCCATTCCTGGTATTGCCGCCACGCGTGAGGGGTTTCCTTCACGAAATCGCCGATCACCATGTCGCCCATGGCAAACCCGCACGCAGGAAGATCACTGCCACCGATCAACTGGCAGAGCTGGTCGTAACGCCCTCCCCCGGCCACCGCCCGCATGCCCTGGCTGATGTCGAAGATTTCGAAAACCGGCCCGGTGTAGTAAGCGAGGCCCCGCACGATTCCGAGGTCCACCTTGATAAATCCTGACAACCCGCGGGCCGCCAGATTTTCCAGCAGGGCCTGGAGCGGCGGCCAGTCCGCGCCCCGCCCGGCGATGAAGGCATCAACGGCTTCGCGGCTGGTGCCCAGTTCCGCCAGACGCCCAGCGCTCACCTCAGGTTTTTCGCGCTCCATTTTATCGATGATCTGAAGAAAAACCGACAGGTGCTCCGCCGCGACTCCGGCCTTCTCCAGGAAATCCGGCCAGACATTGCGGTCGCTGAGACGCACCACGAAATCCCCCTGACGGAAGCCGAGGCTGCGCATGACATCGATGGACATGGCGATGAGATCGGCATCCGCCGCACCGGAGGGCTCGCCGAGGATATCGCAGTTGTATTGATAGAACTCCCGGCCGCGGCCTTTTTGCTGGCGTTCGTAACGGAAACACGAGCCGATCTGGAACCACTTGATGGGCTTGCGCAGTTCCTTGTGTTTGGCGGCGGCCATGCGGGCGAGGCTGGGGGTGGTTTCGGGCCGCAGCGCGACCTCCCGGCCGCCGGCATCGCTGAAGTGGAACAGCTGTTTGACGATTTCGTCCCCGCTCTTGCGGCGGTAGAGTTCCGTTGGTTCCAACACCGGACCCTCATATTCGAGGAAGCCGTAGGTGCGCGCCACGTCCCGCCAGTGCATGAAAAGATAGTTCCGCAAGGCACAGGTGTCGGGGTAGAACTCCCGGAATCCGGGGAGGGCTTGGAGGCTGTTGGAACTCATAGGAAAAGACGCCGGAACCCTCCGACGGGCGGAGGGTGTAGCGCAGGGCCCGGAGAATTTCACCTTGGAAATCGGAGTTTTTGGTTTTTATAGATGCGGCCTAAAGGGATTTCCCGCTTTCCATTCCCGCCGGTTTGTCGTTTTTGGAGGGGATGTCCGTTCCCGAATCTTCCCTGTCTCGCTTTTCCCTGGGCCGGCCGTGGCAGGATGTTGTCGCCATCGGCGGGGGGCTCGCGCTGTTGAACCTGCTGACCGTTCCCTCGGACCTGGGGTGGTTGTCGCTGAATCCCTCGCCTTGGATTGTTTTGCCCCTGCTGACCGGGGCCCGGTATGGCTTCCGCTGGGGCTTTTTGTCAGGCGCCGTGGCTTCGCTGTTGCTGCTGGTCACCTTGCTGCTGACCCAACGGGACATGGTGGCCGCGCACAGTCTGTTTTTCCTCGCCCTGCCTGCGCTGGGCCTGCTGGCGGGGGAAGCCCACTCGCTCTTTGCGGTCCAGGTGCCGGAGCGCGAAACCAACGCGCAAGTCCCCGCAGCCCCCGCCCCCCACCCCGCCGATCCGAGCGCCGCCCCCAAAGTGCCCGAAGTCCCCCCGGTCCAACAGCCGCTGGAGCGCCCCGTCGGGCCGGAGACCGAACCTGCCCCGCTGGAACTGCAATTGCGCGGGCTGTTCGAACCAGGCACCGGCCCGGTTTTCCCGAACCTCCTGCAACTGCTGCAGTCCAATGCCGGGGTGACCGATGCCGCCCTGTATCTGATTGAGGGAAGCTCACTGTCCCGGACCGCGCTCCTTGGCACCGACGAGGCTCTGCCGGAAAACCTGCCGCTGAGCGACGCCGGGATCGCCCACCTCGCCGTGACCCGCCAATCCCTCGTCACCTGCCGTCAGGTCTGGTCCACCGTGCCGGCCCAGCACAGCCCGTGGCTGGCAGCGCTGCCGTGGCCGGTGGCATCCGGCGCGGCACGTTATTTGTTGCTGATTCACCGGATGGATTTCAATGCCGTGAACTGGCGCACCTTTTCCCGGATTCAGATGATTTGCCGATGGGTGGCTCAGTTCATGGAATTGCGCCAGCTGGATGGCCTGTCGGAACCCACCGCCGGACCATTGGTGGTCACCCCTGAAATCTTCCGCCGCACCGCCGCCGATGCCGCGGCGGCCCACCGCGAGCACGGCCTGCCGTCCACCGTCGTGGCCGTCCACCTCGCCTCCGGAAGCACCCCCGAACACGCCGCCCGCCTCGGCACGCTGGTGGCCCCGCAAATGCGCACCACCGACATTGCCACCCAGCACCCTGACGGCACCATCGAAGTGCTGCTCACCTTCGATGGCCCGCACGAGGCCGAACATTTCAATCAACGCGTCCTCAGCCTCGCCTCCCGCGATGCCCTGCTGCATGGCTGGATGGCCACCGATCCCACTGGGCTGGCCATGCCGGAGCGGGCCGCGGCTTGACTTCTGCCCATGGCCTTCCCGGTATGACTGAATCCCCTGACAACCTGCACGACCTCTGGGTGGAAGCCTCCGAAGCCGTCGCCCGCCGCGTCGCCGCCGGGGAACGTCCGGGGGTCAAGGATCTGCTGATGCCTTTGATGCTTCAGGTAGCCTCCTCCCCGTGCCTGAAGGGGGACTCCGCCGGATTCTGGGATGACGGCCCGGCCCGGCTGTGGCTGCCCCGTTTTGTCTTCCAACGCACCCAGGTCATGAAACACCGTTTCAAGCTGGGCATCTTCGCCGGTATTCATGGGGACGAACCCGCCGGCATTCTTGGCCTGATGGATTTCGTCAGGGAGCTTGATGACCACCCGGATCTCGGCCGGGAGTTCCTGATCCATCTCTATCCGTTATGCAATCCATCCGGCTACCTCGCCGGCACCCGGGAATCCTCCTCCGGCAAAGACCTGAACCGGGAATTCTGGCGCAATTCGCCCGAACCCGCCGTGCAGCTGATGGAAGCAGAAATCCAGCGCCGCAACTTTGATGGCATTATCGCCCTGCACTCCGATGATACCTGCGGCGGCTTCTACGGGTTCGCCCGCGACCGCCTCATTTCCGAGCAGATGCTGGCCCCTGCCCTCGCCGCCGCCGGCCATATCCTGCCCTGTGATCCCGGACCGGTGATCGACGGCTTCCACTCCGTAAACAGCATCATCCACTCCGCCTACGATGGCATCCTCTGCGCCAGCCCCACCCAGCGCCCACAGCCTTTTGAAGTGATCCTGGAAAGCCCGCAGACCGCCCCGCTTGACCTCCAGCGCCGGGCCTTCGTCAACGCCCTCCGCGCCATCCTGCAAAGCTACCGCAGCTTCATGGCCTACGGGGCTGACCTGTGAGCCGCCAGATGACATCAAACGCCATAGCCGAGGACCTTGCCCGTCGAAGTCAGGAAAGCAAAACCCTGCGCCCCGATGCCGGCAGCGGCGACAAGTTCACCGGAACCGGGAGGGATGACAATGTCCGCCTGCTTCCGGAGGCCGCCACGAAGATGATAGACAATCCCGCCCTGGCCATCCGCTATCACCGCCCGGCCATCGCCCGTGAAGGCTACCACCGGCGGCTGCACCGCTGAGCCAGAATAGAGGTTCACGCAATCGACCGGCTTCCCTTTGCCCTTCGCGATCAAAAGCACCGCATCTCCCGCTCCCACGGCGACAGCCTGTGAGGGCAATACCGGCGGGGCGATGGCAAAAGCCGTCACCGGTCCATTGATGGCGATATGCTGAAACTCGTTGACTTCCGTTATGCAGCAGACCACCTCCATTCCGGCCAACCACAAATCGGCGCCATGCCCGCCGGTGAACCAGTCGGCCGCTTCCATGCCGGGCGGGGCAAAATCGAGCACCCGGCTGCGGCGGATTTCTCCCTGGCTCCCCACGTATTCGGCGGTCAGAGTGCCGGTCGGGGTGCGGGAGAGCAGCACCATCTCCTCCTGGGCGGATTTTCCCACCGCCAGAACTGAAACGCTGGAGCCCGGGGCCCCGGAAAGCAGATCAAATACCACCTGCAGGTGGGCCCTGGAATAAAACGCGGCGCAGTAAGGTCCACTCAAACGCACCAGATGCCTCAGGCGGGGATCCGGTCCGCG
>CAIZWU010000081.1 GCA_903936775.1 uncultured bacterium | reverse complement strand
TGGCACCGCAGCCGGATATACCGGCGGGGCCTGGACCGGTGGTTCCCTGCGGTTCAATACGGGACGCAGCGTGGCTACCCTGGGCACCTGGACGGCCGGCATGGCCAATGCCTGGTACGACGAAATCCGGCGGCTCAAGACTGCTTATTATCCAGTCCGGGCCAACAATGTCCTTGTCCAATTCCGCAATAACGGACTCTATCCGTTGCTCAACGCCCCGGAACTCCGGAACAACACGACGGATGCCGTGCTGGGCGATTCGACCATTGCTGCCGGATCTTTAGTGAAACTGGCCCTGCCGGCCGCTACCGCCAACACCAGCAGCCTTGGCGACATCTATTACACTACGGATGGCACTGACCCCCGCCCGCAGTATGATCTGACGGGCACTCCCCGCGCCGGAGCCACTCTCTATGCCGCCCCTTTCGCCATCAACGGACCCACCGTGGTGAAGGCCCGCGCGATCGCCAAACTGGCCAATTTTCCTCAAAAATCAGCCGTGCGCGTAGCCTCGCCCGGAGCCAATCTGGCAGGCACTTATAACTCCACCGGGGGAACCCGCGCCCGGGGCCAACTCATCAACACGCCACTGATCGTGGATGGGATTACGCTGGTGGCCGGTGACCGCCTGCTCCTGAAAAATCAAAGCACCGCCGCAGTGAACGGCATCTGGGTCGTGACCACGCCGGGCGCCGGAGCCACCGGGATCTGGGACCGCGCGGAGGACTGGGATGCGGATGGGGAAGTGGTCACCGGGACCTGGGTGCGCGTCACCAGTGGAACCCAGAATCAGAACAGCGTCTGGCGCGTTACCAACACCGCAGCTATCACGGTCGGCGGCACCGTTGGCACGGCCATCACTTTCGGGCAGTTCAGTGCCTGGAGCGCCCTGATGGAGATCACCCTGACGGTGGGGCCTCCCTTGCCCACGGTCGGCATCACCGAGGTAAACTACAATCCCCGCAGCAGCCAGGGTGGCTCCGCGGCGGAATTTGTTGAGTTTCTCAACCACGGAGCACTTCCCGTGACCATGACCAGTTGGTCCATGGACGGCATCGAATTCATCTTCCCCGCTGGCTTCGTTCTGCAACCCGGCAACCGCGTGGTAATCGCCAGCAACGCAAATCCTGCCATTTTCGCCGCCCAGTATCCCGGGGTGGTGCCGCTGGGATATTTCGGAGGTTCCCTCAACAACGCAGGAGAACGGATTTCCCTGTTGGATGGGCAGGGAGACATCGTGTGCAGCGTGGAATATGACGACGCTCCACCATGGCCGGCTACGCCCGACAATGGAGGCCACTCCCTTGAGCTGATTGATCCTGCGGGCGACCTGCAAACCATTTCAAATTGGCAGGCCAGCGCCCAGCCAAAGGGCACGCCGGGAACCGCCGGGCCAGCCCCGGCCGCGCCGGATGTCATTCTCAGCGAATTCCTTGCGCAGCCAGCCGCAGGCGGGGCTGATTTTGTCGAATTGCACAATCGTGGGGCCGCCGCCGTGGATATTTCAGGCTGGACCCTCAGGATCTCCCAGAGCATCGACACCGTATTCCCTGCGGGCACCAGCCTTCCCGCAGGAAGTTACATGGCATGGCGCCGCAGTGGGGCCCTGCCGCTGCTGGCACCGGGTACCGATTTACTGACAGACAGTGGCTCCATCTATCTCACGGATGCCACCGGGGCAGTGCGGGACGGCGTCCGCTATGGCCCGCAGGTCAGGGATTTCAGTTTCAGCCGGATCTCCGGGGCATGGATACTCAGCACGCC
>CAIZWU010000080.1 GCA_903936775.1 uncultured bacterium | reverse complement strand
CGCCGATCTTGCCGGTGGACGCGGCCTCAAGGATGAGCGCCCGAACCTGATCGA
Organism: uncultured bacterium; assembly: GCA_903936775.1. GTDB lineage: Bacteria > Verrucomicrobiota > Verrucomicrobiia > Verrucomicrobiales > V1-33 > CAIZWU01. Next base: position 48,183 of record CAIZWU010000080.1, on the reverse strand, counting down.
CCACATGGTCGGCGACGAGCACCTCCAATTTTATCTTGGGAATAAAGGAATTCTCATATTCGCTCCCCCGATAGAGCTCGCGGTGCCCGCGCTGACGGCCAATCCCGCGCACGTCCGTCGCCGTCATGCCCTCAACGCCCGTCTCCAGCAAAGCCTGCTTCACCTCCGCCAGTTTGAACGGCTTGATGATGGCTTCAATTTTCTTCATGGGCGGGGGTTTGGACGGGCAAAAGGGCGGGATTCCACCTGTTTCTAAAAGAAAATCAGGCGCCCGGCAAGCTGTTGTTCACCGGAACCGGCGGTGGGCGACGCTGTCTCACCGTGTCCTTCCCGGAATAACTGACGGGAAAATTTGCACACTTCCCCCACGTGCCCTAGATTTAAGAATGCTGCCCGCCCCCCCTGATCTATTCCAGCCGCCCGACCCCGTCGGTTGGTTGGAGCGGTTCCGCCGCAGCCTGCGCCACCAGAGCCGCAAACTCTACCGCAATCTCCGCCACCCCCGGGAGCGCCGCAAAGGCCGCATCCGGGAATGGCTGGGCTCCCGGATTCACAACCGGGACCTCTGGCGCTTCCGCCGCCATCCGGTGGCCAACGGACTCGCCGGAGGCCTGTTTTTCTCCATGCTGCCCCTGCCCATGCAGAGCCTTTTCGCGGCGGCCACCGGCATTGCCAGGGGATGGAATGTGCCTGCCGCCATCGCCGCCACCTGGGTGAGCAATCCCTTCACCTACGTCCCCATGTTCCTCGCCGCCAAGGGGTCCGTCTCGGCGGTTTATCACCTCTTTGGAGCCGAACCGGAAATCCGCCATCTCACCCCGGCAGCGGTCAAGGACTTGGACTGGCAGGGATTTTGGAGTCTCGCCAGCCATGCCGGCCCTGAGCTGCTGCTGGGCTACCTCCTCGTGGGGCTCGCCTGTGCAGTCACCGGATATGTGCTGGTTCATAGTTTTTGGTGGCTGGTGCGCCACCACGAAGATCCCGACCGGCCGGCGCGCCCGACCCCTCCTCTGCGCCGCGCCCGCCTGCGGAAGCATAACAGCCAGACCTGATCGCCACCCCGGTGTGTAATATTCCGCATGTCCCCCGCCCGGGCGGGGCGCCCAATTTTTAAAAATGGCGGCAACCGCTTTCCAATCCGGGGGGCCGGGATTGGAGGGGGTATTCCTCTTCCTGACAAACCATCAGGATCCGGCCGCAATCCGGAAAACGCTGGCGTTGACGTCAACTCAAAAACATTAAAGCCTGTGTTTTGGATTTTTTACACAATTTCCCTGCAGAAAAATCTTGTATCCACCGGGGGCCGTCGTTTGTTGCATCTGTCTTGAATATCAGGTCCCACCCACAGCTCCTTCAGGCAGTATGCGGTCGGCGGCAGGCAGCCGTCAGGGACCTTCCCCTCCTCCACGCGGCACCACGGCAACTGCCGGGGCCGCGTTTTTTATAACATTATGATACGGGATGATGACTCCATGACGGCCGGCCTCCTCAGCGGGGCTCAGGGTAGAAACTCCTCCAGTTCCAACACCAAAAACCGCGCCGCCGGGCGAACCCGCCGCCCCCCCGGGCCGGACGCCGCGCACGACTGGCAACGCTACGGCCTGGTTTCTCCCCACCAAAAGGCCAAGACTTTCGTCCTCGACACCAATGTCCTCCTCCATGATCCCGGCTGCGTGGACCGCTTTGACGATAACCATATCTGCATCCCGGTGGATGTCCTGAGTGAGCTGGACCGCTTCAAGAACGAGCAAAACGACCGCGGCGCCAGTGCCCGGGCCGTGCACCGGAAATTGTCAGAAGTCTTCCAGCAGGGCGGCACCTCGGTGACCACCGGCGTCCCGACCGGAGGCGGCGGCAGTATCCGCCTCGCGGCGTTCAGCGCAGAGGACCATGCCGGGGTCTCGCCTGCCCTGACAGAATTCATGCACCTCTTTCCCGCGATGGACAAGGTGGACCACCGCATCCTCGCCTGCGCCCTCATGGTGCGCGAGCAAAACACCTCGCCCGTGATCCTCGTCACCAAGGACCTCAACCTTCAGCTCAAGGCCCGCGCCATCGGCATCGCCTGTGAGGACTATCTGAATGACAAGGCGGAGATCCGGGATGTCGCCAGCTACGACCTGCAACGCCTTGCGGTCGATCCCATGGAACTGCAGCGCTTTGCCAGCAGTGGCGTCATCACCCTGCCGCCGGACGAGGCCGCCGGTCTGGCCGTGAACGAATACGTCCTGCTGCAGGTCAGTGAAAAACAAACCATGCCCGCCCGCCATGCCGGCAAGGGACGTTTCGTCCGCCTGCAGGTGCCGGAATCCATCAAAGTCCCCAAAGGCCAGCCCATCCGGCCACTCAATCTCGGGCAGCAATGCCTCCTCGATGCCCTGCTCGACCCTGATATCTCCCTGGTGACATGTTATGGACAGGCCGGCACCGGCAAGACCCTGCTGGCGGTCGCCGCAGGCCTGAGCGAAGTCTTCCAGCGCCGCTATGATGGCATGACCATCAGCCGGCCGGTGGTCGCTATGGGGGAGACTCTGGGCTTTCTCCCAGGCACCCTGAATGAGAAACTCCGGCCCTGGCTGCAGCCGATTTATGATGCCCTGGACATCGTGATGCGCCCCAGTGCTCCAGCCAATGCCGGCCCGCGCCGCAAGCAGGAGAAAAAGCAACAGACCCTCGCCCTCGACTCTGCGCCCAAGCCCTACGATGCCCTCATCGAGCAGGGCATCCTCGAAATCGAAGCGCTCTGCTACATCCGGGGCCGCTCCATTCCCAACCGCTTTTTCATCCTCGACGAAGCCCAGCAACTCACCCCGCTGGAAGCTAAAACCATCGTCACCCGCATGTCGCGCGGCTCCAAGCTGGTGCTGATCGGCGATCCGGCCCAGATCGACAATCCGTATGTCGACAGCCGCAGTAATGGTCTCGTCTACACCCGCAATCGTCTCAAAGGCGAAGCCTGCTCCGCCCATATTTCGCTGAGCAAAGGCGAGCGCAGCCCGCTGGCCGAAGCCGGCGCCAAACTGATGTAAGGCGGCGGGAGTGGCTCCCGCCCGGGAGCCACTCCCCGTGTATTCCTGCGATTGCAGGCAAACCCCGTCCATGGCAACACGGGGTGTCCCCCCATGCAAACCGTCCCTGCCCTGCCCCGCGTGCTCCCGTGGAACTCCGCCCCGGAAGACATGGCCGCCCGCCTGCGAGTCCTGCCTGGACTGGTCTGGCTGGACACCGCCGGCCACCGGCCGGAGCCGGATTCGGATGGCGGACTCTCCCTCCTCACCGCTTCCCCCCGGGAGATCCTGACCGGGCATCTCAGCGACCCTGCCCCATTGGAACACGCCCTCGCGGAGCTGCGGCAACGCGCTTCCTCGCAGGCCGATTGGGGGTTCCCCACCTCCGGCCTCTTCGGGACGGTGGACTATGACGGGCATTACACTTTCGGCGTTTACGATGAAGTTCTGATTTACCGGCACGCCACCCGTGAATGGTTTGGCACCGGCCCGGAACTACCCGGCTTTCTGACACAGCTCAACCCGTCCGCCCCCCCCCCTCCGGCAGCTCAGAACCCGCCGTTTACCCCCGGTTCCAGGCCGACACCACCCCGGAACACTATCAATCCCTCGTGAGCCGGGCCCAGGATTACATCACCGCCGGGGATATCTATCAAGTCAACCTCGCCCACCGCTTCAGCGCACCATGGCCGGAAGGAGCGGACGCCCTGCCGCTCGCCCTGCGTCTCCGCGCGGCCAGCCCCGCGCCCTACGCCGCATTCCTCGACCTCGGCGGCCGCCAGGTCATTTCCTCCTCGCCCGAATCATTCCTCAAAATGAGCGGGCGCCACATCCGCACCCGCCCTATCAAAGGCACCCGGCCCCGCTTCCACGAGGCGGAAGCCGACGAGCGCTCGGCGATCGATTTGATCCGCAGCGAAAAAGAACGCGCCGAATTGCTCATGATTACAGATCTCCTGCGCAACGATCTGGGACAGGTCTGCGAATTCGGCAGTGTGCGGGTCACTGACCTCCTGAAGCTGGAACGTTTCGAGCAGGTGTTTCACCTCGTCTCCACCATCGAAGGCCAGTTGCGTCCTGACATTTCCCATATCGCTGCCCTCAGCGCCTGTGCCCCTGGCGGCTCCATCACCGGGGCCCCGAAAAAGCGGGCCATCGAAATCATCGCGGAACTCGAACCCGGCCCAAGAGGGCTTTACACCGGGGTGATCGGCTACTTCGGCACCCTTGGCGAAAGCCAATTCAGCATCGCGATCCGCACCATCACCATCGAGGAAAAAGTGGCCTCCTTCCATGTCGGCGCCGGCATCGTGGCGGATTCCGTGCTGGAAATGGAATGGCAGGAGACCCTGCATAAAGCCGCCGGGATCCTGGCCGCCACGGATGGTTCTCCCGGATTCTCCTGACGCTTCCAACTGGAAATCCACTGACAATGGACTACAATCGCGCTGACATGATCCAACCGGCCGCCTCCCCTGACAAAAAACTGACCCAACTGCCTCCCATGACGTCCCCTGACATTTCCTCCTGGAACCCCGGCCCCTGGCGCGGCTGGTTGCTGCCCGCCGCGGTTTATGTGGCCATGCCCTGGGTGGGCTGGTGGGCTTGGCGGGTGGAGCGCCGCACCCTGCGGGATGGCCGCCCGCTTTTCACCTCCGAATGGGCCGCCGCCGTCCGCGTCGGCGTCCGGCATCCGGAAAAAGTGCGTATCATCGCCGTCGAGGAAATCCCCATGCCTGGCCTCGGGTGGATGCATCTCATCGCCGCCCGTTGGGGCTTCGACCGCCGCAACATCGGCGGGCTCTGCCTCCGTTATGGCATCATCCTCCGCCGCGACCTTGCCGCCCAGCCCGTCATCATGGCCCACGAACTCGTTCATACCGCCCAATACGAGCGCCATGGCAGCCTGACCGGATTCCTTCGCGCCTACCTCTTCCAATGCCTCCGCCACGGCTACTGCAACGCCGCTCTCGAACGCGAAGCTGTCGCCAAATCCACCCCCTGACTCCGGGCCCGGCCCGTTGAAAGGATCGGAAGGAGTTTTTGCCAAAAGAGCCGGCTCGATTGCCACTATACGACAGGAGTCTTGAGGTCATCCACCCAAACCGTTCCTCACCCCTAAAATCAGCCGCGATTCTGCTGACATTTTTCCTCACCGCATCCCTTTCCCAGGCTGCGGTCGTCGGATCCTGGACCCTGGATGAAACCTCGGGTGATATTCTCGACGCGACCGGCAATCACCCCGAGGGGATGGCTACCGGAACTCCGACCTACTCCACCGCCGGCATGCCCAATGGCAGCTCCGGCACCCACGATTATTCAAGTCTCTGCCGCAAACCTTACCCGCAGCCTGTCAGACTGATCCGTTATCTTCTTTCGGGCTGCCGGGTCAAGGCGGTCGAGGTTTTTGGTCTGGAGAGACATGCGCTGGTTCTTCCGTAGAAGCGGCTCATGGCGCAGCAGGAAGTCCCAGTAAAGAGTAGTGAAGGGGCAGGCCGTGGGGCCGGTGGATTCGGCGGGGTTGTAGGGGCAGCCGGTGCAGTAATTGCTCATGCGCTGGATGTATTTGCCGGTCGCGGCGTAGGGCTTGGAGGCCATGATACCACCATCAGCATATTGGGACATCCCCAGGGTATTCGGCAGTTCCACCCACTCGACGGCATCGACGTATACCGCCAGATACCACTCATGCACTTCCTGAGGACGCACCCCGAGGAGCAAGGCAAACAACCCGGTGACCATGAGGCGCTGGATGTGGTGGGCATAACCATATTCCAGGGTCTGTCCGATGGCCTGGCTCAGGCAGCGCATCTCCGTTTTGCCGGTCCAGTAGAATCCAGGAAGGGGCTGCTCCGCGTGCAGGGCATTCATCTCCCGGTAATCCGGCATGAACCGCCAGTAGATTCCCCTGACGTATTCGCGCCAGCCCAGCACCTGCCTGATAAATCCCTCCACCGCCGCGAGGGGAGCACGGCCCTCCCTCCAGGCTTTTTCCGCCGCCCGGCAGACCGTCAGGGGGTGCAGCAGTTTCAGATTCAGGGCCACGCTGAGTCTGGAATGATAGAGCCACGGCTCCCCGGTCCACATGGCGTCCTGATAAGTCCCGAAGTCGACCAGCCGCTGGGCGATAAAGTCCTCCAGCGCCAGCAGCCCATCCTCCGGCGTGACCGGCCAGTCGAAGGCCGCCAGCTTCCCCGGATGATCCGGAAACCGCGCTTCGACCAATTCCAAAACGGCTTTTGTTATTTCGCTGGGCAGGAAACGCCGGTGACCACGCAAGGTATCCGGGCCACCCTTCCCGAAATTACCGCGATTGTCGTGATCGAAGTTCCACTGTCCGCCGGCCGGGGTGCCGTCCGTTTCCATGAGCAGCCCGGTGCGCTGGCGCAGTTCGCGGTAGAAGAATTCCATGCGTAGGCCTTTACGGCCTTTAGCGTGAGCCTCGAACTGAGTGCTACTGCACAGAAAATGGGTATCCTCACGCTCTTCCAGCAATACTCCGGCGGCCGCGCAGGTATTCCGCACAGCTTCCCTGACATGCCATTCACCGGCCTCCACCAATACCACTTTTTGCGGCTTCAGCCGATGGAGCGAATCGGCCAGTTCCGCCGCCAGCGAGCCGCGGTTCCCCGGATCATCCAAGGTGCGGTATTGCAGCGGCCACCCCCGCTGCCGGACGGCGGCGGCGTAGTGCCTCATGCCACTGAGAAAAACCGCAATGCGCGCCTTGTGGGACCAGACTTTAGTGGATTCCGAGGCCACCTCCGCCATCCAGAGCGCGTCCTGCTCCGGATCAAAATCCGTCAGGGCTGCTGAATCCGGATCGAGTTGATCTCCCAGAATGACAACGAGATGGCGCAGGGCAGGCATGATGTGGGAACTACGCCCGCAGGCTTCCTTACGAACAAAGTCTTTCCATCGCATGGACCACGTCCGGCGGCTTCCCCTCCGGATCTTCCGGAAAACCGCCCTCCACCCCGATCCCTCACAGTTGATGGGCGAAGTTCTCGTCGGGCTGCAGATTCATCGCGAAGGCGGTGAGGAGCTGGATGACGTGCTCCACATCCTTCAAATCCACCAACTCGACCACGCTGTGCATGTAGCGGAGCGGCAGGGAAACCAGCGCGCAAGGCGTGCCGGACCGGATGTGATACATGGAGTCGGTATCGGTGCCGCTGTAACGGGAAGAGGATTCGTGCTGCAGTGGAATCTTCTCCTTGGCCGCGACCTTTTCAATTTTGCTGACGACGAGGGGATGACAGGCGGTCCCATGGGTGACGCTCGGGCCCGCGCCCAGTTTGACGCTGCCGTGCTTGGCTTTTTCGATCCCCGGAGTGTCGGTGGCGTGGGTGACGTCGAGACAGATGGCCACATCAGGCTGGAGACGGTAGGTGACCATGCGGGCGCCGTAGCCGCCGATTTCCTCCTGCACACAATTCGCGGCGATCACGGTGACGGGAAGCTTGGCCTGGTGCTTGTGCAGACGGCGCATCACTTCCGCGATGATAAAACCGCCCATTCGGTTATCAATCGCCCGGCCGCAGAGCCGCCCTTCACCGAATTCCTCCAGGGTGTCGGCATATACGGCAGGGTGGCCAACGCGCAGCCCCAGCTTGGCGACATCCTTTTCGGAGTCAGCCCCGACATCGACGTAAAGTTCGTGCACTTCGGGGGCTTTTTCCCCACCGGTCCGGTCCCGGATGTGGATAGCAGTATTGCCGATGATGCCTTTCACCGGGCCTTTATCTCCCTGGAAAACGAGTTTGCGCCCGCGGGCGGTGGCGTAATCACTGCCGCCGATCCGGTCGACGTGGATGAACCCTTCCTTGGTGACATGCTTCACCATATAGCCAATTTCATCGGCATGGGCTTCCAGCATCAGCTTCACCGGAGATTTCCCTTCCAACACGGCCCAGGCACTGCCATAGGCGTCGCTTTCCACCCGGTCGCTGAAGGCTTTGACATATCCCGCCCAGACGCGTTGCCCGGTGATTTCAAATCCGGTGGGGCTGGGAGTGCCGAGGAGCTGGTGCAGAAAGGTTTTGGCGGATTTGTCCATGGTGCGGGAGGGGGGTAGGTTTAGTGAATTGGAACCGAGGGACTCGCAGGACACAAAGGGAAAGTGCAGTACTGGATGCGGGCAACGTAAAGCACGGGCCTGCATGGCGGCCTTTCCCTTGGCAGGAAAACCCGGTAGACCGGAGCGGTGCCCGCCCTTGCGCCACTCAGCGCCGGTTCCTTTTCTGCTTGAGATAGAGCGGGAGGAATTCCGCTTCAATCAAAGCAAAGGCAGCTTCCAAGCCCTGCTGCTCGTAGACTTGTCCGATCCGGCTTTCCACCCGGGTGGGCGGACCGAAGGCCCGGAGGAAGGAATTGCAGGTCATGGCCGCAAATTCCGGCTGGTCCATGCTTCCAGTGGTGCTCAGGATGTATTTCCTGGCATAGAGACTGAGGACGGCATCACCGATCCAGGCTTCCTCGCGTTCGATACGGACAGGGTCCGGGGCTTTCTTGGACACCGGGCCTGGCCTATTCAAATTGGATCGCTTCATCCTCCACGGCAGGCAGCATGCCCACCGGCATGGAGCCCGGCAGCACATCGGCGACGCACTCTCCTGGATTGATGGTGTCGCTGATCCGGATTTTTCCGATCACCGCGGTTTTGCGGCGGAGGGAAAACTGATCACCCGGTTTCAGACCGACATTCGAACCCCGGTCCAACACAATCATACCTTCTTTATCAGCGTATTGTTTCACGCGGGCAATCGCCGGGAGCGCGACGATGCGTTGCTGAATTTTGGTGAGGGTCTGTCCTTCGGCGGTGGCGGGGAGCGTCAGGGAGTCTTCCGCGACACGGTCTGCGGCCCCAAGATTGAGCACCTTGCGCTCATCTTCCAGCATGCGGGGATCATTGTCCGGGGCGAGGGGGGCATTTGGAGGAATCGCGGCGGCGGCGGCCAAGGCTTCAGCCGCCACTGGATTTACCGGGGGCTGTGGCACCGGGGCGGCCATTGGAGCCGGAGCGACGGGAACCGCAGGAGGGGGGGAAGCGACCGGCTGCGGTTCGGACTTCTGTTTGGCCAGCTCCTCCATCCGCGCCAACATTTTGTCGTTCACGGCATTCTGGGACTCGAGCCGGCTATCCAGATCACTTTTCAGGGTGAGGTAACCCGCCACCAGCAGGAGGACAAGTATGGCAGCGAAGGCGAATTGCGTGAGCTTCATGGAGACAGGAAAAGGGAGTGGGAGATCAGGAAGCCGCGGCGGGCGGCGGTTTTAATGGGCAGGTTTGGCCTCGGCTCCATGGGCTGGGGCTACGGGCTTGGCGCCATGGCTGGCCTCAGGGCTGGCATGCTCCGCACCGTGCGTGGTGTGGCGGTTCTGATTGAACATTTTGGTCTGTTCCCACGAATGCTGTTCACAGCTGAGAGTGGCAGTGAGGGCGATTACCAGGGCGGCAAGGGCGAGAGGTTTTTTCATGGCGGATGTAAGGTTGGAAGGGAGCGGGAAGGCGGGTGGGTTGCAACCGGGAATGGCAAAGGCTTGCAGAGGTCTACGGGCCGTTCAGAACGTAAAGCATGAGGTAAACCACGGGACCGGTGACAGCCACGTAGAGCCACATGGGGAACACAAACTTGACCAACCGGCGGTGGACCTCCCGTCGGTCGGCCCAGCCCGCCAGATAGGCGAGAAGGATAAAGGGAAGGCTGACTGCGGCGAGAACAATGTGGGTGATCAGCAGAAAGAAATACACCGGACGGACCCAGCCGGTCCCGGTGAATTTGGTTTCTGTGGAGGTGAAATGATAGGCGACGTAGCTGAGCAGGAACAAGCCGGACAAAACCAGCGCGGCATTGATGAAACGGAGGTGGGAGACGATGTTTCCTTTTTTCACGGCAATCACCGCAAGGACAAGGCAGACGGCTACGAGGCAATTCAGCGCTGAATAAAACGCAGGCAAAAAATCGAGGCTGACCCCGGCAGGCAACTCAATATGAAACCGGGGATTTCTCATCATCCCAACAAGGATGAGCACCAAAATGGTGACGGCCCAGACAACTTTGCGGAGCTTCTGCTCAGCGGCCGGGCTCAGGAAAACGGGCAGGGACGGCATGGCAGCAAGTCAGGAGGGGTTCTGCCGGGACTCGGCGAGGAGTTTGATGATATCCTCCCGGATCGGCCGGGGATACCAGCCGTAGTCGAAGGCTTCATGGAAGGGCCAATAGACCAGATTTTCCTCGGTGGGAGTGCGGATATTGCCTTTCCCATCCACAAGGGCCATAACGAGCTGGTGATCATACTTGTCCGCAGGATTGACCGCCAATTCGGCTTCGGAGCGCTTTTGGGCGAAAATCCGGAAGGTCTTCTTCATCCAGTCCCGGATGGCTTCGCCCTGGCCGTCGGGACTAGTGAGGAACCACCAGTTCTCGCCCCCGAAACCTTTTTGATCCAGCCACGCTTTGAGCACAGCGGGCCGGTCGTGTTCCGCATCCAAGCTGATGGACAGGATCGCAAAGTTGGGATCTTTGCCGAACTCCTGTTGGAGCTTGGCCAGTTCATCCGCCACTCCAGCACACCCCTGCGGACAGGTGGTGTAGAGATAGGAAACCACGATGACTTTACCTTTCAACTGCTCCAGGTGCCGTTCCTTGCCGTTTTGATCGAGCCAGACCGGCAAAGGATCCGTTTCTACCCTGCCCTGCATGGGAAGGCGCTGTTCCCGTTCCTGCCGCTGTATGCTGAGAAGCCAATTGTAGGAAACCACCATGCCAAGGGCGATGATGATCATGAGAAACATGACCGTGATGCCCTTGGATGCTGGCCGGTCCGGCAAGGGGGCGGGGGGGAATGGAGACTTCATGAAAAAATAAAACGTGCCACAGGCCGGGCCGGATGAATCAGCGGGCGGTGGCGAGCAGGGCGATCAGCATGACCGGTAGATAGATCAGGGTGGCAAAAAAGAGACGGCGGGCATCGACGCGCTGAGTGGTGCGGCGGAACACCAGACAGAGCCGCAGCAGATAAAGCGTGGCGGCGAGCGACGGGATCACAAACCAAACATTCGTAAAACCAGCGAGGGGCGGCCAGATACACAACCCGAGCATGGGCAGGGTCCAGCTGAGGGCAAGACGGGCGGTTTTGGCTCCAGTGGAATCGTCATTCGACCACATTATGAAACCCCCACGGATGTATTCTTCACGATACATCCAATTGATGGCCAGAAAATGGGGGAGCTGCCACAGAAATAGCAGGCCGAAAAGGAACAATGCCTGAGGCTGCACGAAGAGTTCCCACCGCAGGATGCCCGGCTGCAATCCGTGTGGTCCGGCAGCCCCCACCCAGCCGATCACAGGGGGAATCGCTCCCGACAGGGCCCCAACAAGGGTATTCAGCGTGGAACGCTGTTTCATCGGTGTGTAGATAAAAAGATAGGTCACCAGCGTCAGCACCGCAAGGGCCGAGGCCTCAGCATTGACCCGCACCCCCAGATGCATCAGCCCGATCGCGGCAAGCAGCCAGCCCAGGACAAAGGCGGCAGCAGGGGGGAAGCGGTGGCCAGGCAAGGGACGGTCGGCGGTGCGGTGCATTTTCGCGTCCGGCTCCATCTCCATCAACTGATTAAAGACCGCCGCCCCGAAAGCGGTGAGAGTGGTGCCGAAAATGGTATGCACAAGGCCCCAGCTCAGGAAATCCCCCGTGGGCGACAACACGTAGCCGGCAGCGGTGGTGACGACCACCAAGGCGCTGAGCCGGGCCTTGGTGAGGCTTATGAGGTCGGCACGGCGGGACCACTCCACGACCGGTGGATCGACCGAGGGCAGAGTGGACATAACGGGGGGATCACTCATGAAAGAAAAAAGGCAATCAGAGTGTTCCGCCAGCCGGGACCGGCTGCAATGGCAAAGCCTTCCCCCAACGGGAATCGGCAATGAGGGCGATCAGAACACCGAAGAGGACCGCCGCGAGAAACATGTGAACCGGTTGCAGGAAGGCCGGCACCGCAAAGCGGGTTAAAATCACCCCGACCGCATATTCTGCTCCAAGGATGGCCGCCAAGGCCCAGGCAAACCTCACACGTTGGGCCTTCAGCACGATCCATGTAATGCCGCCGGCAATCATGAGACCCCAGGCGCTGATTTTGTGCAGGAGGAAAACCGGGCCCAACTGATCGATCCATTGATTACGGCAACAATCGTCGAGTGCGGTGCTGATGTGATCGATTTCCTCACGCACCTGGGTACCAATGACAATCTGGACCAAAGTGAGTCCCAACGTCAGCCATAACAATATGCGGGAGCCGCGGGTCAGGACCATCGCCGTCCGGCCCAAGCGGTGCCGCAGGCGGATGATTGCCAGAATCGCGGCACTGACCAAGATCAACGCGCCCAGCATGTGGATGGTGATATTCCACGGTTTTAGATTGGTTTTGACCACGACACTGCCCAGCCATGACACCACGCCAAACATCAGGAGTGCACTGAAAAGAAGGATGGGAAGCCGCCCATCCACGGGAAGCTGTTGTTTGCGGGCCACCCGGGCAGCACCCAAGGAAAGCAGCGCGGTAGCCAGCATGGTGAGCCCACTGGAAGCACCCACCAACCGGTTCCCGTATTCGGTCCAGGTGTGAACCGCGTTGAAATCCGCAATTGGCTTCTCATCACCGGGTTTCGCATAACGGATTTTATAATCCGGAGGCAATTGGGAGACATCGGTCGGAGGGATCAGGCGCCCGAAGCACCATGGCCAATCGGGGCACCCCATCCCGGAACCGGTGGCCCTCACCACAGATCCTGCCAGAACGGTGGAGTAGAGCAGAATCAGGGTGGTCCATGCCATACGGCGGAGCCAGCGGTCAATGAATGAACTCAAAACAACGGGCATGGGTTGAATTTTGGACGCTGACACTGGGCCGGGAAAGGCCCACGGGGAAAGCAAGCTCCGTCATCAGGCATGCTGCGCAGGAGTCCCTGCCCTGAAATCAGAAAACGGGTGATTCCGGTCCCTGGGAAAATGCCCGGGAGTCAGGGGAGGGGGAGCACCCGGCACACTTACTTGACCTCCAGAGCAGGCGTCGCCGCAGCGGGCGGGACGGCGGCCGGGGCCGCAGGCGCGGCGGCTGCCTGGGCTGCTTTCAGCTTTTCGGCGGCTTTTGCACCGACCGGGGAATCCTTGAAAGTCTGCTGTTCGCTCAACCACGTCTGGAATTTCTTCTCATCCGTCACCACCTCCAATTCGGAACGCATCTGACCATGCACGGGACCGCAAAGCTGACCGCAGATAATGTCCGATTTGCCGGCTTTGGTGGGCACAAACCACATCCGGGAAAATTTGCCCGGATCCGCATCCTGGGCAATCCGCATGGTGGGCAGGGCGAGATTGTGGATGACGTCCTTGGAGGTCACGTTGATTTCGATTTGCTTCCGGTTGGGAAGCACCAGGTTACCGGTAATCACGTCATCCAAGCCATTGGGATCTTCAGGGTCGATTCCGATCGGGTTTTGGCTGCTGATCAGGAAGCGGTCGGTTGCCCCAAATTTGCCATCGGCCCCCGGATACTGGAAATTCCAGGCGAACTGCTCGGCCCAGGCATTGACCCGGACATCAGGATTGGGAAATTGATCCACCCGGTTGGCCCACAACGGGAAAGCAAAACCCAGCAGGAGAATGACCTCCGTGATAATCACGCCGATTTCCAAATGGCTCGAGGCATGACTTTGGACCCCGTGATAGTTGGCCTTGGGATTCCTTTTATGATACCCCTTCCAGAGAGTGATGACCAGAAAGATGGACCAACCGACAAAGAGGAGCAGCATGAACCAGTGCACGATTTCGAGCATGTGGTCGACCATCTGGCCGTGCTGGGAGTGAACTTCGGAAATGCCGAAAAGTTTATTGAGGTAGCCCATGGGAAGGAAAATCGTTAAGGGGGAACAAAGCGCGGAAACGGAGGTTACAGCAGGGAATCAAGGTCGGTGCCGGCGGCCTGGCTGGCCGCATACCGTTTGGCGCGGCGGGCAAAGGCGATCACCACGGCGACAATGCAGGTGAAAACCAAGGCTAGAGCGGCGAACATGACGTAAACCGCGCCATTGGCGGCGAGCGTCGTGATTTGCCCGTCCTGACCAATACAGGTGACGCAAGCGGGGCCGATGAATAAGGTGCTCATAATCCAGTGGTGGGGGTCAGACGATGATTTGGGGGGCTTTGCGGCGGAAAAACCAGACGCCGTAGGCGATCAAGAGCAGCCCAAAAATGCCGCTACCGATCCCCATCGGCCTGATTTCACGGGTAATTTCGTTGTCGGGGCCGAAAAAGGCATAAGCGGCAAAGCCAAAATCGAACAGAATGGCGATGAGCAGAAAAAACAGGTGGAATGTTTTCAATGACATAACGGCGGCAACGGGTGGAGGGTTAGTTCAGGAGCGCGGCCTTGATCGGATCAAGGAAAGCCAGCACAAACAGGAACATCATGGCGATGCTGAAAATAATGGTAAAGAACAGCACCTTATAGATAAGCCCGCGCTCATGATTGAGGTGCATAAAAAGCAATCCGACGAAAGAAACCTTGATGGTGGCGATCAACAAACCAATGGTCGTGTCGGCCCAATGGACCCCGGTTTGCATCCAAGGAACATAGGCGACGGCTACCGTGAGAAAGGTGCCAAGAATCAGCACACCGCCTACCTTGAGGTAGGAACGGACGGTTTTGGCCAAGTCCAGCGGGGCACCGTGGGAGTCGTGACCGTCTTGGTGGACAGGAGTATTGGTTGAATGGTCCATAAGCAGCGAGTCCGGTTAGAGCAGATAAAAGACGGGGAAAAGGAAGATCCAGACAAGGTCCACAAAGTGCCAGAACAAACCGCCTACTTCGACTCGATTGGCAAGATGCTCGGGGTTGCGTTTATACATCCTGCGTCCAGTGAACAAAAAGTAGCCAAGGACAATCGATCCACCCACCACGTGGAGTCCGTGGAGGCCGGTCATGAGGAAGTAGATTGCGTAGTAAGGGCTGCGACTGGGAGAGAAATTGGTGTAGAAACGCTTGTCGCTGCGTTCGACCTGCACAGCCTTGGACTCATCATGCATCAGGGCATGTGCTTCGGTTTCCGGAGCCAATTCCTCCAAGGACACCCTGAGGGCGGAGCGCTTCCAGTCGGCATTGGTCTCGTAGTCATTGGCATGGGCAGGATGCTTCTTCTTGAAAGCCTCCGTCTCTTCCTCCATGTGTTTGAAGAAAGCAGGTTTGAGCCCGGGATAATACTTCCAGGCGAGGGAATTCTCAGGGTCCTTCACGGAACGGAGATCGATCAAATCCGCATTCAACGGAATGCTGTCACCCAGCAACTTGCCCTTTAGAATAACGTCGTCGCGGAATATAATCTCACCGGCATTATACTTGGCCAAGGCCCGTTCATCGACTCGGAAGGCAAGCGGATCTCCGGCCACCTGCAAGGTAAGGGTGGAAGCTGCCGCATCGGGGTTTCCGGCAGTGAGGGCCTTGATTTTACCCTCCAATTCCTTGAGTTTGCTGGCAGATGATGCCTGAAGATCCTGATGTTCGGCCAACAACACTTCTGCTTTGGCCGCATCGAAAGGAACGGGGAAATTCCCGCTCACAGCCCGTTTCATATCCTCCACCCTGGCCTTGGGAGCATCGATACGCGCCTGAAGGGTGGCCAACTTGGCCCGCACGTTCTCCAAATCCCGGTAATCCCGCTTCTGTTTATTGAGCCACGATTGGGTGAATTCCACCTCTTTGCCGCTGGGGGTGCGCACTTTGATGGTCTGTCCGTCAGGCACCTCGCCAAATGGTTTGGCCCCGCCATCATTGATGCGGCGATGGCGAAGGAAGGCGGTTTCGCTTTTGGCGAGATTCACGGAGAACGACTTGACCTCTCCAAGAGCAATTTTGTCACCGCGGTGTTCCTCACTGGCATGACCAGGGTGACCGTCCATGACGGTACCGTCGTGAAGGATAACGGAGTAGTGGGTGAATTTCCCATAATACTCAAAACTCTTGATCCCCATGAAGCCCAGCGCACAAAGCAGCGTGATGACCATGTTGATCTGGTACCAACCGTAGCGCCGGGCCTTCAAGGCCGCCCAAGCGGACACGATGGACACCGACGAAATAATCAGTACCATGGTGTTGATAAAACCAGGCAGGACCTTCAATTCATGGAATGGCCATGGATAGTCTGCCCCAATACGCAGGAAGACGTAGGATGAGAACAGACCCCCGAAAAGCATGACCTCAGAGGCAAGGAAAAGCCAGATGCCAACCTTGGCATTGTAGAGGCCGGTGTCGGGCCGGGCGGTTACGGTGTAGGGAATCTCCATCGGATATTAGCGGAAGGGAATAAGGATCGAACTGGAGCAGGCTTCAATGAATGGTCAGACCGGCCGCCGCATCTGCAGCCGCGGCTTTTTTCTCGCCGGACGAAGGAGCTTCCCACTGCGGGGAATAGTCTTTGTCAGCCCCGGGAACGCTATATTCATAAGGCCCACGATAAACCACCTGTTCGGTCAGGAAATTACCGTGAGGCGGCGGCGTGGGAGTGTTCCACTCAAGGGTGGTGGCATTCCATGGATTGTCGGAGGTCACTTTTTTCCCAGCAAAGGCGCTATAGAAGAAATTGATGATGAAGGGCAACTGGGCAATCCCGAGTCCCCAAGCCCCCCACGAAATGATTTCGTTGAGGTAGAAGTATTTGTGGCTGGTCATTTCAAAGACCTTGCCGCCATCAAACCACCGGCGGTGGAATCCAGCCATACCCTGGATAAACATGGGAGCAAACAGAACGTTCATGGCGATCAGGGACGGCCAGAAGTGCAGGTGCCCGAGCTTGGTACCCATCATCCGACCGGTGACCTTGGGATACCAGTGGTAGATCCCTGCAAACAAACCGAAGATCACGCCAGGAGCCACAATATAATGGAAGTGGGCAATGACGTAATAGGTGTCGTGGAGGTAGAGATCGATAAAGGTAAAGGCAAGAGGCAATCCGGTCAGTCCGCCGATCCCGAACATGGGCAGAAAGGCCGTGGCAAAAAGCATGGGGACCGGGAAGCGGATCGAACCACCCCAGAGCGAAATCATCAGGCAGGTGAGCAGGATCACGGAAGGCACCGAAATCAGGACGGTGGTGAACTGGAAGAAGGTTGCCACCACGCTGCCCATGCCAGTGAGATACATGTGGTGCGCCCAGACGATGAAGGACAAGAAGGCGAGGGTCAGCAGTCCGTAGACCATGGACTTGTAACCCCAAAGCGGTTTGCGGGTATTGCAGGGAATCACTTCGGACACGATGGCGATCGCCGGCAGGCGGAGCACATAAACTTCCGGGTGGGCGAGGAACCAGAACAAGTGCTGGAAGAGAACCGGATGTCCGCCTCCGCTCACGTTCAACAGACCGGCTTCCTTGGTGTAAAGGCCCGTGGGCAGGAAGAAACTGGAACCGAAGACCTGATCACTCAACTGCATCAAGGCCGCCACTTCCAATGGTGGAAAGGCGAGCAGGAGCAGGAAGGCGATAATGAACATCGCCCAAGTGAAGAACGGCAGGCGCATCCAGGTGAGACCCTTGGCACGCAAATTGATCACGGTGGTCAACACGTTGACCGCCCCCAGCAAGGAGGCACTAATGTTGAAAACCATCGCAAAAAGCCATTGAGTCTGACCGGTCCAAAAGTGCGAATCCGAATTCATCTGGATCGTTGCGGCGAGTGGGGAATAGTTTGTCCACCCGGCCTGGGCGGCACCGGTGGGCAGGAAAAAGCTGGCTACCATGATCACACCGCTAACAAAAAAGAGCCAGAAGCTCCACATGTTCAGTTTAGGAAATGCCATGTCCGGCGCTCCCACCTGCAGCGGGGTGACGAAATTCACGAAAGCGGCAAAACCAAGCGGCACGACGCCAAAGAACACCATGATGGTGCCGTGCATGGCACCGAACATATTGTAAAGGGAACCGGAAACAGCACCATTGGGAGCCCAGCGGGAGACGAAGTCATCCCCAAACAATCCCACAATCCAACTGAGGGAGGACGGGAGGGGTAAGCCTGGATGGGCGATGCTCCACCTCATTACGAGCATCAGCATAAAACCGAGCGCCAGGAAAAGCAGGCCCGTGATGCCGTACTGCACGCCGATCATCTTATGATCGGTCGAGAAGATGTATTTATTGATGAAATTGACCTTATGGTCGTCGTGATGGGCATCATGGCCGTGATCATGTCCATGATCATCCGCGTGCTTGGTTGGGAGAGTGGCATCCATGGGAAAGTTCCGGGTTGGGTCGGGGGATTTTTAGCGCGGGAAAAAAATAAGCTATTTGGTGGCGGGAGCGGGAACAGGGGCGGCCGCAGGAGCCGTACCGGCGGCTACTGGCACTGCTGGGTCCACCAGACCATGTTTGGAAGGGGGGAGGTTGGCATCCTCCGGGATCGCCTTGAGTTCGGCCTCGGTATATGGCGCGGTGCGGGATGCCAATTTTTTACGGAGTTCCCCGACCTGATCATCGTAAACAATGCTAGCCTTGTTGCCCCATTCATTACGAATGTAGGAAATGAGCTGGGCAATGGATTTGTTATTTTTCAGGGCCCCTTGGGCAGGCATGGCACCATTGTAAGATTTTCCATTCACCTGAAGCGGTCCCACGATGCCATGCAATAGAATGGCGGTGGCTCTTTCCTCTCCACCAATCACCCATTCAGAGATTTTCAGCGGCGGAAATTGACCGGGGACGCCTTCGCCGGTAGCCTGGTGGCAACTGGCGCAAACTGTGGCGTATTCACCTTTACCTTTGGCCAGCCATATTTTGGGATCGTATTCATCCACGGCCATGTCACTACCAAGTTCGGCCCCATCGGGGAACTGCAAGGCATAATCATAACCTTTGACGTTCGGCCCCAAGGCCATATTGGCTCCAAGGAAGGAACCGGCGGCCAGCACTACCCCGATAATCGGGATTAAGGCCCAAAGAGGGAAAACTTGGGTTGCGGTGAGGCTCAAATCTGCCTTTTCACGGGCGACCGCCGCCAGCGCTGGGGCGACCATGGTCTTGCGGTCGGACCCGTTGGAGGTGGCCACCGGGGTATCGAAGGCATCCGGCCTGATCACCAAGCCTTCGACGGCGACATCGAGAGGGTTGTTGGACGGTGTGGTATCGGAGGAATCTGAAGACATGACTACAGGGGAGTTTACTTGGATTCCGATTTGGGTTTGGCTCCGGTGATGGAGACCGGCAGGGCTTGATCGCGCTTCAATCCAAGCACGTAGTCAGCGAGCGCAATGGCTTCACTGGAAGGAACGATTTCCAAGCCTTCGGCGGGTGCCAGATTAGCGGGAAGTTTCAACGCATTGGCAGATCCCTGCCCTTCAACAGGCCGGGTAATAAACAGATGCTGGAATGCAGGGCTATTGGACCACGCTTTGCGCACGCGCGGGGCATACAGATAAAGATAAAAATCATTCACCTTGCCGGTGAAACGGTATCCGGCATTGGCCAAATCCGGGCCAATCCGGCGCTGCCCGATCATGCCGAAATTTTCATGAAGATAGTCCCACATCACGGTCTGCCGGGTAGGAACGATGGATTTGCCTTCCTGATCCTTGCCCCAGGTTTTTTTGAATTGATCAATCCCGGCATAGTCAGGACGGATGACCTGGGTGTGACACTGGGCGCAGCCTTCACGACTGTAGATCTGCTCGCCACGCTTGCGGTCACCAGCGAAAGCCGAGGGATAACTAAGACCTTTGAAGGCCCCATCATCAAAGGGTTTCCCGCTGCCCGGTTCCTCCATCACGTAAGCAACGGTTTGGCGGTTGCGCTCGGCCGCATAGGGGGCGGCCACCATAAAATAGGTGGGGACGGCAAAGCACGCCCCGAGGGTGAGAACGAAATGTTTCAGACTGTTCATGCCTCTGCTCCTTCGGTAGTAATAACTAGTTCAGCCTGGTCATACGGTGCAGGCTGGTGAATCAAGGTGGGGGCCCCGGCTTTGCGTCCACGATTGCAGACCATGAGAGCCAAATGATGGAGGAATACGCCGTTGGCGGCGATCAGGAAAACCCATGCCAGGATTTGTCCGACCAGGTAACCCTTGGAAAAGATAATCGCATTCTCCATGTCACTGTCCCAAGTGTCGGTGGCTGCGCCGTGGGAAAATCCAGCGGCCAACAGCAACACACAGAGGGCGATACAGGCGTAGGCAGACCACCAGAAATGGAACCGGATGCGCGAACCGCTGATCCATTCACATCCCGTAATACGTGGGACGATAAAGTAAATGGCTCCGAACATGGTCATGGTGAAGAACATGTAGAGTCCGCAGAAGGCGACCGCATCCTGGGTAAAGCTGAAAGAGGTAAAGCGGGACAGGGTCAGCGAACCAAGCAAGGCCGCACTGACGGAAGTCACCACATATCCAATGGACCCGAAAAAGGTGAATCTAAGACTGGGGCTAAGTTCCACCAGTTTGTGGTTTCCCCGGACGGTCAGGTAGTGATTTAGGGCCACGGCGAGTACGGGCACCAGTAAAAGAACCTGGGCGCCGCCAGCAATGGTCGGGATCCAAGCCGGAAGCGGGCCGCCGATCAGAGCTTGGGCGCCGGCCCATGGGGAGATGGCCACCAAGGCCCAAAAGGCAAGGGACGCCATTTGATAGCTGTGGATCGGTTTTCCCACAATTTTGGGGATAATGAAATACGAGGAGGCGAGACCCACCGGAACCAGCCAGAGGAAGATCACATTGTTGGCATACCAGGCCGCGATGGCGGGGCCGGCGACTCCGCTCTGCTGGAACACATTGAGGAAGAGGTTGGCCGTCAGATAAATCCATGGGAAGGAAAAGCAGGCCGCCAATAGATACCATTGGGAGATGAAGACGGGACCCGTGCGGCGGGCGCCGAACATCACTACCAGCCAAACCACGATCAGGGAGTAACTAGCCAGCAGGATAGGCCAGGCGAAGGAAGGAAATTCCAGCCACTTCATGGCGGTGCCATAACCAGAAAGGATTCCGATCACGCCGGCGGCCACGCCAGCGTTCCAGAAGTGACCAGCCACCACCAATGTGATCGGGTTCTTAAGTTCGGTGCGGCAGAGACGGGCCATCATCCAGACCATCACCCCCAGACCCGCCTGGAAGGCCCAGCCATAGAGCAGCGCATTCAGGAAGGCGGGTTGGCTGCGGCCATAGTTCAACCATTCGATCCCGAGGAATCCGGGCGCGACGAGTTTGATGGAGGAAACCAGCCCCAGGAGGGTGGCCGCCAGCAACCATGCGGCGGCGCTGGTGAAGAAAAACAAGACAGGCAAGCGCGTCGAGCGGTCGATCGCTGCCCGCTGCAGAATGTCTTCCGGAGTAATGTCCGGGAGCGGCTGTGTATGGTCTTCCTGACTCATGATGTAAGGGGATCGGGAGAAAAGTTATTTCCCTTCGAATTTGGAAAGATTGGGATCGTGGGTGTTTTTCGCTTTTTCCTCCTGCTCGCGGACGAGGGCTTCCGGGGTCTTCACAGGGCCGGCAGCCGCCTTTTGGGCAGCGAGCGTTTTAGCAGCGAATGAAAGAAGGCTGTCGGCAGGAAGGCGGACCGTTTTCCCTGCTTCGACTTCGGCGGCTTGGTGGAATTCCGCATCCTGTTCGCTGGTGGTATTGGCCAGGATGGCGAGGCGGGCATTTCCCACTCCACCGTCATTGACCGCATCAGCGGAAGGCACCGCGATCCAGCGGTAAAGGGCCAGCACCAGCGCCAGCGCGACTATGGTGCCGAGCGCTCCCCAAAAAGTCAGGAAGCGATTGCCGAGGGTATCTCCAGGATGTTCGTCCATGATAAGTGAGCTGAAGGAGGAAAAGGTAAAAGTTAGCTGACGACGTTGATGGACTCTTCGAGACGGGGGTCACCGCAGGGATACAGGCTGTGCTTCGACAGGAGGCGGATGAGGAAAAAGCCGTAAACCCCCGCAAAAGTCAGGAGAGCGAGACCATCAAAAAGAAGATCACGAATGAACTTGGCGATTTCCGGTGCGGAGGTGAATTCGTATAGAGCCCGGCCGCGCTCGGGGATGATCATCCAATAAAGCTCCAGCATGTGGACTCCGATGACAAAGGCCGCTACCGCCATGACCGCGTTCAGGTTACGCTTGGCATTGCGCTTGAGAAGGAAAACGAAAGGCACGGCAAAATGCAGAAAGACCAAGGCCAAGGAGAAATACCACCAGCCTGCCGTGTTACGGATGGCGTAGAACTGGGTCTCTTCGGGAATGTTGGCATACCAGATGAGGAAGAACTGGCTGAAGGCAATGTAAGCCCAAAAGATAATGAAGGCATGCATCAGCTTGCCCATGAGGTGAAAATGCTCCTCTGAAACAATGTGCCGGAAGTGGCCGGTTTTGACAAGGGTTCCCACGATCAGGATGACCGCGGCCATGGAGGCGAGGGCGGAGCCCGCGAAGATGTTCACCCCGAACATGGTGGAAAACCAAGTGTAGTTCATGCTCATCACCCAGTCGATCCCCGCGAAGGTGGAACACACCGCAAAGACAGGCAGCATTCCGCAGGAAAAACGGCGGGCACTGTAGGTGGGCTGCACCGCCCCGGTCTTGTCCTGACTGAGAGAGTAGCTAAGAAGCTTGCTACCTGTGAGGAGGAGGAGACCGAAGAAAAGAATCATGCGGATATCCATCCCGGGCATCAAGCCTGTCATTCCATTATGAAGGTAGGGGAATTTTTTGTAGAGGACTGCCGTGTCGTGGGTGGCGGCAAGAGCGTCACGCAGGCTGGACACTCCTACCGGAGCGTGTTCCTTCACTTGAGCATGGATGCCAACCCATTCCCAGACATGTCCCATCCATTCCGGTTTATTGGGGAAGAAGGGCATGAAGAGTGGCAGGGCGAGGAAGAACAGCGGCAGGAACAACTGCGTCATCAATTCCGGAATACGGCGGATGGCGACTCCCCATGAAGAGTTCGAGGCATTGTGCAAAAGCACCCAGAAGGTTGCACCGGCGGTAATGGTAAAGAAAACTTCGAGCGCAAAGAGATAGCTGAAGGCGTATGAGTTCGCAGCTTCACCTCCGGTAAAAAAGAGGAACAGCGAGGCGGCAACGCCGGCGGCGCCGGTGAGCATCAGGATAGAGCGCCACGAAGTAAACTTCGCAAGCTGCAGCTTCTCGCCTTCAGGCGGAAGAGTGGTGACGGAAACGTGGTGGCTCATGCTTCAGGAAAGAAAAACTTATTTGACGGCGGCAGGAGGCTGGAGCGCAGTCCAGACTTCTTTGACGGAAGGATCGGCCAAGGGGGCGGTGCGGGACAGTTGCATGGCGCGGACCCAGGCAACGATGGCCCAGCGTTCCTTGACCGGAATACTGGCTCCGTAACCGCTCATCAGGCCTTTGCCGAGATTGATTGTGTTGTAAATGCTGCCGTTCGCCCGGTAATCCAAAGCTTTCGGGTCGGTGAAGCCCGGGGTGTGAAAATTCGCGATGTTGGCAATGCCGTACTGCGCGGCGGAAGTGATCCCTTTTCCATTGCCGGATGTACCATGGCAAATGGCGCAGTTGATGTTGTAGCGTTCTTGTCCGAGGCGGAGGAAAGCTTCGTCCACTTTGACCTGCTCAGGGAAGCCATCGCCCCAGAATTCGCCGATCCGTCCCGAATTGAAATAATCCGAGCCATGGGAGAATCCATAGGAAACATACCCTCCCTCAGCGGCGGGTTTGGAGGGGATGGTGAGACCCATGGGAACGGTGGCCACGACCGGTTTGCGGGAACCCACGCCATCTGCGAAAAAGGCGTTGGAGGCTTGGGGTTTTACCTTGGCCTGGTTGTTCATGTCGTTCAGCAGCAAAATGGGGGGACGACTGAACTTGTCGCCGCGGAAACCGGCGAAACCAATCACAAGCACGATGGCCAGGAGACAGGCGAAAAAGAAGTAGCGCATGGGGCGGAAAAAGGCAGAGGACGGGAGCGGCGGGGACTAAAGTTCGTCTTCGACTAGCTCGATGTTGGAGCCGCCGATGCCGGCGAGGAAGGATTTGGTCTTTTCAGCGGAGAACTTCGGATCCCGGGCCTCAATGCAGATGAAGAATTTATCGTCCGAAAACTTGGAGAAGGAAGGGGCGTTGAACAGAGGATGATGCAGCCTTGGGAGCTTCATCATCACGAGACAAGTAAACAAGGCGGTGAAAGCCGAAAACAGAATCGTGAGCTCAAACATCACCGGGAAAAAAGCGGCGATGGTGTAGATATTGGCTGGTTTGGCTTGGACCACGGTGGGATAGATCACCACTTGGGTCAGGTACTGGAGGAGGAACGCGGTCGTTATCCCAATGATTCCACCGATGAGCACGAAACGGGGGAGAATGGAGCGGGGTAATCCCATGGCGTCATCCATGCCATGGACAGGGAATGGGCTGTGAACGTCCCAACTGGAATAACCGGCGTCCCGGGTCTGCTCGGCGGCATGGAAAACGTCCCGCGCGGAGGAAAATTCCGCGAGGTAACCGTGGACGCGTTTCAATGGGGTGCTCACTTTAGATTCGATGGTGGAGAGTTGTTGAGGGGAAGGACAACGCCGCAGGATCAGGCGGGGGCAGCGTTGGTGACGACGGCCGTGGGCTCGGCGGGCCGGTTTTCGAGGCGATCACCTTCGTAGGAGGGAGCCGCGACAAGATTGTCACGCTTGGCGAAGGAAGGGTCGTAATGCGGGTCCGATTCAGGCAGGACACCTTTGATTTCCGCAATAGCGATGACGGGGAGGAAACGCAGGAAGATCAGGAACAGCATCATGAAGAATCCAAATGTTCCGATGAAGGTCCAGATTTCCACCCAGGAAGGGTGATACATATCCCATTGGCCCGGCAGGAAATCACGGGCCAAAGTGGTGCATATGATCACGAAGCGCTCATACCACATACCAGCATTGACGAACATGCAGACGATCATGACCACGAGCAGGTTCTCGCGCATTTTCTTAAACCAGAAAACCTGTGGAGCAATCACGTTGCAGAAGAACATGCAATAGTAAGCCCAAGTGTAGGGGCCATGCAGAATGCGCCACTTGAAGGCGTCGAATTCGTAGAGGCTGCCGGAATACCATGCGATGAACAATTCCATCAAATAGGCATATCCGACGATGGTGCCGGTCAGCAGGATGATTTTCGCCATGTTGTCGATGTGCTTCATGGTGAAGAGATCGTGCAGCCCGTAGATCTTCCGGACCGGGATCATGAGGGTAAGCACCATGGCAAACCCACCGAAGATCGCGCCAGCCACAAAGTAGGGCGGGAAGATGGTGGTGTGCCAACCGGGGACAATGGAGGTGGCAAAGTCAAAGGACACCACGGTGTGAACGGAAAGCACCAGAGGGGTCGACAAGGCAGCGAGTAATCCGTAGGCAATTTCATAATGGCGCCACTGGCGGTTGCCACCGCGCCAGCCGAGGGCAAACAAGCCGTATGCCATCTTGCGGATGCCAGGCTTGCAGCGGTCGCGGAGGGTTGCGAGATCAGGCACCAGCCCGAGGAACCAGAAGACGACAGAAACACTGAAATAGGTCGAGACCGCAAAAACGTCCCACAGCAGGGGAGACTTGAAGTTTTGCCAGATGGCGTTGCTGTTCGGGATCGGAGCGAGGAACCAAGCCATCCAGACACGGCCGACGTGAAGCGCCGGGAAAAGACCAGCGCACATCACTGCGAAAATGGTCATTGCTTCCGCGGCACGGTTCACCGCCGTCCGCCACTTTTGCCGGGTAAGATAAAGGATTGCCGAAATCAAAGTGCCGGCATGGCCGATGCCGATCCAAAACACAAAATTGGTGATATCCCATCCCCAGGCCACGGGGTGGTTTGGGCCCCAGACTCCCACGCCGGTGGAGACAAGATAGGTGAAACAGAACACCATGACGGCCACAAGGGCGACACAGGGCACGATGATATACCACCAACCTTTGGGCTGAGGATTTTCCACGATCCCGCAAATTCGGTTCGTGACCCAACTCATGGAACGTTGGTTGAGCACCAAAGGCTCGCGGAGCAGGACCTTCGCGCGGGAAGGACCGGTGGCGTGCGGGTGGTGGGGATCGTGGGCGGCTTCGGCCATGGTAAGGTGACAGTGAAGAGGGTGAAGGAGGAGATACCCAGCTTAGTGGGAAGCGGCACCATGGCCGGGGGAACCAGCAACGGCAATGGGGCGGGTCTTGCTGCCTTGCCCGACCTTTTTCGCTTCGCGGGGACTGGCTTTGATCAATTCCGGATTCGGATTCTTGATGCGGGCGAGGTAAGTGGTCCGGGCGCGGACGGAGAGGTAACCGAGCAACTCGTAGTTCCGGGCGTTGCCCTTGGCCTTCATGACATCACTGTCCTTATCCAGCAGATTACCGAAGTGGATAGCTTCGGCGGGACAGGCTTCCTGACAGGCCACTTTGAGTCCGTTGGTCGGGATACGCAGATCCTGTTTGGCGAGGACCAGCGTCTCGTCATATTTACCCTGTTCCCTGGACTTGTCCTTGCGGGCATGGGCTCGGGCATCAATCCGGGCGCTTTCGATCCGCTGCAGACAGTAGGTGCATTTTTCAATGACTCCCCGCATCCGGACGGTGACGTTCGGGTTTTTCTGCAGTTTACCGAGTTCGGTATCGTGGCGGTCTCCGAGGGGACCGGCATAGAGATTATTGAAGCTCAGCGGGCCGGCCGATTTTTCGACCAGGGGATTCCGCTTGTTGTAGTCGAAGAAATTAAAGCGGCGGGCCTTGAAAGGACAGTTATTGGCGCAGTAGCGGGTGCCGATGCAGCGGTTGTAAACCATCACATTCAAGCCATCAGGACTGTGGACGGTGGCATTGACCGGGCAGACGGTTTCACAGGGGGCGGCCTCGCAGTGCTGGCAACC
This sequence comes from uncultured bacterium, assembly GCA_903936775.1. GTDB lineage: Bacteria > Verrucomicrobiota > Verrucomicrobiia > Verrucomicrobiales > V1-33 > CAIZWU01. The sequence goes on along the minus strand of CAIZWU010000080.1, from coordinate 21,277 downwards.
GACCGGCTCGACCAGCATGGAAGGATCATCCATTTCGTCTTCCTCCCACTCGTGACCTTCGACCTGTCGGTTGTTCAAAGCCGCATCCGAATCAAGGTCGGTGGCAAAGTAGCGGTCCATCCGGATCCAATGCATCTCACGGCCCCGGCGGACTTGGTCCTTGCCGACCACTGGAATGTTGTTTTCCGACTGGCAGGCCACCAGGCACGAAGTGCAGCCGGTGCAGCTGTTGAGGTCGATCACCATGCCCCATTGGTGCAGGTCATCGCTCAGGAGCGGTTCCCGGGTGCCGTCTTCCTTCTTGCCGGCATTCGGTTGATACAGCGAAAAGGCATTTTCGGCAGTTTTTTCGGCGCGCCCCCCATGGAGGTGGGCGTCAGTGCCCTGCTCCATTACGAAATCCTCGTCCTCCTGCCAGTCCTTCTGCGTGCCTTCGCGGACGAGGGCCCGGCCATACATGCTATGATGTTCCTGGGTGGTGGCGATGGGATAAACAGCCGGAATTTCCTTGTGGTCGGTCCATTTGGCGCCTCCTTCAGGAATGGCGACGGGACCGGTAAGTTTGGCTACTTTGGCGCCGGCGGCGAAGTAGGGCGCGGCCGAAGTGCGCAGACCATAGGCGTCGAAACCAGTGCCCTGCCCTACCCGGCCCGGCCCCTCGGCGCCAGTGCCCGTCTGGCCGTAGCCAACGGTAAGAGTAACGGCGTTGTCCGCATGCCCCGGGATGACGAGGACCGGGAAATAACGGGTGACCCCCCCGATTTCGACCGAAATCACATCCGCCTCATCCACTGCGGCGAGGGTGATTTGAAGCTCCTTGGCTGTTTTGACGCTAATGAGAGCCGCATTGTCCCAAGTCACCTTGGAAACGGGATCGGGGGCTTCCTGAAGCCAGGCACTATTGATATAACGGCCGTCGGCAATTTTAGCGCACGGCAGGAAAGTGACTTCCATCGCGGTCAGCGAAGGAGCGGCGACATCCGGAAGCGCAGTCAGCAAGCTCAAAGCTCCGGATTGGAACGCAGTGGCTGCGGCAGGATATTCCGTTTTGGCGACAAATCCGTCACGCAACGTGTTGTTCCAGACTTCCTCGGAAGCTCCGGGAACGAGGGCGTTGAAGGTATCGCGGACCAGTTTGTAACCGGGGCCCGGATCTTCCACCGTGCCCATGGGCAGGGGGGCCATGGAGGGTTCGACGAACGGAGGCGTGTCCTCGTTGGAAACGAAGGCTCCGAGCAGTTCGTGATCGCTGACGCCTCCAAACAAGGGGAGAATCATGGGCTGAACCACCGCGTAGGTGCCTTCAAAACCGCGGGTGTCGCCCCATTGCTCAAGATAATGCGTCGCGGGCACCGTCCACGATGCCTTGCGGGCGGTGGCGGTCAGATGACGGGTGCTGTGGACGATAACGGTCTTGATGCTGTCCTGGGCTGCAGGCCATTTGAGGTCGGCGGGAGCATCAAAAACGGGATTGGCATCGCTGATGACAAGCAAGGTCTGCACGTTGCCGGCGAGGGCTTGACTGGCCAGTTCGGCGAGGCTGCCGAGTTGTGATTCCGGGAGGCCGGTCTGTTTCAGTTCGATAGTCGAACCGTAGGCTCCCAATGCATGGTTGATGGCGGCGGCAAGCACCTGAACCGCTTCGGGTTGGTTGCTGCCGGCGATCACGATGACCTTGCCTTTGCTGGCAACGAGATCGTCTGCGGCCGTCTGGAACCAGACATCATAATCCTCACGACCGGGATTGTAGGCAGCGCCTTTAACACTGGCGGCTGCGGCGGACAATGCCGCATCCCCCGTGGCCGTGCCGATAAGTGCGGCAAGTTTTGCCGCCACCTTGACGGTTTGACTGGCAGGAACACGCATACGGTGATCGGCAATGCCACCCGTGATGGTGTAATTGCTCTCCACGGCATAGAGGCGGTTCATCGGATCAGCGCTGGTCTGCGCTTTCCGGCCGGACATAAATTGGCCCACAGATTTGCCACCCACCCGGTCAAGCCCGAGAAAATCGCTATCGAGGCTGAAGACCCGGTCCGCCTTGTCAAAACGATAGAACGGCATCACGCCGGCTCCGAAGGCCTTGGTATAAGCAGCACGCCCATTGGCGGGCCCAAAAGCTTCATATCGGTAGACCTTGGCGGCAGGGAATTTCTTTTGGAGCTCACCGATTAGACGCAACCGGGTGGGAGAGACCACCTCATCGGTCAGGACCGCGAAGCCCTTGCCGCCGGAAGCCGCGAGTTCCTTTTTGGCGGCATTGAGGAAGGTGAAAAAGTCGTCACGGGAACTGGGCTTCCCATAATTTGAGAAAGCGCGGGCCCGGTCCGGATCATAAAGGCCCAGCACTGAGGCCTGAGCCTGGGAGTCCAGACCGCCATTGCTGTCGGGGTGGAATTTGTTCCCCTGAAGGTGGGTGGGGCGTCCTTCCGTGGTGTGAACCACCATGGGAGTGCCTCCGCCGGAGCGGGGCATGGCGGTGGCGTAATAAAGAATTTTCCCCGGAACCACCCATTCCGGCATTTTTGAATAGGGCTTCAGGTAGGTTTCCGGCCGGCGGCAGGAAGCGAGGCCGAGGCCAGCCATGGCGGTGCTGGCGCTCATGAGTTTCAGGAAACTACGCCGGGAGGTTTCCTGTTCCCCCTCGTCCTTCATGACGGCGGCGCCGTCCTGGAATTCACGGTCCTGCCATCGCTGGGAGGATTCCTGGCCGGTCAGTTGTCCCAGGCTGCGCCAATAGCGCTTGCCGGTGGTGGGCTCTGCGGGATGTTGCCAAACGCGTTTCATTGAACAAAAATGGGGTGGTAGGGGCGACGGACGTCAGGGTGACTTAACGGTGACAACCAGCACAGTTGACCGGAGGCTCGATGTGCCAGGCATCTTTGAGTTTCTGACCCATCTCCTTCTGGTCTTTCCCTTCGGATTTGGCCGTCCAATTCAAATTCGTGATTTTGTCCATCGGACGGAGGTGCTGTTCAGGAGCAAGGTGACAATCCAAACACCAACTCATGCTCTGGCTCTGGTCGTGAAAAACGACTGGCATCTCATTGATTTTGCCGTGGCAACTGACACAAGACACCCCGGCGGTCACGTGGACGCTGTGGTTGAAGTAGGCGTAGTCAGGAGTGTTGTGAACCTTGACCCATTCCAATGGCTTGCCCGTATCGACACTTTCCTTGATCAAGGCGATCTGCGGGGAGTTGGTCTTGACGTGCTGGTGGCAATTCCAACAGGTGCTGCTGGAGGGAACGTTGGCGTGGCCGGACTGCTCAACGAAGCTATGACAGTAACGGCAATCCATGCCCAACTGTCCGGCGTGGATTTTGTGCGAAAAAGCAATGGGCTGCGATGGCATGTAGCCGACGCGGGTATACTTTTGGGTAAAATAATACGTCACCCCACCAGCAATCCCCGCACCCATAAAGAGGAAGCAGACAAGGAGCTTCAGAGGCAGGGTATTTGTCCAGCGGGGAAAGGTGTTGGCCATTTTCAGAGTCGGGTCTGGAAGGAGTATAGGCTTGTGAAATTTTTCACAAGCGGAATTAGAAAAATCTTGTCGGGATAGTGGCGGGAACGGTCATACAGGATGGCTCTGGACCTGCGTAATATTTCGAAAATAGAAATACCACCCCCCCACGCAAGAGGAAACTGGGTTTGGAGCTTTTTTTACTCCGCTCCGCCCGGTTCCCGCCCCCGGGATACGGTCCAGAAATGCCGTCTGGACTTTTCCCCAAGGCCGGGCCGCGCCCTATTCTGACGCTCATTTCCGGTCAACCGCCACGATTTCCCCGGACCGGACGGGTAATCAGGACCACGGAAACCAGGATGAGTATCCCGGCCACCGCCACCGCAGGTGGGAGAGTTTCCTTGAGCACGAGATGCCCCAGGAGCACCGCGACGAAGGGATTTACATACGCGTAGGTGGAAACCAAGGCCGGAGTGCTGACCTGGAGCAGCCAAACGTAAGCGGTGTAGCCGGTCAACGACCCGAAAATCGTCAGATAGAGAAAGGCCCAGGCGGAATCCTCCGTGACCGCGGAAACCTGAAAACGCTGCCCCTCCCCCAATAAAATCCCGGTCAGAAGCAGCAGCACGCCCCCCGCCAGCATCTGCATGGCGACTGTCATCAGAGCCGAGTCCGGCTTGGCGGAATGCCGGGAGTAGATCGATCCCAAGGCCCAGCAAAACGCGGAAGCCAGTAGCACTATCGCCCCCAACGGGTCCGTGGCCCGCTGGCCGAGGGAATTCCGGCTCGCCATGATCAGCACGACCCCGGCGCCTCCCGCAGCCAATCCCCACCATACCAAGCCACCAGGACGCCGCCCGCCCGGGCGGAACCAGTCCACCAGCAGGATCCAAAGCGGCACCGAGGCCACAATCAGGGCGGAAACCCCGGAGGGCACCCTGCCCTGTGCCCAGCTGACCCCGCCATTGCCAGCAAGCAGCAACAGTCCGCCGATGATGACCGCGCTTCCCCACTGGGGCCGGGTCGGTGGCAATGCGCCACGCCGCCGCAGTACAAAGTAGAGGAAACTTCCCGCCAGCAAAAATCGCGAACCCGCCATCAGAAAGGGCGGGATCCTTTTCACTGCGATGGTGATACCGAAGTAAGTGGATCCCCAGATCAAGTAAACCGCAGCAAAAGCCGCCAGCACCAGTCCCAGCGGGGCTTTGTGCGCAGCAAGCCGAAGCACCACAGGGTCAACCCGTGGTGGGGAGATGGAAATGGATTCATTCATCGGCCACTGCGTTATCTTAAAATAATAGACCCTTCTGTCATCGCCTGCAGATTGACAGGCCAATCGCCACGGAAAGGCAGGTATCCGCCCTGGCACAACGGGATCCCCCCCGCGGCGGGCGTCTCCGTCACCCACACCACCCCGCGCTCCACCAGAATTCCGGAGACCCCAGTGGCACGCTCCAGCCGGATGACCCGGTCCGGGCACCGCTGGAGTGGCCCCGGAATGGATCGTTCAGGCGCTGCCTTGCCGGTGGCCCGGAAACTCTTTGGCGGAGCCGGCGGACTGTCAGCCGCAGGAAAACAGAGGGAGACCGGCTGGCATAGGAAAACGATGCTCTTCATTCTTCCAACCTGCCTGCGTCCACCAAGTTTAACAGATTTACCCGGCCAGATTTTTTGCTTATACAGATTCAATTTTTCAAGATCTGTGCAACCTGTATTTCCCGCCAGCTGTATCTGGCTCTTTTGCCCTTCTCCTTGGATCATTCATCCATGCCCGTCCCTGCCCCCCCCGTATCAGGCCCACTTTACCTCCGTCTGGCCGTAGTGCTGGAAGGCATGATTCAGCATCAATCCCTCGGCCCGGGCGACCGCCTGCCCTCAATCCGCCAGTTCAGCCGCCAGCAGAAAGTCAGTGTTCCCACGGCGATGAATGCTTATGCCACGTTGGAAGATCGCGGGCTGATCGAAGCCCGTCCGAAATCCGGTTATTTCGTGAAGATCCGCCGGGCCGATATTGTCAGGACCCCGGGGTGGGACCGCCGGATCCGGAAGGTCACCGATTTCGCCAGCCTGGACCCGTTGGACACCATTCTTTCCGACCATAGTGACCCCGCCTTGGTGCCTCTGGGAGCCGCTTTGCCCAGCCCGGATTTGTTGCCGGGAGACAAACTTGCCCGCGCCATGGGCGCCATCGCCCGCCGCGCTCCCGGGGCCGGTCTCTCCTACGACGTGGTGCCTGGCAGCGAAACGCTGCGCCGGGAACTGGCGCGGCGCTCCCTCGACTGGGGCTGCGGCTTCCAACCGGAAGATTTCATGATCAGCAACGGCTGCACCGAAGCCATCTCCCTCGCCTTGCGCGCCACCTGCATGCCCGGCGATACCGTGGCAGTGGAGACGCCCACTTATTTCGGCATCGCCAGCACCCTGCGCGATCAGCAGCTGAAAGCCCTGCCCATCCCGGTGGACAGCGTGAATGGACTGGATCTCGACACCCTCGCGGGGGCCCTCCGGAAAACCAAAATTTCCGCCTGTGTTCTGATTCCCAACTTCCAGAACCCGGTCGGTTCCCTCATGCCCGAAGCCCGGAAGCGGGCCCTGATCGATTTGCTGGCACCGCGTGGCATTCCCATCATCGAAGACGATATCTACGGTGACCTCCAACATCAGGGCAGCCGCCCGCGCTGTCTCAAAGCCTTTGATCCTGACGGTTCCGTCCTGCTCTGCGGCTCCTTTTCCAAGACGCTCGCACCGGGCTATCGTGTTGGATATATCGTGGGTGGACGTTGGCAGGAAAGGTTGCTGCGGTTGAAGAAAAACAGCTCGCTCGCCAACGCCACCCTGCCTACCCTCGCCGTGGCGGAATTTCTGAAACACGGAGGCTACGACCGCCACCTGCGCACCCTGCGCCAGGCCTACCGTATCCAAGTGGAGCGCACCCGGGAAGCGGTCGTCGCCAGCTTCCCGGAAGGGATCGGACTCTCCCGGCCTCAGGGAAATTTTGTGCTTTGGTGTGAACTTCCCGCCCAGGTGGATTCCATCGAACTTTGGAAACAAGCCCGCCGCGCCGGGATCAGCCTCGCCCCCGGCCCGCTCTTTTCCCCCGACGGCGGCTACCGCAATTTCATCCGCCTCAACTGCGGCTACCCATGGAGTCCTCTGCTCGAACGTTCCATCGCCATCCTCGGCCACCTTGCAAGGGGGCTGGCCGGCTGATCCTGACGGATTCCGCGCCCCAAATGCAGGCAATTTAGTGGTGCTTATTGACCAATGCTCACCACCAGGCCCGGAACCTGTTCCTGGAGTTGTTTAGCACCTTCCGGGGTGGCTTTGGATTGCCAGAGATAGACCTTTTTGAGGGATTTCAGGCTCGCCAGGGTCGCCAGACCGGCATCGGTCACTGCCGTTTCGTAGAGATTGATCTGTTCGAGACTGGCGTTGTTTTTCAGCGCATTCAGGCCGGCATCGGTGATCCCGGTCCGGCTGAGCAACAGGCGGGAGAGATTCTTCATCGGCAGGAGTTGTCCGAGATCAGCATCCGTGATGCGGGTGCGGCTGAAATCGATCGCATAGATGTGGCGGGCAATGGGACCAAGCTGACTGAGTTTGAGATCCCCCTGGGCCCGGTCGCTATGGCTGAAATCCAGCTCGAGCACAAAGCCGTTTTTAGAGAGGGCGCGGATCACGACGTGGTCCTTTTTCAAGTCTTCAATAATGGCGGGATCGGGGGCACTGAGGTTTGCCGCAAGGGTATCGACGAGGAAAATCCCGTCGTGCCCGGCAGGAATGGAAACCCCGTCGCCAAGGTCGGCCCCGGTTTTAATCCATTCCGCAAGCACCGCACGCTCGCTGGTGTTGAGGGGGGTGCCTTTGGGCGGCATAAAATCCGTATCGTCCTGGGGGAGACCGGTGACGTGATAAACGCGGCTTTTCTCCGGGACTCCCGGAACGATGACCGGTTTGCCATTCACGCCCGCGCGGATGAAATCCGGAGTATCCAGACGCAGGTCGCCTTTTTGTTTTTTGGGACCGTGGCAGGAAATGCAGGACTTGGCAAAAATGGGGCGGATTTTGGAAAAATACAGGCTGTTTTTGGAAACCGGGCGGCTGGGTGGCTCGGGAACGACCGCCACGACGGGGACCGCAGGATCGGCTCCTACGGCTGGAGTAGCGGCGGAAGCGCCGGTCGTCAGGGCGGCGGAAGTGGCCAAGGCAGCCACTGCGGAGGCATCTGCGGAGGGAATTTCAGACCGGGTTGGATCTACCATGGGCAGCGTTCCGGAAGCGGGGGCCGCGGGAGGCCGCGGGACCAAATCATCAACTGGAACCACCGGCCCAACCGGGACGGCTGCCGCGACCGGGGCGGCTGCCGCACTGGAAGCTCCGGCGGTGGCGGGATGATCTCCTTGATCCCGCGGGACTGTGGCCCCACTTTGCCACAGGCCCAGCACCCCACAGGTCAGGGCCGCGGCGAGCGTGGCCCGGTAACCGATGATGAGAAATGCCTGCCAGGGCTTGCGGCAGGGAGGCCGGTTGGCCTTGGAAGTGTCATAGAACCGCTCGCGCAGGAGCAGGAAGGACCGGTTCCGGGCCACGCGCTTGAACATCCAGGCCACACTGGCGGCAGCCGCCAGCAGGCCAGACCACAGCCCCGATTTCAGTCCCTCCGGATCAATCCTGGTAAAATAAAGGGTGAAGCCGAGAACACTCACCAGCGCGGCCGCAACCGCCGCACAATACAGCAGCCAGAGCACGGCAGGTTCGCTGTCGCGGTCACGCCGGGAAAGCACAAACCCTTCCAGACAAACTGCGGCAAAAAGCAGTCCAGCCGGAAGAAACTCAAGGAATTGCAGGAGAGAATCCAGCATAGGGGGAAACGGGAACCGGTTTACTTCCGGTTACGCGTCTTTGAGCACCTTGGCAAGTGATAGGAGCAGATCCGGCCGGAGCCGGCCCCGGGGCCGGCCATCAGAAGTCATGAAAGCCGAACCCGGAGTTCCCGGCCCTCCCGCACTAGCCGAAGAGGGAAACGATGGGCTGGCCTTTGTCAGCGATGGTGAATGGCCGCTTCGACGGGCTGTAGATGACCTGATCGAGTGGCAAACCCAAGCCGTAGGCGATGGTGGCGTTGAAATCAGGAACTGCGGTTTTGCCTTCCACAACTTCCGTGCCCATTTCGTTGGTCTGGCCATGAACGGTGCCACCCTTGATACCACCACCTGCCATGAGTGCGCTGAAAGCTTTCGGGTAGTGGTCCCGGCCGTCGTTTTCGTTGATGTAGGGCGTGCGGCCGAACTCGGTGCAGAGGACCACCATGGTCTCCTCCAGCATGCCGCGCCGTTCGAGATCCTTGAGCAGGGCTCCCAGCGCTTTGTCGAGAGTGCCGGCGAGGCCTTCCACAGCCTGGAAATTATTGCTGTGGGTGTCCCAGCCTCCGAGAGTGACTTCGACGTGGCGCACATCATTTTCAACCAACCGCCGGGCCAGCAGACAGCCCTGGCCAAATCCGTTGTCGCCATACTCGGCACGGACTTCGGCGGACTCACCACTGAGGTCGAAGGCCTTCAAGTCCTCGCTCTTCATCAGGCGCACCGCGTCGTCATACATATCGCTGTAGGCGCGCACCTTTTTCTGGTCGTAGCGCTCATGGAAGGCCTGATCGAACTTGTTGGACAGCATGAGGCGGTCCTCAAACTCGCCGGTGCTGACGTTGCTTTTGCTATTCGGCACACCCGAGGTGGGACTACCCACGTAAAGCGGGGCAAATTTGCTCTCCATGAACCCGGCTCCGCCACCCACGGAACCGCCGCCGATGCAGACACTGCCGGGCAAGGTCCGGTTGGTTTTTCCCTCCATCCGCTGGAGCCACGCGCCGATGCCGGGATGCTGGATGGTGCCTCGCATCGTGTAGCTGCTGTGCATGAAATAATTACCTTCATCATGCGCGCCCTGAGTGGTGGAGAGGCCGCGCAGGATGGCAACCTTGTCCATTTGTTTGGCCAGCATCGGGAAGTATTCGGAGATCTGAACACCATCGGCAGCGGTGTCGATGGCTTTAACCGGACCAGCAACTTTTTCTCCTGCGCCCGGCTTGGGGTCGAAGGTATCGACGTGGGTCATCCCGCCCGCCATGTAGAGATAAATGATATTCCGCGCGGTGGGCTTGCGGCCCGGAGTGGCCGGGGCCGCACTGGCTACCGCGTCCTTTTTGACCGGAGCAGCAAAGGCTCCCAGCGGAGCCATGGTGGGGAGAATGCTCACTCCCAGCAGGGTTTTGCTGGCGTAGGAAAGGAAACGGCGGCGGCTGTGTTCGTCGGTGTTGCGGAGGAAGGAGTCGTTCATGGAGGTGGTTTGAGGATGGTTTCGATTTAAAGAGGGGTGGGCAGCCCCGTAAGCTATTGGATAAAGACGAATTCGCGGCTGTTGAGCAGAGCCCAGATGATGTCCTGCCATCCGTCCTGTTTCTTTTCGGCTACGGTTTCAGCGGCGATGGCGCGCTCGGTGGAGGTGGGCAGGCGCCCGAACAGGCTTTGCCAGATCGCGTTGGCCCGGCCTTCGTCGTCCTTGGCACCGCGGAAGCGCTGCATCAGGATGGTGTTTTCCTGGGTGAGTTTGCTGAAGAGGGGGCTATTCATCAGGTTCAGCGCCTGACTGACCGAAGCCTCATAGGAACTGTTCTCGATCACCTCCCGGTTGCTCTGCCCAAACTCGCGCAGGAAATGCCCGTTGGGCGCGGGCGAGGACAATTCCGAAGCCCGGAAGAATTCATCGCCATATCCCTTCCATTGGTCAGCCGTGGCGGCCATGGTTTCCGCGGTTTTTGTCTTGTCATCCATCATGGCCGGTTTGGTCGCCAAGACGGGTTTGAGATTGGAAACAAAGCCTGGCTTCGTTTTGCCGGACTCATTGGCAATCAATTCAGCGCGGGCCTTGAGAGCGAGGCCGTCGCGTTCCTCGTTCAAAACATTGAGGGCCTGCTGGGCCGCCTTGGTGTCCTCATTCTCGCCTTCCTCACGCGCGGAGGTGAGCCGCCCCCGGGCGAGGCGGATTTTCTTTTCGAGCTCCATATCCAACTCGGCATACTTGCGGGCAATGGCGACAATCGATTGGGGCGAGCAGGCCTTGAGCTGTTCCGCTTCGTTCTTCATGCCTTCGAGGCGGTTGCGGTAGCCTTCGCCACGGATGCGCTGATCCGGATTGGGAATCGTCAGGGCACAAAGGCTGTCCCAAATTTGCTCGGCCGTCATCCGGCGCAACAGTGGCCCCTGAAAATAATAGGGCTGGTCCTCCGCCACTTCGGAGCGGGTGGCTTCACGCTGCCAGGTCCGGCTGTTGTAGATGGCGCGGAGCATCCGCTTGGTGTCGAATTTCATCTGCACCATCTGGTCGGCAAGGAACTTCATCAACATCGGATTGGAGGCCGAGGTCTCGTCCTTGTAATCGTCGACGGGCTCAATCAAGCCCATTCCCATGGTCCGCTTCCAGAGCCGGTTGGCAATAACCATCGAAAAACGGGGATTCTCGGAACTGGTCAGCCATTCAGCATAGTGGCCCCGCGGGTCACGGCTGGCACTGGCCTTGTCACCGAAAATGGTTTTTGCCTTCACATATTCCCCCGGCTTGGCGTCATCATATTTGTAGTCGCCCGGAAGTTTGATGCCCCGCTCCGTTTCCTGCACCCCATATTTAAGGGGCTCCAGAATATCATCGATCAAACGATTCATGGACCGCTGTTCGTCCTGCTCAAGACGGCGCCCCGCTTTCATTTCCTGCTCGGCCAGCCTGCGGTAAACCGAACGTGGATTGATCTCCGCGTCCACCCCATAGGTGTAGGCCGCCATCTGGTAATAATCCTTCTGGGTCCACTTGTCGAAAGGATGATTGTGGCACTGGGCACAGACCAGCCGGGTGCCCAGAAAAATCTGTGCCGTATTGGACATGTTATCGAGCGGCATGCCGGCGTCCCGCACATAATATCCAACAGCTCCATTTTCCCAGACGAAGCCTTTCGCCGTGATCATCTCCTTCACAAACTGATCATACGGCACATTGGCCTTGAGCGATTTCTTGATCCACTCGGCATAGGCCGTTCCCGACTCATCGCGGCCCCCGGTCTGGACGCGGAGAATATCGCTCCACCAGTTATACCAATGGCTGACGTAACCGTCGGAGGCGAGGAGTTGGTCAATCAGGAGGCTGCGTTTGGCAGGATCCGCCGACTCATTGAAAGCGCGGACCTCATCCTGGGTGGGAATGCGGCCAATGATGTCGAGATAAAGGCGCCGCACGATGACCTCATCGGAAGCCGGCGCATTCGGCGTGATTTTATGTTTCTGATAACCGTCCTCCACGAACCGGTCGACTTTCCCGCTCACGGCATCGGTGGCCCTCAGCGGTTGAAGGGCACAGAGAAGGAGCAGCGGGGTAAGCAGAAGCCGGAATTTCATGGAAAAGAATTTATCAAGATGAGTCTAATCGAAGTTGGGCTTGGGATGCAAATCCTTCCCACTAAGGAAATCACCGATGGAGCGATGGGGAAATGCGGGACCGCCCTCCTGCGGCACCTCCATTTGGGGAATCCGCGAAAAGGGTCACAATGACACACCCGGCAAGTCTTGAACGAAACAATGATTGCGTCTTTTCGGCACTATATTTCACCATCATTCGCGAAACAGCAACCTCGAAAATTAATTCAAATCACTCATGATCAATCGGTTACATCTACCCTGAATTCTCTGGCACGGCTTACGCGACAACCGGATCTGTGTTCCCAATGAGATCGAACCCTGAACCAACAACCCAACCAAAACACCATGAACATCAATTACCCTGCCCGTCCTTATGGCCTTTCGGCCAACCGTCTCTTCACGCTTGCCGATGCCCTTTTCGGCGATCGATCGGCCTCAGTTCCACAAGGCTGGGTGCCTCCCGTAGATGTGATCGAAACTGAAAACCAGTACCAACTCAGCGTCGAAATACCAGGCGTGAGCAGCAACGAGGTCAAAGTCATGGTCCGTGAGGGAGTCCTGACCCTCAGTGGGGATCGTCCCGCAGTGCCATTGGCTGAAGGCAGCCAGGCCCACCTCAGCGAGCGCCGCTTCGGAGCCTTCCAGCGCCGCTTCAGCTTGCCAAAGGACGCTGATGGTGAACGCATCAGTGCGGAATTCAAAAACGGGGTGCTCACCATCTCCGTGCCGAAGCGCGAAACCGTGGCCCCCAAGGAAATCGAAGTCAGGATCGCCTGATCCCCGACGGATAAAATTGCAGAAGGTGCCTCCCGGCTGGGAGGCACCCTTTTATTTGTCCACTCACGGACAGACGCACAATGGCCAGCCCGGCATGGAAACGTTACTTTCCACACAGGCGCTGGAAAACCGGCTTTATTTTGTAGCCGCCAATTTTCCGGATCTGGGCGTAGTAAGGTGTCTTATGTTAAGTGCGTGTTTGATTCTGGCGGGCTTTGTGGCGCTCTACTTTGGGGCTGAATGGCTGGTGAAGGGAAGCACCGCAATGGCGCTGCGCCTTGGACTGCCTCCGCTCCTGGTCGGACTGACCGTGGTGGCTTATGGAACCAGCAGTCCTGAAATGGTAGTGAGTGTGGTCGCCAGCTTGAATGGCGAGGGGGATCTGGCGATTGGGAATGTCGTGGGTTCCAATATTCTGAACATCGCCCTCATCCTCGGCCTGACGGCTCTGATCATACCGCTTAAAATGGAGTTCCAACTGCTGAAGTTCGACACCCCGGTGATGATTGGGGTCAGCTTGTTGTTTTTCTGGATGTTCCGCGATTTCCGGATTGAGCGTTGGGAGGGGGGACTTTTGGTGGCCCTCGCGGTGATTTACACCTGGGTAAACATACGCCTGGCGGGAAGAACCGCAACCAAGGTAGTCGAAAAGGAATACCATGAGGAAGTATGCAGCCTTGCCGAAGGGCTGATTTTGTCGCCTGGCAGGATCGCCCTGCTGATTTTCGGAGGACTCGCCGTCTTGGTGGCCGGATCCCGGGCCTTTGTGATTGGGGCGTCGGATCTGGCGCGGATGTGGGGGGTCAGCGAGGCTTTAATCGGCCTGACCATCGTCAGTATCGGCACCAGCCTGCCGGAATTGGCGTCTTCCCTCCTCGCCGCCTGCCGTAAACAAGCTGACATCGCGGTGGGCAACATTATTGGATCCAACATTTTCAACATTCTGGGCATCGCCGGGGTGGCCAGCCTCGCAAAGCCGATCCATGCCCCGGGTATTTCCACGGTGGATTTTTACGTCATGACCGGCACCGCGGTGCTTCTGCTGGTGCTTGCCTGGACAGGATTCCGCATCCGGCGCTGGGAGGGCGCTGCCCTGCTGGTAGTCTATGCGGGCTACCTGGCCTGGTTGTGGCCCAAGTGAGGCCTGAACCGGAAGCGGTGCCTACTTTTCAACGGGTTCGTCCCCGGCCGCCGCGTCCTGGAAATAATCGAGGTTCACGGTAGTAGCCGCCTTTCCCTGCTCCATCAGGTGGATGACAATGCGCTGGCTGCCTCATCCATCCAGAGCGGCCGTAGCTTGCAGCGACACCACTTTGCGGCCATTGGTGGAAGTCGATTCCTGCCCCCCCCGAATTCCGCGGCTTCCAGCGCTTTCAGATAGTTGGCGGTGGCAGCATCAATGCCAGCAGTCCGAGGCAACCATAAAGTAACCCGCGGGTGCCAATGTCACTCGCCCCGGGAACAGGCGGCGGCCCTGCCGGGGGCTTGCCCCAAGGGATAGGCGGGATGGGCAGATAAGGTTGCTCCGGAATCGGCGGGGGCACCGGAGGGATCGCTCCGGGAATCGGCGGAGGTTCGGGCATGTCGGACGGAACCGGAGGGGGCATGCTCATTGGCTGGCATTGTCCACCAAGCGCCCAGTTCCGGCAAGAATGTGTTTCCTGCTCCGTAAGTCAGCGGGCATAGTCGCCGCCACCGCCCCAATCCATCTCTTCCCAGCCCTGTCCTATGAAATCTCCAATCCCGCCTGCTTTCCTCATCTTTTCGCTGGCGGCTGGCTCCCCGGCCGCGGAACCCCAAAGGGCGGATCTCATCGTTTATGGCGGCACTTCCGGCGGCATCAGCGCTGCCATCCAGGCCAAACGCCTCGGACACAGCGTCATCCTGATCGAGCCCACCCGCCACCTCGGCGGCCTGACCACCGGGGGGCTCGGAGCGACCGATATAGGAAACAAAGGGGCCATTGGCGGCATGTCCCGCGAGTTCTACCAGCGCATCAAAAAATACTACCAACAAGAGCAGGTCTGGATCCACAGCGCCCGTCCCAAGGACAACGGGGAGGACACGCAATGGACGTTCGAGCCCGGCGTGGCCACTAAAACGTTCTCCGGCATGATCCAGGAAGCCGGGGTCCCCGTGATTACAGGGGAGCGGCTGGATTTGAAAAACGGGGTCCGGAAGGACGGTGCCAGAATCACGGAAATCGTGATGGAAAGCGGGGCCCGCTTCGCCGGCGCCGTGTTTATCGATGCCACCTATGAGGGCGATCTGATGGCCAAAGCCGGCGTCTCCTATCATGTAGGACGCGAAGCCAACAGCGTCTATAACGAAACCCTGAATGGCGTCCAGTCCGCCCGCGCCACGAAACACCAGTTCATCAAGGACGTTGATCCGTGGATCATCCCCGGCGATTCCAAAAGCGGGGTCCTCCCCGGCATTCAGACGGACGCCGCCGGACCGGATGGCAGCGGCGACCACCGTCTCCAAGCGTATAATTTCCGCCTGACCACCACCGACGTCCCAGCCAACCGGGTCCCCTGGCCGAAGCCTGCCAACTACAATCCGATGTCCTTCGAACTGCTGCTGCGCAACTTCGAGGCCGGCGACCACCGGGCGCCTTGGAATCCCATCTTCATGCCCAACCGCAAGACAGACACCAACAACAATTTCGCCTTCAGCACTGACAACATCGGCATGAACTATGGTTATCCGGAGGGTGACTACGCCACCCGGGAGCGGATCATCCAGGAGCACCGGGATTACACCCAGGGCCTGATGTGGACCCTCGCCAACAATCCGCGGGTCCCCGGGAAAGTCCGGGCCGAGTTCCAACGCCTCGGCCTTGCCGCCGATGAATTTACGGACAACCAAAACTGGCCCCGCCAGCTCTATGTCCGGGAAGTCCGCCGCATGATCAGTGATTATGTGATGACGGAAAAGAACTGCCTGCGCCAGGAAGTGATCGAAGATTCCGTAGGCATGGGGGCCTACAACATGGACTCCCACAATGTCCGCCGGCACCTCACCGCCGACGGCAAAGTGCGCAACGAGGGAGACATCCAGGTCAGCAGCAAACCCTATCCCATCAGCTACCGCACCATCCGTCCCCGGGCTGCCGAATGCACCAACCTGCTGGCCCCGCTGGTCCTCAGTTCCTCCCACATCGCCTTCGGCAGCATCCGCATGGAACCCGTCTTCATGGTCCTCGGCCAGAGCTCCGCCACCGCGGCGGTGCATGCCATCCAGCAGAAAACGACCGTGCAGGGCATCGACTATGCCAAGCTGAAAACTCAACTGCTCGCCGACCGGCAGGTGCTCGATTTTATCCCATCCGCCGGCCCGGCCTCCGCCAATCTGCCGCCTCCCCTCTTACTGGATGGCATCGTGGTGGACCAGAAGGCCGCCGTTTTGTCCGGCTTCGAATCCCTCAGCCAGGCGGCCCACCCCTTCCACGGCGAAGACTATGCCCACGACGACAATCAGGCCAAAGGCCAGCAGAGCGCCGTCTTCACCGCGACCCTTCCGGCTGATGGCAATTACACGGTCCGCCTCGCCTACACCGCACTCCCCAACCGGGCTTCCAATGTGCCCGTCACCGTCGGAACGGCTTCCGGCCCCGTGAAGGTCGTGGTCAACC
This sequence comes from uncultured bacterium, assembly GCA_903936775.1. Lineage (GTDB taxonomy): Bacteria > Verrucomicrobiota > Verrucomicrobiia > Verrucomicrobiales > V1-33 > CAIZWU01. The sequence continues at coordinate 4,935 of CAIZWU010000080.1, read as the reverse complement.
AGCGCCTCGCCCCATCCGTGAAGGGCCTGCTGCATCCTCTCGGCACCTGGAATCTGAAGGCCGGAGCCAATAGCGTGGAAATCTCCAACGCCGGCACCGATGGCCATGTCATCATTGATGCCGTGCAGTGGCTCAAACAGGACTGAATGCCCCTGGCCAGGGCAGGAAAAGTGAAATTTCAGGTGGCACCAGGCCTCATGGCGGTGCATCACCCTCTTTCTTACCACCATGTCTGTTTCCCCCATCTTCTGGATCGTTTTTGCCGTCGTTGTGCTCGGCATGATTGCCATCGATCTCGGCATCTTCACCCGCAAGTCGCACACCGTTTCCTTCCGCGAGGCCCTCACCTGGACCGGCGTGTGGGCCACCCTCGCGACCTGCTTCGGTATCTGGATCTGGAACTCCCACGGCCAGACCAAGGGGCTTGAATTTTTTAACGGTTATCTCATCGAATTATCACTCAGCGCGGACAACGTCTTCATCTTTGCCCTCATTTTCCGGAACTTCGGCGTCCCCCCGCAATACCAGCACAAGGTTCTGATCTGGGGCGTGCTCAGCGCCCTGGTGATGCGCTTCATCCTGATTGGCATCGGCGTGCAGTTGATCAATCAATTCTACTGGATCCTTTATATCTTCGGGGCCTTCCTCGTTTACACCGGCGTCAAAATGCTCTGGAGCCGATCCGAGGAGGAGGAAGATCCTTCCAACAACCCTGTGGTGCGTTATGCCCGCCGTGTCCTTCCCCTCACTCCCACCTGGGTGGGCGACCGGTTTTGGATCACAGAAAACGGCAAACGCTGCTTCACCCCGCTGTTCATCGTCCTGATCTGCATTGAAATCAGCGACCTCATCTTCGCCGTCGACAGCATCCCGGCGGTCTTCGGTATCACCCAGGACCAGTTCATCATCTTCACCTCCAATGTCTTCGCCATCATGGGCCTGCGCTCACTCTACTTCGTGCTCAGCGGAGTGATCGACAAATTCCACTATCTGAAGCCCGGCCTCGGTCTCATCCTGGCCTTCGTCGGCGTGAAAATGCTGCTGGGCCACACCGACTACAAGATCGGCAACGAGTTCTCCCTCGCCTTCACCATCCTCGTGCTGGTGGCCTCCATCATCGGCTCAATGGTCTTTCCCAAGGCCACCTCCGGATCCGGAGGCATATCCGGCCCTGAAGCCTGAACGGAGTCCGGACGGGCCGGCCCCATCCGCACATCTTGCATCAGCTTCCGGTATCCTCCATGCTCGGGACTATCCGCCCCCGCTACGCGTTGATTACCCCCGACGGCTGTCCTCAGCGTCCTGCCCGGCTGATCCGGCACCGCAAAAGCCAAGCCTCCATCGAGTCCGCCTACCGTTGCCCAGCCCCCTTGGAAGAGCCGCCGGAGCAGCTTTTATAGATTACCAAAGGAGAACCAAGGCGATCCACTGGTCATCCAGCATGGCGAAGCCCGCGCTTGCCCGGCTCTTGAGCCGCGCTTCAAGCAGAGTTGCCGCAGATTCCAGGGTAACGCCATGTTCATAGGCAAAAGACCGGACAGCTGATTCCGGCCATTCAAGCACCCGCATCGGGGCGTTCCGGGTGGAGCAAAACGCCTCCCCACGTCACCGGTGCCAAAACGCGAAGGGGCGACGCCTCAGGCCCCGCGCCCTCCCACCCACTTTTCCGCATGACAGCGCGGGACCCGCAGTCATGATGGCGATCGAAGTTTATCCCTCCCCGCCCGGTGCTCGAATATCTTAAAATCGCCCGTCCTGACCATTGGTTGAAAAATATTTTCATCCTCTTCGGGCACGTCGTGGCCGTGGTGCTGCTGCCGGGACTTTGGCAGGGCACCACGACCTTGGCCTGGGCCGCCTTTTCCCTCGTGCCGGCGTGCCTGATCGCTTCCGCCAATTATATCCTGAACGAGATCCTGGATGCGCCTTTCGACCGGTTGCATCCCACCAAAAAACACCGTGGAGTCGCCGCCGGATTGGTGAAGGTGCCAGTGCTCTGGGCTTTCAAATGTGCCCTGATCGCGGCGGGATTCGGCCTCTCCCTCGCTTTTTTCAATCCCGGCTACACCCTATCACTCGCGATGCTGCTGGCGAGCGGCGTGATTTATAACATCCCCCCGGTCCGGATGAAGGACCGCGCGTGGTGGGATGTGATTGCCGAATCCTTCAACAACCCCATCCGCCTCTGGCTTGGCTGGTTTGCCCTCGCCCCCTGGCCCGGAACATGGCCGCCTCTCACCATCGTCCTCGCATGGTGGTGCTTTGGAGGGCTGCTGATGACCGGCAAGCGGTATGCCGAATTCCGCTTCATCGGGGGTCAGGAAAAAAGTGGTCTCTACCGCAAGAGCCTCGGCACCTACACCGAGCGCAGCCTGATCATCGCCATGATCACCTATGCCAATCTCTTCTGTTTCGGGGCCGGTTTGGCCATCGCCTCCTACCCTCCCCTGCACAATCTGGTGCTGGTCTTCCCCATCATCGTGATGGCGATCATCGCTTACTTCCGCCATGCCATGAGCGAAATTGGAGCCCGCCTCGAACCGGAACAATTGCTGCGAAATCCCTGGATCATCGTCTGGACCATCTTGTCAGCGGCGGCGACGCTCGCGCTACTGATGACGCAACGGGATCTGGTGCCATGGGCCATCTGATCAGCCATCGTCGCCTCATCCGGCTGGCCGTCGGCCTGATCGCCGTGATTGCGGGCCCCGGATGCCGGCTGCCCCACCGGGACCGGGCCGCCGAGACCCGACAAGTGAGGCAAGGCGTGGAACGGACCGTGCTCGCCCGGATTTCCGCCGACCGCCAACGATTGGACCTGAGATTCATTCTGAAAGGATACGACGCCTATGCCACCGCCGTGGTGCGGGCTTCCGGCACCTCGGCGCTGACATTCCAATCCGGGGCCCGCCCGCCCGTCGCGGCAGGGGAGGCGGCATCCCAAAACGTGAAAGTGCTGGGCCCGGCGGTCTGGCGCGAAATTGCCGATACCCTCGCCCTGCGGCTGGCGCCAGCCGATCCAGCCGAGGGAACTGTAATCTTCGCAGGTGGCAGGGAACTCGTCGCCCACCGGGTGGACGGCAAGGGCCGCCTGACTCCGCTGGCGCAGCGGCCCGCCCGCCTGAAAATCGTCCGGCGCATTCCCGCCCGCGCCCTCGCTGACGAAGTTTTCCTCGACCGCGACGATGCCCTCGACCGGCTGGCGGGGAGGGACGGACCGGTCGTGGTGCTCACCGGCACTTTTCCGGAGCTGGCCTTTGTGGACCGCAAGGCCCGCCGTCTGGTGTTTCTTTCCGTGCCACCGGAAGACACCATCGCCCCCCCCCTGCAATCCCTGTCCGCCGGCAACAACATAGTGCGTCAGGTCACCAGCCTGGTTTGGCGCAGCCACCTGCTCGCGGCCCTGGGAAACCCCTTTTCCTCCGGTGCCCGTCTCATGGCCAGTGTCGGCAGCATCGCCAGCGCCGGCCTGGGGCACCTGTTTTCGCATCTGCCGGCCACTCCACCTCCACCCCTCGCCCTGCGGCCGGAAATGGATCTGCAGGCATGGGACGCCGCCCTCACCAACATCGCCTCGGCTCCAGCCACCCACGCCTCGCTCCGGCTCCAATTGGGCGGTGAGGAGTTTTTCCCGGCCTTCATCCAAGCGGTTCAGGAGGCCCGGCGCCAGGTGGATATCCAACTCTATATCTTTGACAACGACGACTACGCCGTGGGCCTCGCCCAGTTGCTGCGCCAACGGTCCACGGAAGGGATCCGCGTCCGGATCCTGATGGATGAATCGGCCTCACTCGCCGCCGCCACCGCTGTTCCTGACAGCCCCATGCCGGCGGACTTCAGTCCACCGCAGGACATGGTGAATTATCTGCGGCGCGGTTCGGAAGTCGGAGTGCGCTGCATGCCGATGTCGGGCCTCGCCGCCTCGCACACCAAAATCATTACCGTGGATGACGAACGGGCATGGCTGGGTGGCATGAATTTCGGCCGGGAATACCGTTATGACTGGCATGACCTCATGATCGAAGTCCGCGGCCCCCTCGTGCCTTGGATCCAGCAGGATTTTGCCGTGACCTGGGCACGCCATGGCCCGGGAGGGGACTTCGCAGCCGCCCGCCAGCGCTGGAGTTCCCCGGCCGCGGCGGCCCGCACCGCAGCAATCCCCGGGGATGCGGTCCCAGTGCGTCCACTCTACACCAATGCGTGGCGGCATGAAATTTGGCAGGCGCAAAAAGAGGCCCTGCGGCGGTGCCAGCGCTCGGTCTGGCTGCAGAATGCCTATCTGAGTGACCACGGCTTCATCACGGAACTGGTGCGCGCAAGGCACCGCGGGGTGGACGTGCGGGTAGTCCTGCCTTCGGGCAATGACAATGCCCTGATGGCAGCCCACAACCGGGCCCTCATCCCCCTGCTGCGCCGGCATGGCATCCGCGTCTATCTGGTGCCGGGGATGTCCCATGTGAAAGCGGCCCTGTACGATGGCTGGGCCTGCGTGGGCTCGGCCAACTTCGACCGCCTGAGTCTCCACGTGAATAACGAATTCAGTATCGGTTGCAGCGACCCCGCCTTCATCCAGCAACTCCGCCAACGCCTCTTTGAAGCTGACTTTGAACGCAGCAGGGAAGTCACGGCCCATCCGCGGCCCAATTACACAGACGAACTGATGAACACCCTAATCCGCAGTATCGCCGGACAATTCTGATTTCCGCCCCACCAGCCTGAGGCACCTGTTACGGGGGGGCCTGCTTTCTGGCCGGTAGCCCTTCCTGCCGTCCGGCGGGGTCAAAGCTACGGCCACGGATGGGAGTCAGGATCATCCGTGCGGGCGATTGCAAAAATAACACACAGGCGTCCCACAGGACAGTTATAAAGGATGGGCCGGAGGGGATGGAATTGGGTGGCGGAGCGGGGAACTTGGGTTGAATTGGGGTTACAATG
>CAIZWU010000079.1 GCA_903936775.1 uncultured bacterium | reverse complement strand
TTTTCTGTGGTGGGGGACCAGCTTTTTACGATGGGCGCGAAGGATGGCGGGGAGCATGTGATCAGCCTTGACGCTCAAACCGGTGCGCAAAAGTGGTCGGTCCCGCTGGATAACCGGGTTTATCCCAATAATTGGGGGGATGGGCCGCGCTCCACGCCGACCGTGGATGGGGACCTGCTTTATACCCTGTCCGCGAACGGAGTGTTGGGCTGCCTTGCGGCCAAGGATGGAAAAATTCTTTGGAAGGCCGATCTGGTCAAGGATCTCGGCGGAAAGTTGCAGAACTGGGGATACACCGAATCGGTGTTGATCGATGGCGACAAAGTCATCTGCACCCCCGGAGGGGATCAGGGTACGATGGCGGCTTTGGATAAAAAGACCGGAAAAGTGCTCTGGCGCAGCACCGGCATCAAGGAGGAGGCCCAGTATTCCTCCCCGATCCTGATCACTCATGAAGGGAAAAAGCAGTTGGTGCAGCTGCTCACCAAAAAAGTGATTGGAGTGGATCCGGAAAATGGCGAAATCCTGTGGACCGCGAATTTCCCCGGCCGGGTGGCCGTGATCCCGACGCCGATTTACAGCAAGGGTTATCTCTACGTGACGGCTGGTTACGGAATCGGCTGCCGCCTGCTGAAGTTGGGCGGCAAGGAACCGGAAGTGGTTTATGAAAACAACAACATGGTCAACCACCATGGCGGCGTGATTCTGGTGGATGGAAAACTCTACGGCCACTCCGACAAAGGCGGCTGGACCTGTCAGGATTTCCTCACCGGGGAAACCGTCTGGAAGGATGAGTCCCTCGGCAAAGGGGGGGTCGGTTTTGCGGCCGCCCATTTGGTGTGTGTGGATGAGAAATCCGGCGAAGTGGCGCTGGTGGAGGCTTCTCCCTCCGGCTGGAAGGAAAAAAGCCGCTTTACCCTCGACCCACAGACCACCCAGCGCAAACCCCAGGGCAAAATCTGGGTGCACCCGGTGATCGTGAATGGACGGCTTTACCTGCGGGATCAGGAGCTGATCCACTGCTATGACGTAAAGGGCAGCTGAGCCTGATGCGGCCGCCCAAGTGGCTTGTGAAAAATTTCACAATACCCTTGCGGCAAGGGGGCCGGGGTCTAATTTCCCAAGATCGCGCCAACTGCATTTCACCCATGTCCACTGAGCTTACCCACGCCGCCTACGACTCCAAGATCGAAGGAAACATCATCTTCACGCAGTTGGATGCGGCGATGAACTGGATGCGCAAAAACTCGCTCTGGCCCATGCCGATGGGATTGGCCTGCTGTGCGATCGAGTTGATGGCCACGGCCTCCAGCCGTTTTGATATTGCGCGCTTTGGCGCCGAAGTGATGCGTTTTTCGCCGCGCCAGGCCGATGTAATGATCGTGGCCGGTACGGTGACCTACAAGATGGCCCTCGCGGTGAAGCGGGTCTGGGATCAGATGCCGGAGCCGAAATGGTGCATCGCGATGGGGGCCTGTGCCAGTAGTGGCGGGATGTACCGCAGTTATGCGGTGCTGCAGGGGATTGACCGCCTGATTCCGGTGGACGTCTATATTTCGGGCTGTCCGCCACGGCCTGAAGCCCTGATCGAGGGATTCATGCGCCTTCAGCGGAAGATTCAGGGGGAACAGTCCTTCCTCGCCCAGAAAAAAGAACTCGTGGACGCGATTTCCGGGTAGTCCTTGTTCAACTCAACCTTCCGCGATTTCCCATCATGACCGCCGCCGAAACCGCCGCTGCCCTCCAGGAGAAATTTCCCGGGGCCATCCTGTCCGTCGCGGATTTCCGTGGCGAGACCAGTATCACCCTCACGCCCGCCTCCCTTGTGCCGGTGATGACGTATTGCCATGGAGAGCTGGCTTTTGATCTCCTGCTGGACATCAGCAGCGTGGATAATATGGGAGAGGACCCGCGTTACGTAATGGTTTACGAGTTGTATTCGCTCAGCACTAAAGTGCATCTGAGGGTGAAGACTGCTGTGTCCGAGGACGATCTCCAGGTTGCCACCGTGAGCCACCTCTGGCCTACCGCCGACTGGCATGAGCGCGAGGTTTATGACATGATGGGCATCAAGTTTACGGGGCATCCCGACCTGCGGCGTATCCTGATGTGGGACGGTTATCCCTTCCACCCCTTGCGCAAGGATTTCCCCTTGGGTGGTTTGCCTTCCGATATGCCGGACGTGGCCTTTACCAACACCGCACCGCTGGAGGGGGGGCCCTTCGTGACCAGTTCCGGGGCGATGGACCGCGTCAGTGCCGAACCCCGGGCCAAAGGCGAGAAATAAAGTCCTGGCGGGATCCGCACGGATCAGGAAGGCCGGGAGTTGAATCGCCTCGTTGCTTTTGGTTTCCGCTGCGCCCATGAAGAAGGCATGGATACCATTTTGGCGATCGAGACCTCCACCGCGCACGGCAGCGTGGCGCGTTATGAAGAGGGCCGGCCGGTGGAGGTGATAGAGTTTACCAGTGACCGGTCCCATAATTCTGTGATTTTTGAGCCCCTCAGGGTGGTGTTGAAGGCGGGGCCTCCTGATTTGATCGTGGTAGGAACCGGGCCCGGCAGCTACTCAGGGATCCGGGTTGGCATTGCCGCCGCGCTGGGGATCAGTCTGGCACATCAGGTGCCGTTAATCGGGCTGCCCTCCCTGACCGCGGTGGGGGAGGCTTACGGTTTGGAGCGTTATGCGGTGACGGGCGATGCCCGGCGCGGTGCCTGGTGGTATGCGGAAGTGGAAAGTGGCTGGCTCACCTTGCCGCCGGTGGTGGAGGATGAGGCCGCCATCGCGGCGCGCACTGCCGGCTGGCCGGGACAGTTGATCACCCTGGATGCGGTCAGTCCGCCATTTTGTCAGGCCCGTGCGGTGCAGCCACGGGCCGATGTCCTCGCCTGCCGCGCCGGGGGGCTTACCGTGGAGGCGGTCGCCCGTCTGGCGGAGTTGGAGACGGAACCGCTCTATCTCCGGGCACCGTTTATCACGGTTAGCAAAAAGGCGCAGCGCTTGCCTGTCTCCCGCCAGGCCATCCCGTAGACCCCGGGTTCGTTTTTGGCCGAGGGAACTTCATGGAGAGACTGTGGGGGCCTGATACGGATGGGTTTGCCGTCAATCGGCCGCAAAGTGGAGCCTTGTCGTGCACGGTGGGAATTGCGCTTGCCCTGTCACGCAGGTGAAAGTTTTATCATGAAACAAATGAAGCTGATTTTTTCCCCTTTGCGTCTCGCCCTGACATCAGTAGCTGGAGCAGCTCTGCTGACCTCCTGTGAAAAGAAGGAAGCGGTAGTGGAGGCGCCTGTGGCGGCACCCGCCGCTCCGGCTGCGGTAGCGCCTGTGGTCTCGCCTGCGCCTGCGGCTGCGGAGACGCCGGTTGACGGACAGGAAGCCGCTCTGGCCGGATTCAAATCGGAGATCAAGGAAATCAAGGCCTTCATGGAGGCCAATCAGGAATCGAAGGATCCGGCAGCTGGCTTGGACAACCTGCGCGAATTAGTGAGGCGGGCGGTGGCGGTGAAGACGGAGGGATTGCCGGCGGATCTGACGGAAGCCTACCAGTCCATGACCGGCGTGATGACCCGCCTGCAAACTACTCTCGATGATCTGCCGGTGCCGGTGGATCAGATGGAGACCTATATGGCCGCGGAAAAAGCCAAGGGAGGCACCGCCGAGCAGGAAATTGCCGCCAAATTGGCCGCTTTTCAAACCGCCATGGCCGGCCATCAAAAGGATGGGGAAGTAGCGTCTGCGAAATTGAAGGAAATCGGGGCCAAGTATGGCATCGAAGCGCTCGATCTGGGTGGTAATTAGGCAGAGTCAGGCTGGTTTACGCTGCACGACTACCATGGCGGCAGCGTAGTGATCGGTATGTGTCAGGCTCAGCTCGATGGAGATGACGCGCTGAGCCAGGGCGGTAGCGGCGGCGGACCCGTGCAATTGGATGGCAGGGGCTCCGCCCGGGAGGTGCACCACCTCGATTTCCCGGAAGGTTGCCGCTTCGCCAAGGCCGGTGCCAAAAGCTTTGGCCACCGCTTCCTTTGCGGCAAAACGGGCTGCGAAGCGGGGCGCGGGATTGCGGTGAATCTGGCAATACGCAGTCTCGGCTTCGGTGAAGGTCCGGCGCAGGAAGGAATCCCCGCCACGTTCGATGGCGGCGGCGATGCGGGCATTTTCCACCAGATCGATGCCGGGGGAGATGTTGGGGAGCGTCATGATGTCGATGAGGGGCCGGGGAGGGCCGGACTCACGCATGGCACGGATTGGTTGGATCGGCACGGACTTTTCGCGGCAGGGAAAGCGATGCCCGCCCTTGCGTTGTGGCGTGGGTTTCCTTTGAGTGGTCCGGATGCATCCCAGTCAGAAATTCCGTTATTGTCCCGCGTGTGGGGTGCCCTTTCCCGCTGGCTGGGCCAGCCAGCCGTTGGACTGCGGTAGTTGTGGTTTCCGATATTACTTCAATACCACCTGTGCCACCGCCGCGCTGCTGGTAAGGTCGGACGGTAAAGCGTTGTTCATCCGGCGGGCCAAGGAACCAGCCAAGGACAAGCTGGCCATGCCGGGCGGATTTGTCGATGAGGGCGAGACCGCTGAGGAGGGGGTACGGCGGGAGTTTGTGGAAGAGGTGGGGTTCGCCCCCGAAGGTATCGGGTTCCTCTGCTCGCAGACCAATCTGTATTTTTACAAGGACGTGACCTATCCGGTGCTGGACTTTTTCTTTGTGGCGCGGGCGCGGGGGGATGAGGTGCCGGAAGCGCTGGACGGGGTGGCCAGCGTGCACTGGCTGGATCCGCTGACGGTGGATCCTGATGACATTGCCTTTCCTTCCATGAGGTATGCCCTCGACGTTTACCGGAGGAGGCAGGATCCGCTACGGCCGGGTTTTCTCTTGCCGGAAGGCGCAATGCGGGATTGATCGAAGCCATGCAGAACGTGCCGGAAATCCTGGGAATCATCGCCGGCAGCGGCGTCTACCCCGCTGCCATGGCCGCAGGCGCACGACGCGCCGGCGTGGCCCGTGTGGCGGTGGCGGCATTTGTGGATGAAACCGACCCTGCGTTGGAGGCCAGCATGGAGGCGTGGGAGTGGTTGAAAGTGGGGCAGTTGGGGAAGTTGAGCAAATTCTTCCAACGTCACAGGGTAAAACAGGCGGTGATGTGCGGGCAGATCGCCCCCAAAAATCTTTTTGCCCTTAGTCCGGACCTGCGCCTGTTGATGATGCTGGCCCGCCTGAAGGAGCGGAACGCCGAGACGTTGTTTGGCGGGATCGCGGATGAACTGGCCAAAGACGGGATTACCCTGCTTCCGGCGATCAGTTTCCTGGAGGATCACCTGCCGGCTGCGGGGCATCTGTATGGTCCAGTGCGGAAACCCAAGGAATTGCTGGATGTGGTGTTTGGCCTGAAAATCGCCCGCGAGACCAGCCGCCTCGACATTGGCCAGACCGTGGTGGTGCGGCGTGGTACGGTGCTGGCGGTGGAGGCCTTCGAAGGCACCAACGAATGCATCAAGCGCGGCGGAAGTATGGGCAAAGGCAAAGCCACTGTAGTCAAAGTCAGCAAACCCAACCAGGATTTCCGTTTTGATGTTCCTGTGGTGGGTCCCAAAACCATTGAGACCGCCGCGGCAGCTGGCATTCTGGTGCTGGCCATCGAGGCCGGCCGCACCCTGCTGCTCGAAAAAGAGGAAACCGCCCGGCTTTGCGGACAGTTGAATATCACGTTAGTGGCCGTGTGACGGGAGATTGGGCCTTGGCCAGCGCAGAGGCCATCGGGGAAGGGCTGCAAAATTAAAGACCGGACCATGATGAAAAGGGGGGACCCGGACCGTGATGCTTGAGGCAACTCCCATCCTTCAATCACTTCATGAAACGATCCCTCCGCATTTTTCTCCTCGCCTGGTGCAGCCTTCCTGTCGTGATATGTCAGGCCGCGGATCTGCCGGCCGCGATTCTGCTCTGGCCCGGCGGGGCTCCGGGGTCTGAAGCCCGCGCGGCGGAGACGGAAAAAACCGAATCCCCCCATCCCGGAGTCTGCAATGTCACCAACGTCCACAATCCTTCCATCACGCCCTATCTGCCGGCGCCGCACAAGGCTAACGGGGCGGCGATCCTGATCGCCCCCGGGGGTGGTCATCAGAAGCTTTGTCTGGGGCACGAAGGGTATTCCCTCGGGGAATGGCTGGCCCAGCACGGCATGGCGGCCTTCGTCCTGAAATACCGGCTCGCCCGCGAACCTGGATCGGCCTATTCCGTGGACGAACACGCCATGGCCGATACCCGCCGGGCGCTCCGCCTGATCCGTCAAAATGCGACCACCTGGCGGGTCCAGCCGGACCGCGTCGGCGTGATGGGGTTTTCCGCCGGCGGTGAACTCGCCGCCCTTGCCGCCATGGCCTCCGATCCTGGCCAACCAGCCGCCGCCGATCCGGTCGAACGCCAGAGCAGCCGGCCTGATTTCCAGATTCTGATCTACCCCGGGAGTTCGAAGCGCTTCACCGTTGCGGCGGGAATGCCTCCGGTCTTCATCGCCTGCGGCGCCGATGACCGTCCTGATATCTCCGAGGGCATGGCTGCGCTCTATCTGAAATACAAGGAAGCCAAAGTCCCGGCCGAACTTCACATCTACGCCAATACCGGTCACGGTTTCGGTTATCGTCCGGACAACACCAGCCCGGCCGGAGCATGGCCGCTCCGTCTCGAAGAATGGCTGGGCCATTTGAAGTTCCTCAAATAAACCGGAAGCATCGGAACATTGTGGGGCAGCGTAGCGGGCTCCGCCGGCGGGCGGCTCCCTGCATTGCCGGGAGGCGGGGTCAACTTTGGCCGCGGACGCTGGCGACAACCTCCTCCATGGCGCTTTGTTGGCGTTCGATGGACTCGACCAACTTGGCTTGGACGCGGAACCGTTCCAGATTGTGCTCCGGATGCCGGGTCTTGAAATACAGGTCGCCGTTGAGATAATCGGTGAGGAACCGGAGGCCGGTTTCGAAGGTGATGAGTTTGCCGGAAAAGGCGAGGTGGTCGATCTCGGCCCCAGTCAGGAAACTCCGCGCACTGGAGAGATAACCCCGGACGAGGGCTTCGAACATGGGCAGGCGCATTTGCACCAGACTGGTGTCCTGCTCGTCCTCCGCAGTCGAAATAGCGGTGGTGCGGACGAGGTCGCCGAAATCATAGAGCACGAGGCCGGGCATGACGGTATCCAAGTCCATGACACAAATGCCTTCACCGGTGTGGTGATCAATCATGACATTGTTGATCTTGGTGTCGTTGTGGGTGATACGCTCGGGCAGAAGGCCGCTGGAGAGCCCATCCAGCAGCCGGTCAACCATGGATTCGTGGCTGCGGCACCAATCCAGCGCCTCCTCGACCTGGCCACGCCGTCCGGCCCGGTTTTCCTCCGCCGCCAGCATGAGGGTATCGTAGCGGCTGCGGGTGTGGTGGAAGTCCGGAATGGTATCCGCGAGGCGGGGGAGGGGCAGGTCGGCTAGAAGGTGCTGGAAACGGCCGAAGGATTTGGCGGCTTCCTCGGCGAGGGCGGTGCTGTTGACGTGGCTATGGGCTTCGGCTCCTTCCACATAAAGGTAGGCGCGCCAATGGTTGCCATTGGAGTCCTCATGCCACCGGCGGCCATCGCGGCAGGGGACGAGAGTCAGCACCCGGCGGTAAACATCGGTGGCCCGGGCCTCATGCAGTTTGTCCGCGATATGCGTAGTCACCCGGTGGATGTTTTCCATCACGAGGTCGGGGCGGGTGAAAATGGTATGGTTGATGCGCTGGAGGATGTATCGCACCGCGGTGCCGGCCTGATTGACCCGAACCTCGTACGTGTCATTGATATGGCCGTGACCACAGGGCGCATGACTGACGTAGTCTCCCGGCATCCGGAATTCAGCGGACAAACGGGCGATGTCGTGACGGGGACGGTCGGGCATAAAGGTGACGTCTGTCATGACTCAGTTTATTCAACCCTATTCTTCCACATTCCGGGGCAGATTTTGAACCAATCCAGGCGATTGAAACTCAATAAGGCAGACGCTAATATTTTTGTGATGAAAACCCGCTTGCCGATGTTGTTGCCCCTCATTCTGGGGGGGATATTGGCGGGGCTGCTTCTATGGTGGCTGCCGCGGGACTGGTCGGCGGGTTGGGGGTCATGGGCGGCTTTCCGGGGTGGGGCCTTCGCACCAGGGGCTTCGCGGCCTCCGCAGGAACCCGGGGAAAAAGCCGGAGCTGATACGGGTTCCGGGATGGACTTCCTGCTGGCCCGCCAATGGGCGGATGCGGCAGACCGGATTCTGGCGTTGCTGGAACGGCGTCTGGGGGTGGAGGGGGCGAGGGATCATGAGGCGATTCTGACTTTCAAAACCGAACAGGCTTATCGCGATTTCCTGGCCCGGGCGGCGGCGGCGGGCCTTAAGGTGCTGGATCAGATGGATGGCTTCCGCATGGTCAGAGTGGGCTACGATGAACTGGGGGCGCTCCAGCGTGATTTGCTGGCCAATGCGGCAGATTATGGCGATGTCGGGGCCAACTATAATGCCTATTTTCCCAGCACGCCCGAGAAGGAGGACCGCGCAGCTCAAAATGAAGTGCCTTTTGGGGACAACATGTTGCCCTTCCTGGGGGTGACAGGCGACCACAGCCAGTGGGGCAAAGGCGTGACAATTGCCGTGCTGGACAGTGGAGTGGCCGCCGATGCCACCTTCGGCAGCCTTGGCCGGGTGAGATATTTGGATATTGGTCAAGGATTGCTGGGCAATGGCGAGGGCGATGGCCATGGCACCGCCGTGGCCGGTCTCGCCGCCGGGCAGTCGCCTGACGCCATGGGGGTGTCCCCTGCGTCTGATATCCTGAGCATCAAAGTGACCGGCGCCGATGGGACAAGCGATCTTTTCACGCTGGCCAAGGGAATTCAAAAGGCGGTGGATGCCGGGTCACCCGTGGTTATTATCAGTTTGGGATCCTACCAAAATTCATCGGTTTTAACCACGGCGATTGATTATGCCAGTGCTCGTGGCGTGGTGATCGTGGCGGCCTCGGGCAATGACCAGGCGGCCCAGATGACGTGGCCGGCCGCCGATCCGAGGGTGGTTTCGGTGGGGGCGGTGGATGCGTCGGAGCAGCAGGCCACGTTTTCCAATTCCGGGGAAGGGCTGAAGTTTACCGCCCCGGGTTATGGGATCAATACCGCGTGGTTGAACGGCGAGCGGGTGGTGTTTGATGGAACTTCCGCCAGTGCTCCGATTGTCGCGGGGGGAGTGGCCGCGATGCTCAGCGAAAATCCCGGCATGACCGCGGTGCAGGCCGTGGAGATTCTCCAACTCTACAGCAGTGATGGTGGCGCGCCGGGTGCCGATCCGGCGTATGGGTCTGGCATTCTCAATCTGGGGTGGGCCATGAACCGCAATGACACCACCCGGGTGGATACCGCCGTCTCCAGCCACTATTATAATAATCAAACCGGACAGATGGAGTTTGTTATCCAAAACCGGAGCGGTTCCACGGTCAACGGAATGAATCTTTACATCACCGAGAGCGCCGGGCAATTGGCCTATCAGATTCCCCCGCTGAATCCGGGGGCCAGCACCACCGTGTCCATTCCGGTAAATCAGATTGATTTGTCGCGTGCGGTCAATGGACTTTCCTACCGGTCGCAGCTCCTGAATCCCAACAACGTCACGGATGTGCTGCCGGTGAATAACCAGAGAGCCAGTACCGTTTCCAAGCAATAGTAATGCTTGAAGGGGGCCTTTTTATTTGGGCGTCGGCATCAGTTCCGTGCGCTCCTCCGGGGTCAATCCGGGAGCGGTGGTCACCCATTCGGTGGCGGCTGCGGCATCCCGGCGGGCCCATTGGCGGACATTGCCTTTGAGTTGAAGGGAGCGGGTGGTGGGATCGTTGATGGTCGCGGCCCATGTCAGGGCCGCTTCGGGGTCGCTCTTTACCTGACTATTGGCGAGGCTGACAATGCCGGTGTCCTTGCTGGGACCGGCCGGTTGGTCGACCAGCCAGGTGCTGGCTTTTTCGGGGTCCGATTCCGACCAGGTGCCCATGACGGAACCCACCGCCTCTTTGCGCCCATCTCCCTCCGGCTGGGTGGTGACCCAGGCGGCGGCTTCGGCGGGATTGCGGTTGGCCCAGCGTCCAGCGATGGAGCCGGTGTATTTGTCACGTTCCCCGGCAGGCAGGGTCCCTAAATGATCGGCCGCAGCTTTGGGATCTTTATTGGCCCAGCCGTTGAGCGCTTTTTTGGTGGCCTCGGTTTTCTCTTCACCTTCCAACCCATTGGCCCATGCCAAGGCAGCTTTGGGATCCTTGGTCCCCCAGTTTTCCGCAATATTGCCCATGAGGCGCTCGCGTTCTTCGCCGGGAGGCAATTCCTGGGCGGTGCGGGTGGCGGCCAAGGGATCTTCGGCCATCATGCCACCCACGAGACCGGTGTAAGCACCGGCGCGGCTGTCTTCGGGCAGGGATTTCGCCCATGCCAGAGCGCCGGCAGGATCCGAGCGGGACCATTCCCGCGCCACACCGAGGGCCGCGAAGGAACCAACCCGGGGCATTTTCAGAATGGGATTGTCCGGGTCATTGAAAAACTTGGCCGCCTGCTGCGGGTCCTTGCTGGCGAGACTGGCGAGTACCGTGACCGTGCCAAAGCCGCGGGTCATCATGTCCTGTCCGTTCAACCATGTCACTGCCCGTTCCGGCTGTTCGAGGCCGAAACGGGTCATCAGGAGGTGCATCGCAAACAACCGGTCCGGATCCATGCTGCCGGCTTGCATGGCCTCCCGGACGCGGAGGATTTCACTTTCAATCTGATCCGCTGGGAGGTTTTGGATGTGGGAGAAAATTCCTTGGAATCGATCCAGTGGCCCCGGTGCGCCGAAGATTCCCGCGAGGCCGGCGTCATCCATTCCCATCCCGGCAGGCATGGGAATGGTGGATTTCAGCGCAGCAGCGCGCTCCGCGGCCGATTTGGCGGAAGCACTGGCCAAGGCGGTTGCTTCCTGCACTTGGAGCCGGGTTGACTCCAAGGCCGCCGCCGTGGCCTGGGAATGGCCCCACCAGTAGGAGGCGGTGACCACGGTGCCGGTTAGAGCGAGGACGGCAGCAAAAGGGGCAGGTTTCATCGGAAAAAGCGGGGGGAGGGGGAAGTGGGTTCCATCATTGCAACTACGAACCAATGGAAACGGTGCGGCCTTTCCCAGTTATCCAGGCCCGCTTGGCGCTGGCATGCAGCGCGGTCAGGTCGGCCTTGTTCTGGAGGCGGAACTCAACGGTGTGGGCATGGGTCGCGAGCGGATAATCTTTCTGCACTTTTTGCCAGACCTTTTCCGTTCCCGTGCGGTCGGCAGCGGTATTGGCGAGTTCGGTGAGACGGGTGCGGGCCAGTTCCGCGGCCGCGCTACCGCTGCCGGGCAGGGCCGCTTCCATAAAATAAAACCGGGCCAGACCGGCCCCTTCGGTGACGATGTTCATCTCCGTGACCCGTCCTCCGGTCAGGTTGAACTCGTGCAGGCTGACGACACTGATCCGGTTCAAGGCCACCGTATAATTGCCGCCGGGCAGGGTGCAGTCCCAGAAGTTGTTTGGGCTTTCCTGATCGGTCACCCCGGGAGTGGCGGGTGCAGGGGTCTGGGCCAAGGTGAGGCAGGGCAGGGCAGTCAGCAAAAGCAGGGAGGAGAGTTTCATGAGGTGATTTTGGCGGATATTACGCGGGATGTCACGTCCGCACAATACGTGGTTCGATCCTTTGAATTGCGGAATTGGCCGCAGGTTGGAGGAAATTTACCCGACCGGGCGCTTGCGTCCGCTTCCGGGCCGGAGATTCTGAAATAATATGTTCAGCCACGTTGTTATTTTTTGGATCAAACCGGATGCTGCGGCCGATGCGGCCGACCAACTGGTTGCGGGTTGCCACCAGTATTTGAAAGATCTGCCGGGCGTCCTTAATTTCCACGTCGGCCGGATGATCCCCAGCCATCGGCCGGTGGTGGATCAGTCTTACCAAGTGGGTCTGAATGTCGTTTTCACGGATAAGGCCGCCGAGGAAGCTTATCAGATCCACCCCGCCCACCTGGAGTTTGTCGAAAAAGTGTTCAAGCCGCTCTGCGAACGGGCGACCATTTTCGACTTCGCTTGAGTCTTCCCAACGGCCCTTGGGGGCATCGTGCCTACCGCCGTAATGGGCACGGGATCCACTGCTGGCGATACCCCGGCCCCACACTGCTGTGGCTTGACCATGAAGGCCCGCCGATCCGGTCTGGGAGGCGGTGAACAAATCTGCCGCAAGGGGGGGGATTCAGCCATTTTAATGGTGCCGGATGGGGTATTTAGGCGACACAACTGTCAGACGAGGCGGACTATCCGAGGATTGTTTAATAGTTTAATCAGGTTTAGCATCGACACAACACCTTCATGACGAGTTGGTTGCAAAAAAATTAAATTACCATAAATCCGGTTTGGCCCATGGGATCAAGTCAACGGCACAATCGACCTCGGGTTTCATCCACGGGCGGTGAATAACTCGCGAATAAGTGGGGAACAGTAGGATGCGGGGCTTAAATTTTCCTTGTTCCACAGGGCGTTCCCCAGCTTTCCGCTTGCGGAAACTTGACAAGACCGACACGGAAATTCCCCGCATGTTTGAGCTTCTCGCCACAGACCCAAATTCGATGGCCCGGCGCGGCCGCTTGACGCTCCCCCATGGAGTGGTCGAGACCCCAGCTTTCATGCCGGTAGGTACCCAAGGGACGGTCAAGGCAGTGTCTCCGGCCGAATTGGACCAGATTGGGGCGCAAATCATCCTCGGAAATACTTACCACCTCAATCTGAGGCCTGGCCTGGAGGTGATCCGGTCGTTTGGCAGCCTGCACCAATTCAGCCGGTGGCACCGGCCGATCCTGACGGACAGCGGCGGGTATCAGGTGTTTTCACTCGCCAAGCTGCGGAAGGTCAAAGAAGAAGGCGTTCATTTTCAAAGCCACCTCGACGGGTCAAAGTGCTTCATCGGTCCGGAAACCTCCATGGAAATCCAAGCGGTGCTGGGTTCTGATATTGCAATGCTCTTTGACGAGTGTCCTCCTTGGCCGTGCGGGGAGCGCGAAGCCGGGGAGAGTTTGGATTTGACCCTGCGCTGGGCTCTACGCTGCAAGGAATGGATCACAAGGAACCAGCCCAAAACCGACACCGGGGCCAGACAATACCATTTTGGGATTGTGCAGGGCAGTGGCTACGCCGCTTTGAGGGAGAAGGCCGCCAAGGCCCTGGCAGCCATGGATTTTGATGGCTACGCCGTGGGTGGGGTCAGTGTGGGCGAACCGGAGGAGGAAATGATGTGTGCCGTGGAATCGAGCACGCCGCACCTGCCCGCTGGAAAACCGCGCTATGCGATGGGCCTTGGCACGCCGCCCCAGATTCTGGAAATGATCGCCCGGGGCATCGATATGTTCGATTGCGTGTTGCCCACCCGCTTGGCGAGGCACGGCACGGCGTTCACCATGGATGGGCCGGTGCATATCAAGGGAAAGCGTTTTGAGTTTGATCACGGCCCGTTGGATGCGGAATGCTCGCACCCTCTGACCGCAGACTTCAGCCGGGCCTACATCCGGCACCTCTTCCGCTCCGGGGAAATCCTGGGATTGAGGTTGATTTGTCTGCACAATCTGCATTTCTACCAGTCCCTCGTCCGAGGTGCCCGTGCGGCACTGGAGGCAGGGACCTTTGCCGCGTACCGCGCGGCTTTTTTGTCCCGATACCAAGCCCGCTCCCCAGCCCCTACTGATTTATGATGTCCGCCGCCTTTTCCCTCCTCGCACAAGCTCCTGCCGGAGCCGCCCCTCAATCTCCGTCCATGCTCGGCGGTCTGGCCATGCCCTTGCTGCTGA
Organism: uncultured bacterium; assembly: GCA_903936775.1. GTDB lineage: Bacteria > Verrucomicrobiota > Verrucomicrobiia > Verrucomicrobiales > V1-33 > CAIZWU01. The sequence continues at coordinate 1,133 of CAIZWU010000079.1, read as the reverse complement.
TCGTGATGTTTTATTTCATGCTGATCCGTCCGCAGCGCCGGGCCCAGAAAGAACAGATGGCCCGCCTGGCGGCTCTTAAGACCGGTGACGAAGTCATCGCCGCCGGGGGTATCCACGGATTGGTCACCAATGTCAGTGACCGGACCGTAGTGATCAAAATTGCCGATGGCGTGAAGATCAAGGTCGAGAAGGCCAGTGTGGTTAGTGTCACCAAGAAGACCGATGATCCCGAGGTGGTGGCCACGGAGGTGGTTTCCTCATAAGCGGCCGCCGCCCTCCCCGACGATTCCCTTTGCCCATTTCCTTTTTCCGCTTCCCTCCTTTTTTATGGATCTAAAAGCCGCTCTCCAGCCCTACGAACATCTTCTCCCCTATATGGTCATGGTGGTCGGCATCGCGGCCGCCGCCCTTTTTGTGGTTTATTTTGCGGCGGAGACCGACAAGCGAAAACGCAATGCCGGAACTGTATTGTCGATCCTGTTGGGACTGTTCAGCTTCTACTGCGTGGGGCTTGGTCTGAAAAAGGGAATTGATCTTCAGGGGGGAGCCTCCTTTTTAGTGAAAGTCCAAGCCGCTGAGGGCAAGGAAATCAATCCGGATTCCCTCCGCAGCGCCCAGGAAATTATCGAAAATCGCCTGAACCCCTCTGGCGCGCTGGACGTGACGGTGACCCCCCAGGGCACCGACAAACTCTATGTGGAAGTTCCGGGCTTGAGCGACGAGGAAATCCGTAAAAGCGAAGGGGTTATTGAGCGCGTGGCCAAATTGGAATTCCACCTTCTTTCCGACAAAAATATCGCAGGCGGCGGAATGCAGCCCAACCCTCCCGGGGACCCCGGGATTGAACCCGGATTCAAGGCGCTGCCATATCAGGATTCCAAAAAAATCAAAGACCCCAAGACCGGCAAGGAAATCAATGATCCCGATCAACCCAAGACCACGGTCTTTGTGAAGAACAAAGCCGAGATGGGTGGGAAAAGTGTCAAATCCGCCTTTGCCGCGCTCGCCCCCGGAGCCCTGCAGCACCACATCAGCGTGACCCTTCATGATGAGTTTGGGGAGCAGATGAGCCGGATCACCAAGGAAAACCTTCAAAAACCCCTCGCCATCGTGCTGGATGGGGTGGTGATATC
>CAIZWU010000078.1 GCA_903936775.1 uncultured bacterium | reverse complement strand
GCACTCTTTCAGCCCAGGGTGGTCCTGAGGAATACGGTTGTCAGAGTGACCCGGCTGAGGAGGGATAACACTTGAACGGTGGTCTCCAGCCGCTTGCCCCTCCAGAGTTCGGGGGAGTAGCCAACAACGCATTGAATCACCAGCCGGATGGCCCCGAACACACCGAACCCGAGGAAAATCCGTATCCCCGCGGGGTGCTGCTGAGGTGGTCTGCCGAGGTGACGCACCGCAGGCCCATCAGGAAAACCGTCAGGGCGATGAAGAAGGTGTGGACGATCATTATCTGGCGGTTGATCAGACTGATCCGCGCCAATTCCTCCTTCCAATGGAAATACGTTGGGGAAATGAGATGCAGAAGGGCGAGGCCGATCATCAGCAGGCCGCAAAGTTCAAGCAGGGGTTCCATCGGATTGGAGGATGAAGTGGTTCAAGAATGGGGTGTGGGTGAGGATTCGGCCGCCGGGCGCAAGGAGGCGTTTGACTTCCCGGAAGAATTGGACGCGTTCCGCATCATCCCGGATTTCATGGGCGGCCAGAATCAGAAACACAAAATCGCTCCCATGGTCCGGCAGGGGCAGCCCAACGGTGCTGACCGTCAGCGTGCCCGGCCATGGCGGATGGAGATTTCGGCATGCCGGGCAGGGTCGTAAAAGTCCAGCACGGTTGACGGGGCCGCGGGAAATTTGCGATGGAGGGCCCCGCTGGTTTCATCAAATCCTGAATGAATATTCACAAGGGTGGCTTCGGGAGAAATTTGCCAGCCGTCCAACCAGTCCAAGGTGTGAAGCTTGGACGTGTCATAAACCATCACCGACACAATCAGTGGGAGCAGAGTCGCCGCCGCAGCCAGCAGCAGGCCCAATCCGGCGACATCACCCAAGGAGTCAGGGGCGAGCCGCCAAGCCAGCGCCAGGAGAAGCATGATCCCGGCAGGGAGGGCACAGAAGTGCCAGTTGAACAGGACGATATTCCACACGCTCTGAAGGGGTTTTCTTAAGGGTTCCATGATTCCAGGCGGCCTTTCTTCCAGCGGCAGGCACTGTTTTTCAGGCTGAAGGCATTGGCCAGGACCAGGCCGGGACAACCAAGGGATTCGAGGAAGGCGAACCGGTTGCTGATCACCGCCACCGGTTCCGGTCTCCAACCGTGGTGCACTCCTTCGATGATGAGCACCTGCCAGGTCGCGGGTTTCCACTAGAAAGTGAAGGGCAGGGGGCCCGCAAAGCGGCGGGCTTCAGTCCAGTCAGCAAAAGGTGAACCGGCCGGCAGAGGCACCGGGCCCGGCGCGCTGCTGGTTTCGACTTCCAGCCCGGAGGCCACCGATTCGATGAGCCATCGCTGAGCATGACGGGTTTCACGGATATGGGTGGTGTAGTTGTAGAAGGTGAAGAGCTTGCCCAGCCATTCCATCTTCCGGCGGTTGGTTTCGGATTTCAGGATGAAGAGGCCTCTGAGCCGTTGTCCCCTGGTGTTGGTGTAACGGACGAAAATCCGATAACCAATTGCAATGCGATCCATTCAACAGCCACACTGACGCGATCAGCCACCGTCGCAAGCAATGGCAAGCGGTTTTGTCCGGGACGGGCTCGAAGGCCGTTGACTGAGTCATGGCATGGGAGGGACGAGGCGGCAACATCAGGGAGCGCAGCGGCGCCGGGCATCGAGGAAGAGCGACCCGGCCGTGATGGCTGCGGCCGCTCCCGTGGCCCACCCGCCGGGCAGCAGGCTGCTGGCCGTCCAGAGGAATGTGCCCAATACTGCGTGTCCCGCCCAGCGGCCCCAACCGTCCCAGGTGCGCACTGTGGCGGCCCCGAAGGCCAGCAGTACCGCCAACCAGGCCAGACTCATGAGGTGCGCCGCAGGATTGGCTAGAAGAGCGCGGAGCAAAACCCCGGCAGGGAGCACCCCGGCCGCGAGGGCCAGCCAGGCGCAGCGCCAACCCCGGTGAAAGGCCGGAGCGCCATCCTCCGGCCGCGGATTCCCCGTGCTGCCGGCAATCACGCGGCGGTTATAGCTGATGAACTGATACAGTTGGTCCAGTGGTTTCCGCACCTGCGGCAACTTTCCCAGCCGGGCCAGCCGGGGATGATGTTGCCCAATGAGGAAGAGCAGTGCGTCCAGACCGTAAAGTGTAAGCCCACCATCGCGGTCAATCAGCGGAATCTCATGGCGGGCGCGTTCGGGGTCCAGCTGGGCCTTCCATTCCAGCAGCCCTTCACGGAAAGGCTGGCGGCCTCCCGGCTCCAACCAGTGGCAGCGTTGAAACCATCCGGTATACCAGCAACACAGGGGACAGACTTCATCAAACAGAATGATCTTTTTGGGTTTCAGCATGGTTTCCTCCTTCTCCAGAACATGGTCTCCAGCTGGGTTGTATTATCAAACGGTAAATTCTGTAAAGACAGAAATAAAAGAAAAGCGAGCCCGGGGTAAGGCTCCGGCCGGCTTGGGTCGCCTCCGCTCAATAATTGTCTCCGGCCCCATTTACGGAAGCAGCGGATCAATGCTTTGCCATCCGGGCTCGATTCCCCAAGGCAGATGGGCCATCCAAAATCCCATGGATTTGTGGGCCGGCCGATTGGTCCGTGGATCGGACTAGACGCGGCGCAGTTGGCGGCGGAGAACGAGCCAGAGGAGGATCAGCGGAAGAAAAATCCAGAGCACGATCATGGTGCCGTTGAGACTCAGGGTGTCCGTCTTGAGGTCGATCAGGGTGTGGCCGAAGAGGCGCAGGGTGTAGCGTTTCTCGCTGCCGAAAAACACGTTGGGCTGGGTCTTGCGGCGGAAGTCCCGGCGTTCCATTTCGGCTTTGCTGACCAGATCGCGGATCTTCTGGTTTTCGTAAACTGATTCGGCGGAGACGACGCGGTCGCGTTCGCGCACTTCGTGGGAGGCGGGATCGTAGGTGCCGTCGGTCACGGAATCCATGATGCTGTTGATGCGGCGGTAGAGGGCGGCGGCATTGCGTTCCTCCAGCCCGGAAACCTTGACGAGGGCCTCCTTGGCCTGATTGAGGGAAGTTTCCTGTCCGGTATTGAGGGATTGATAGGAAGTGAGGGTGCGGATACGCTGGTTCAGGGCTTCCTGGGCCGCTGCCAACGGATTCGAATTGCCCTGGGTCAGCACCATGGATTCGTAAGTCCAACGCAGGGGCATGAATTCACAAATGAAGGGAACTTTGAGATTGCTGGGTTTCTCGCCGCTCTCCGGATCTGGCTCCATCCACCGCCGGATGCTGTAGACGAGGTCCAGATTCTTGTTCATTTCCTCATATTTGATCAACGCTCCCCCGAGGATGATCTGGGGAATGAGGATGAGGGGGATGATATTGAGCGCGGTCTTGGCATCGCGGACCAGGCTGCTGATGGCGAGACCGATGGTGACGCCGCAGAGGCTGGTGGCAAACATCCACGCCAGTTGTTTGAGAAACATCTCGTGGATTTCGAGAATGGAATTGCCGATCCACAAGTAGATGACGCACTGGACGAGGGCAAAGGCCCCGAGGGAGAGCACTTTGCCAAAAAGATATCCCGTGATGTTTTTGTTATAGTTTCGCTCCCTCTGGAGGAGGATGCGGTCGCGGATGATTTTGTCCGCGCTGTTGGTGAGCCCGAGGAACATGGCCACCACCAGCGAGAGGAAAAGGTAGGTGGGGACGTGGAAGGCCGAGGCGAAGGTGTAGGTGCCGTCCTCGGAATACCGCAGCACGGTGGCAATGAGCACGGCCAGCAGGGGGGCTTCCAGCAGGGTGGTGGCGACGTTGCCCCGGTTGCGGAATTTGCTGAGAAAGGCGCGGCGGATCATGACTCCGAGCCGGGCTCCACCGTTGCGCGTGCCGGTGCGGTCGATGGCCGGGGGAAGCTGGGGCCGGGGCTGGGTGCTGGTGTCCCCGGCTTTCAGGGCGGGATCGTGGGCGTCGCCCATCACAAGGTGGGTTTGATAGCGATCGCGCCAGAAATCCGGGGCAAAGCGCCGGGCGGGCGCGGAGTGGCCGCGGGCGTCCTCCTCGTAGAGAATGTCGCCGCTGAGATCGCGGAGCGGCGTCTCGAGGACATCAAAGATGAACTCCGGTTGGCTGAAGTCCGGGCGGGGCAGGGCGGTCTCCCCTTCGGGCCGGGCCAGCTGGTCCTCCCACGCTTCCTTGAAATAATCCTGCATCCCGGTCGGGGTGCCGAAATAAACCAGCTTGCCTCCGTTATCCAATAGGATGGCCTTGTGGAAAAGCTGGAACAGCCGGGCGCTGGGCTGGTGGATGCTGACAAAAACGATTTTATTATGCGACAGTCCGCGGATGATCTCCAGGATGTGTTCGGAATCCTTGGAGGATAGCCCGGAGGTTGGTTCATCGAAAAGGAACACATCGGCGGGTGTGATCATGTCCATGCCGATGTTCAATCGCTTGCGTTCCCCGCTGGAGAGATGTTTTTGTTCGGGCGTGCCGGCCAGCCGGGTGCGGCGCTCGTGCAGTCCCAGTTCGATCAGCTTGGCGCTGACCCGGCGGGTGATGTCGCCGGACTGGAGATGCGGCGAGCGGATGGCCGCTGCGGCGGCAAGGTTTTCCTCCACCGTCAGCAGGGGGTCGAAAGCATCCTCGTGGGGAATATAGCTGATAAAGGGACAGAGCGATTCGAGGTTGTCGTAGAGGGGGAGGCCGTTCATCCTCACTTCTCCTTCCTTGGGCTTCAGGTGGCCTGCGAGGATGCGCAGCAAGCTGCTCTTGCCGCTCCCGCTTGGGCCCATCACACAGATCATCTCGCCCCGCCGGACGGTGAGGGAGACCCCTTCCACGGCGGGAGTATTGCGGCCGAAGCGGTGGGTCACATCCACCAGTTCCAACTCGCGGACAATGTTGCGCTCCTCTTCGATGATCCGGTCGCTGAAGCGGCAGCGCAGGTATTGCCCCTCGCCCAGGCTGATCAGGGCTCCGTCCTCCAGCACCATGCTGTCACGTTCCCTCAGACTGACGCGGCCCACCGTGATGGTGCGGGCGGCTTTCATTACTTCCAGATAGCCGGTTTTTGCCTCGTAGTCGCAGCGGAGCCGCAGCAGGATTTCACTGCGCAGGCTGGGCGACAGGATGATATCGCCCTCGCCCAGCAGGCTGGGATTGTTCGAGACCAGGTAGTCGGTGCGCCCGGAGTTCAGTCCGAAGCGTCCGCCCATTTCCCGGGCGCGGCGTCGCAGGTCGGCAAAGGTGATTTCCGAGGTGTCAGGAAATCGGAGCCGGTCGGTCAGGGAAACGATCGTGCTTTCATCCCGCCGCAGGGTGCGGCCTCCCACCCGGATATCAGTGGGCTTGAGCGCCGTGGCCGTGACCTGGAGGCCGAACTGCAGCAGGATGGCGGAGAGTTTAGACCGCTCCCGTTCCACGAAGGGGCTGCCGGAAGGGCTCAGGCCGATGTAGAGCTGGGTAGAGGAGACGCCTTTGCGGGCATTCAGATAGAAGACCAGATCCTGATAGTCGAGCACAGTGTCCCCCATTACCACCCGCTGGCCTTCGTAGAGGCGCAGGAAGCCTCCGTGCGGTAATTGCCTGCCCCGCGCGATTACTGGCCGGGTGCCGGTGTTCTTCAGCAGCAGCAGATTATGAAAACGGAAAACCGTTACGCCATAGCCCGCCGCCAGATCGTCCAGGACCAGATCCGCCGGGGCGCTGCGGCCAAGTTCCAAGGATTCCAGCATCGCGGCCGGTTCCTGCGCTGGAGCGGTCGAGTTCTCCCCGGCTTCATGCAGTTGCCCGACCACCCCCTGGGCCACACTGGCCGCTCCCATGCTGGTCATGAAGGCTTGGAAATCAGCCAGCTCGGACTCCGGGGAATGGGACCGCGTGATCAACACATAAAGCTGCACCGCCAGCAGCACTTTCTCATCATAACTGAGTTGTCCGGCCAGGTCTGCGGCCATGCTCTGGAGATCCTGCGGCTGGCGCAGGGCCTCACTGTAGAGTTCGCGCAACTCGGAATACATCGCCTCCGGATAGTCGTGGCGCATGAAACCGAGGCTGCTCTCGATTTCCTCTTCCGAGGCCTCGCCATCCAAAGTGCTGAATCCGGCATACACCCGGATCAGCAGCGGCATCAATTGTTGCCGGGACGATTTGCCGGTCAGTTTCCGCACCATCCGCCGCAGATGCGTCCGCGGCGATGTCCGCGCGGCCCCCGGCGTGGTGAGGGCCTTCGACAGCAGAGTCGTGCGGGGTTCAGAGTGCGGTGGGGGCATGCGGGGCAGGGGAGGACTTCACCACGGATTGGGCGTATGTCACGGGTAAACCGGGCTTCCTTGGATTTTCAATGCGGGGCGGACCGAGAGCCTGTTCCGGATCTTGTGCCGGGAAAATTCAGTAATTCGACCTCAGAAGGGTGTATCCTCGCCCACGATCTGGACTTCCGTCTCCATCAGGATGCCGCGTTCCGCCTTGGCCCTTGCTTTGATCTGGCTGATCAATTCCAAGACCTCCCGGGCTGTGGCACCCCCGTCGTTGACGATGAAATTGCCATGCACTTCCGAGACGCGGGCCGGGCCCACCGACAGGTTTTTCAGCCCGAGTTCATCTACCAGTTTTCCGGCCGGGCAGGCCTCCGGGTT
>CAIZWU010000077.1 GCA_903936775.1 uncultured bacterium | reverse complement strand
CCTTGATGGTGGCTTTGACACGCTGGTTGAGATCGTAGGCGTAGGTGACGGTGATTTCGCAACCGGCGGGACGGTTGGGCGGGACCTCGAAACTGATGCGTCCGATGACATCGACATATTTTGGGTCCAGGTCCTCACCCTGGGTGATTTCCACTTCGATGCTCTGCTCGTTGTCTTCGGATGTGAGATAGGTTTGGCTTTGCTCGCAGGGAATGGGGGTGTTCTTCGGGATGACGATGGAATTGGCGAAAATCTCGATGCCGGTGGTGGCGTCCTCCAAGAGGGCCAGGGTGCCGTAGCTCTGATTGCAGACTTCCTCCACATCCGCTCCCTTCATGGCGAAGAGCGAGGCGCCGAGGGCGACGCATTCATCGACGTTTCCGCAGGAAGCAGGTTCAAATCCGAAAAAGCCTTTCAGAATCTCGCGCACACGGGGCATGCGGGTGCTGCCGCCGACGAGGGCCACATGGTCGATGTCCTGCGCGGTCAGTCCTGCGGAATTCAGCGACTGCTCTACCAGCATGAGAGTGCGGGTGAGGAGCCGGCCAACGGCGTCTTCATAGACGTCGCGGGACAATTCAATGCGGGTCAGGCCGCCGATCTCGTTGCCGACGGTATCAGTGACTTGGCGGAGTTTGGAGAGCATTTTTTTCATGTCCTCCCCGCTTTGCAGGACGCGGCGGCGCTGACGCTCGTTTTCGTAGAGCGCGACGCCGTGCTGGGTTTGATAGGCCTGCGCAATGATATCGAGGAGACGCTCGTCGAAGTTGGTCCCTCCAAGGCGGCGGGCTCCTTCGCTGGTAATACAGCGGATGTGGGTCCCGCTGACTTCGAGAATGGTCACGTCCAGGGTGCCTCCGCCGAGATCATAGACCAGGATGCGGCCCTGCATGTTTTGGGTATGGGCATAATACAGGGCCGCGGCGGTCGGTTCATTCACGATGCGGGTCACATTCAGTCCGGCGATGGTCCCGGCTGCGATGGTGGCCTTGCGTGCCAGTTCATTGAAATTGGCTGGAACGGTGATCACCGCATCCCGGATATCCCCGATGATTTTGGAGCAATCGCGCCGCAATTTGGCCAGAATCAGGGCTGAAATCTCAGTAGGGGTCCACTTTTTGCCGTCGATGGCGACGGTGAAGTGGGGGTTGTCCATGTGCTGCTTGATGAGATGGATGGTGCGGTCTGGGTCGCCGCCATCGCGTGCGGCCGAGCCGACCAGCTTGATGTTCTCGTGATTATCGAAATAAACCACGGATGGGGTCATGCGCTCACCATCGGCGTTGGGGACGATTTCCGGATTTCCGTCCATCCGGATGTAGGAAAGACCTGAAGTGGTGGTGCCGAGGTCGATCCCGACAAATTGTGGCGAAGCAGGGGCTTTCAAAGGGCGGGAATCTTCTGGAAGAATTTCGGGAGCAGGAATGGAAGGATATCTTACTACACGGACTCAGCTATTAAGTCAAAGCTAATGGTTCCATGGAGCCAGGAAGCGATATGGAGCGGGTGCTGCTGCCTCCAAACCGGGATCGGTCGATGTTTTCCCAGCCACCTGGGGGGGGGGGAGATGGTCCGCCGCCCGGGCAGGAAGGGCCGGACTTCCGGTTGATCCGGGCCCATGATCTGGAGAGTGAAAGGGCCGGCAAAACCAGAATTGCGGCATTTTTGCAATGGGATTGACGCTATGGCCACCCGGGTGGATAAATCCCCGGTAATCCATGAAGCTAACTCTCCTCACCCTGCTGACCCTTGCCGCCTGCTCCTTTCCAGTTCAGGCGCTGACCCCTGATGGGAAAAGAAAGCTTGTCCTGATCGCTGGCAAGCCCAGTCATCCTCCATTGATGCATGAATTCCGGGCCGGAAGCCTGTTGTTGCAGAAGTCCCTCTCCTCCGTCCCCGGTCTGGTGGTGGAACTCGGCGAGCAAGGGTGGGTGGTAGATGAAGGCATGTTCAAGGATGCGGATGCAGTGGTCATCTACGCTGATGGTGGGGGCGGTCACCCGGCAGTGCAGGGCAATCATGCGGCGACTCTGGAAGCGCTGGCCGCCAAAGGCTGTGGCATCGGATTCATGCATTACGGTGTGGAGGTGCTGCCAGACAAAGGGGGAAAGGAATTTCTCCGCTGGATTGGCGGACATTACGAAAACGCTTTCTCCTGCAATCCCATCTGGGAGCCTTCTTTCGAGAGCTTCCCGGTCCATCCGATTACCGAGGGGGTGCAACCCTTCCAGATCAAGGATGAGTGGTATTTCAACATGCGGTTTGTTTCCGGATTCAGCGCGGCGGGTCCCTCCGAGGTCAACGGGATGAAATTCACGCCCATTCTCGTCGCGAAACCTTCCGACGATGTCCGGGATGGTCCCTACGTCTACCCTCAAGGGCCCTATCCACATATCATTGCCGGCAGTGGCCGGCCTGAGGCCATGATGTGGGCCGTGCAGCGTCCGGACGGGGGGCGCGGGTTTGGCTTCACCGGAGGCCACTTCCACATCAACTGGGGCAATTCCGACTTCCGCCGCAGCGTCCTCAATGCTCTGGTCTGGATCACCGGAGCCGAAGTGCCGAAAGGGGGCGTCACTTCCCGGGTCGAAGAGGATGACCTCAAACAAAATCTGGATCCCAAAGGGCCGAAAAAATAAATCCGCCCGCAATCCTGGCCATTTTCCATTCCATGAAATTATTTCCCCTCGCTGCCTCCCTCGTTTTACTCCTTGCCCCCGCAGGCCTGCAGGCGGACGACTGGCCGCAGTGGCTGGGCGCAAAAGGGGATTCCCATTGGAACGAAACGGGATTGTTAGAAAAGTTTCCGGCCGCCGGTCCAGTGGTCAAATGGCGGGTTCCGGTCCGCTGGGGCTATTCCGGTCCGGCGGTCGCGGCGGGCAAGGTTTTTATCATGGATTATGATATCAGCGAGGGCACCCCGGACGCCAATCCAGGAGGCCGTACTAAAATCCAGGGCAAGGAGCGGGTCCGCTGCTTTGAATCCGCCACGGGAAAGGAACTCTGGACCCACGCCTACGACGCGCCGTATGAATTGAGTTTTCCCGCTGGTCCCCGTTGTACGCCGACCGTTGATGGGGACTTCGTTTACTCCCTGGGAGCGGAAGGAATGCTGACTTGCCTGTCCATTGCCGATGGCAAGCTGCTTTGGGAAATGGACCTGAAAAAAAGCTATCAGGTCAGCTCCCCTATCTGGGGTTTTTCCAGCCACCCCATTGTCGCCGGTGATCTGGTGATTGTGAAGCCCGGCGGAGAGGGCACCACCGTGGTCGCCCTCGACAAAAAAACCGGTAAGGAAGAGTGGCGGGCGCTGACGTCCAAGGAGCCGGGCTATGCTCCGGCGGTGCTTATCAACCACGGTGGCAAAGAACAGATTATTCTGTCGCATGGAGAAGCTCTGAACAGCCTCGATCCCCTGACTGGCAAGGTTTACTGGACCGTGCCCTTCGTTCCCAGTTATGGCATGGCCATCATGGCGCCGCGGCTTGCCGGCGATTTTCTGGTGATGGGCGGGATGGGTAAAAAATCCATCGGTCTCAAGTTGAAGGCGGATCAGACCACTCCGGAAATCGCCTGGGAAGGCACCCCGAAAACGGGTCTGTCCCCCAAGAACAGCACGCCGGTGGTGGATGGTGGTCTGGTCTTTGGCTGCGATGCCGACGGTGAACTGCGTTGTTTCGATCCGGCCACCGGGACCCGCCTTTGGACCACCACCGCGGTGCTGGGATCGACCCCGGGGTCCGGCACTTTCTTTGCGGTGAAAGCCATTCCGCACTGGGTGCTGTTCAATGAACTGGGCGAATTGATCCTGGCAGATCTGACGCGGGAGGGTTACAAGGAAACCGGCCGTGCCAAAATCCTCGAACCGACCAGCCCTGGGATGGGCCGTAAAGTGGTTTGGACCCATCCGGCCTTCGCTGAAAAAGCGGTCTTTGTCCGCAACGACGTGGAACTGGTCTGTGTTTCCCTCGCCGCCGAGTAAAGTGCAGCCGCACCACAGGGACGAACCACCCGCTTGCAAGGCGGGGCCTATCCGGCGGGGAAAGTGAGGGCTCTCGCCTTGCCTTCCATTTCCTCGCGGAGGCGGCAACACATCATCTCGCAGAGTTCATTGACGATCGGATCGGCGATGAAACAGAGGGTGCTGGGTCCCTCCTTGCGGGTGCCGATCATACCGGCCTCGCGGAGCACGGCGAGGTGCTTTGAAACATTGGCCTGCCCGGAACCGGAAGCTTCCACCAGTTGGCCCACTGTGCGTGCGCCGGGCATCAGACAACTGAGCAGCCGCAGCCGCATGGGTTCAGACAATGCCCGGAACCGGGAGGCAATCAGTTCGAGAGCCGTATCAGACAGGTGCAGGGGAGCGGAGGTCGCTTTTTTGGGGGGCATGTTGAAAACATTGGTTGCTTTATCGCTATATGACGATATAAATGATAATCCCGCAAGTGGATTTCGCCCCCTTCCAGTCCGCCGCCTAGGCTGCCATCTCCCATGAATGATTCCATCTCTCCTGCTGAACTGAAATCACTCCAGGCCCACGGGTGCTGCCTCGTGGACGTGCGTGAGCCGGTGGAGCACGCGGAGGAACATATCACGGGCGCCAAACTGATTCCGTTGGGTGAAATTGGAAACCGGGCCGTCGAGATTGACCGCACGCAGCCGGTGGTCATCATGTGCCGGGGCGGCAAACGTGGAGAGCAGGCGCTGGTGAAATTGCGGGCGATGGGTTTCACCGAAGTCCGGAATCTGGCAGGCGGCATCCTGGCGTGGAAGGCCGCCGGACTGCCGGTGGACAAGGCAGCGCGGAACGTTTTTCCACTGATGCGGCAGGTGCAGATTGTGATCGGCTTGGGGGTTCTGCTGGGAGTGATTCTGGCTCGAACGGTGCATCCTGACTTTATTTTTCTGAGTGCGTTCTTCGGAGCGGGCCTGCTGTGTGCCGGCCTCACGGGCTGGTGCGGGTTGGTGATGCTGATGTCAAGGATGCCTTGGAACCAGGTGCCGGGCCAGACGGACGGGACCGTGCGTTCCTGTTCAACCGGTTGCTGAACCAGCGGGAAATCTCCCTGCGGCCTGTTTTTTCAACCTCAATCAACCAAACTAAATCATGAAAAAGAACGTGGGCACCATCGACGCAATCCTCCGCACCCTTCTTGGTATCGGCCTGATCGCCTATGGCATCGTGAATCACAGCTGGATCGGAGCCCTCGGCGCGATCCCTCTTCTGACGGCCATCCTCGGCTTCTGTCCGGTCTATTGTCCCTTGGGGCTGAGCACCCGGGGCAAAGGAGGTGGTTGCGGCAGCGGTGGCTGCAGTGGAGGCAAGTGTGGGGGCTGACTCCTGGCCCGTTGCCGTCCAATCCAACACCGCATGACTCCTGCGCTGGCCATAGGCCTGCTCGCCATTCTGGTCATAGTGACCGGGTGGTATGCTTTTGAAGGGCGGTGGAACCGGCGTCTGTTCCATG
>CAIZWU010000076.1 GCA_903936775.1 uncultured bacterium | reverse complement strand
TCCTGGCGATGATCCTGATCTTCGTGATCGGCGTGCAACCGCCCAACGCGATGGCGCTTTACATCACCATCGGCTTCCTGGTGCTGACCGGCATCGTCTGGTTCGGCATCGAAAAGCGCCGGTTCCAAGGCCCGCCGATCGGCGACATGATCAAGCGTCGCCAGGCCGTGATTGCGGCTGCCGAGGCGGCACTGGACCGCTGATCGCGCTGTTGCTGGTCAACAAAAACGGGGCGCAGGGGCGCCCCGACCGCAAGAAATTTGCTTTTCGCGGATGGCGTCATGGGCGGGGCCGGGAACGGAGAGAGGGGACTTGGCCGCTTCGGCGCACCCGGCAGCGGCGAAGGCATGGCCTCCGCCCCCGCCGTCTTTATCGCACTGGAATCGTGAGCAGCGGCGCCTCGGCGGGAGGCGCCGCCTGGATGCGATACAGTTGCATCAATAAAGCCAGCGTGTCCTTCGATTTAATGTCGTCATGGCTGATACTGTAGAAGTGGCCGTTGTGCCGGACCCAGACCATGGAGTCCCGCAAACGGGAGTCTGAAACCCGGATGTTGAGCATTCCATTGGCCGCACGCTCTTTAGCCCGCTGTTCCTGTCCCGGCGGAGTGGGCGTATTATGCGAGGCGGCAAACATAACGTCAAAAAGCGACCGGAACTGGCATGCCTGCAGAGGAACCTCCTCCGCTCCTATTTTCAGGGCATAACCGGCCGGAGCCGAGACCACGGTCAGCTGGTATTGCGCCTGAGCAGCCTCCATGCGGTCGACAAATTCCTTGAATTTCCCGAAGCTCGGGGTTTCGGCATGATTGACGAGCACCGCCCCACCCGGCAGCGTGATCCGCTCCATCAGTAAATTGGCCAGGGGTTCCACCGGCCATCCGGCCCGCAACAGCAGGGAAAATGTCTCCGGCGAAATCTCGGTCAGCAGCTGTTGCACATAATTTTTCCCTTCCACCGCCGCATAGCTCACGGTCGGTTTGGTCGAGAACGAATAGTCAATCCCTGTCTCCGATTCAGAAAGAAGCATCTGCTCGCGACTGAAGCCGACATTCGCTCCCATCCGGCTTTCATACGCGGCCGTCAGCGACCCCGCCTGCAGGAACATCGGAGATTCCCGGAAATGCATGCGCACCACATTAAGTAGCATCTGCTGCGTCTGATTAAACTGCAGCGTCGTGTTGAACTCGGTAAAATCTGAGCGGATCGCCCGGTTGGCGACCGAGCAGCCCCCGAGCAGAAGACTCAGACCGGTCAAGGCAGTCACTGCCGTAATGGAGCCGTAAATTGACGAGTGATTCATGAAGTGAGGTTGGTTTCCTGCAGGCCCCGGCCGAACCGCAGCTGGTGATTTTCTGAAAGGAATTTACTTTTCGCGGATGGTGTCATGGGCGGGACCGGGAAAGGGGAGCGAGGGGCTGTTCCTGCGCCCGGGGCCTTTGATCTGCGCTCCAGCGCTGAGTCAAGGCAGCCAGCGCGGCTGGGTCGTGCAGGCCCCGGAGCCATTCTGCAAAACGGGCAGCTGCCGAAGCGTAACTTTCCTCAAGGAGCAGGGTGGAGGTGCTGGAGGCAGCTGGCATTGAATTGCCATCATGCACGACGCCCGGATGAGGAAAAATGAAAAATTCACAAAGTTGTTCAAGGTGGACCGGCCGGTTTACTGGCACGGTGACAAAATCTTTGGAGACAAAAAGTTGCAAAATCTGCCTCATGATGGAAATTACCATCATTAATTTATTATTCTGAACCGTTCATTCGCCTGACTATCAACCATCCATGAAAAAACAGCTCATCCTCCTTGCCCTCTGCGGCTTCGCCTCCAGCGCTTCGGCGGCGATCATTCAATTTGACCTCATCGGCACCGGAGGATCCGGCCTGCTTACCACCAGTGAACCCTCAGTGATAGGCACAGGAACCGGCGGGGAGATCGGTTCTGGCATTTTCCTCGACGATGCCACGGGGTCCTTGACAGTCAACGTGGGATGGGGATCGGACAATGGATTTAGCGACCTCACCGGGAGCGCCACCAACGCGCACATCCATGGACCGACCGCCAATCCAAACGGGAATAACGGCGTTGCCGACTGGACCCAAACCGGTGGAGTGGTTGCCGGTTTGACCCGTTCCCCGAACCTGACCACCGGAGGGCAAATCGTCCAGACCGTTACTCTAAGTGCCCCGCAACAAGCGGACCTGCTTGCTGGAAAATACTACATCAATATTCACACGACTGCCAACGGCGGCGGCGAAGTCCGGGGGTTCCTGACCCCAGTGCCGGAGCCAACCGCCGGTTTGCTCGGCATGGGCACCCTGGGTCTGCTTGCCTTGCGCCGGCGCCGGGCCTGATCCGTCTGGTATCCTGCTGGTCCTGCTACGCCGCAGGTCACCCCTCTACCCGCTCCGGCCTATGGGCTGGAGCGGGTTTTTGCTTGTTCCAGCGGTTTGGCGAGGCCGGCTTGCCTGCCCAACCCACCGCTTACCATGTCCGGCGCAGCCGGAAAAACCGGATGGGCGGACCGGCTACCTCTGGAAAAATCGTTTCCAAAAGACCGGGCTGCGGGCGGACCGTGAGGGTGCGCCACGGGCCGGGCAAGTGGTCGCTCCATTGCGGCATCCAGCCGGGCGGGGCGGCCACCGCCAGATCCAGCCCCCCGCTGCCGGGACGCAGGGTGGCGGTCCCCCGCGGTTCATCCCGGTCCATGATCCCATTGTCATTATGATCCACACTGTAGAGCGGTCCAGTGCCCCGCAGTACCCCCAGAATGGTCAGGGCATCACCCGGCTGCAAACGGCCCAGCAAGGCCTGGGAGTCAATGCCGGCGTCTCCTCCGGTGTCCGGATACCATAAACTTTCATAACTATCCGCGAGCCAAGCCTCGAAACGTCCCCCCACCCGCCCACGCGCGACCAACTCCACCCGCCCGTCCCGCGCGGCGGTTTGCTCCATCAGGGATAAAGTGGAGGTCAATGCCACCTGATCCCGGTTCTCCACGGTGAATGTCAGGCTATGTCCGGTCACTGGCGGCACTCCGGTATCAAAACACCGTAACCACGCCGCCACATCCGCATGGCCGGCCGGAGTCAGGCCCGGGATGGCCAGAGGGTGCGCGGCAGGGAAGGACTCCCCCGTGCCATCGTGCCTCCAGCCATATCCACTCAGGGTCACCCCGCTCCCTGGAGTGAATGACCCGCGTTGATAGAGGGTCTGGAGCGGAGCAGTCCTGATAAAATCAGGGGAGCCGGTCTCCTCCATCCTGTCAATATTGTAGTTGGCCCCGCGCGACCCGCTATGGCAGCGGATGCACTGATTCGCCTGCGCCTGGAAAAGGGCCCGCCCGGCCGCAGGATCTCCTCCATTCAGGGAAGCAGGGAGGGAGTTATCGAGGGAGCGGTTGGGATTGGGCGGCAGTTGCAGGGAAAGGAGATATTCCACCACCCATGAATACTGTATTTGCGTCAGAGCGGCGCCTCCCAGCTTGCGGGAAAACATGTCCCGCAGGGTGGTTGCCGCTTCATCGCCGCGCCAGTTATAGTTCGATCCCGTGAAGGCATTTTTCAGCGTCAAGGTTAACATCGGTCCCTTCATCGGATGCATCGGCCGCGGGTGCACGGTGGCAGGGTCGCCGCTGGCGGTGTTTTTCCCGCTGGCCATGGTCATCCTGCCGGCAGGGTCACCGAGGTCCCATGCCAGGCCATCGCGGTCCGCCTCAAGGTGGCAGGACGCACAGGAAAGGGTGCCGTGGCGCGAAAGCCTGGCATCGAAGATGAAGCCCCTTCCGGCGTGGGCCTCTTCCGGCATGGCCTGATGACTGGCCGTCCGCGTCTCTGCCACGACGCTGGCGGTGGTGGTATCGATCACCGAAATGGTGTGGGAAATGCGGTTCAATACATACAGGCGGGGCGCGGCGGGATGCAGGGCCAGCCCCCTCGGTCCACGCATGTGGCGGGAGTCATCCGGTTGGCCACCCGGGGGAGGCGGCCTGACATCCACCCGTGCCAGCACCTGCCCCGCCTCATCCACCTTTGCCACCCGGTCGCTGCCAAAGGCGGCCACCCAACCCAGCCGGCCATCAGCCTGCCAAATCAGGGCGGTGGGCTGGGCGAGGGCTTCCGCGAGGCTGGCAGGGGTGGGGGCCGCCGCGTAGTCCACGGTGGGATTGAGATCCATCAGGATCGGCACCCCGCCATGGGGCGCGACGCGGCTGAGACGGCTCGCCACGGCGCGGCCCTGAAGATTGGATAGGAAGCGCGTGGTATTCGCGGCCTCGGTGTGCGCTGTCCAGACCTCGCCTGTGACTGGATGCACCACCACGTCGAACAGATTGGTGCCCACGCCACCCTGCCAGCGCACCAGGGTGTCCGCCGCGGGATCGATCTCCGCGACATCATGATCCAGCACGGTGTAGGAAAGCCGGGGGTCTCCTGACGGCACGATCAAGCCGGTTTGAGGGGCGGCGGGCAAGGCGGGGTTTTCCGGAGGCGGCGGGGCCGGTGCCGCGGAAGCGGGCAGGACCGTAGTCCCGTTTCCTGACAAGAAACACGCTGCAAACAAGCGCAGTCCATCCGGACTCACCGCCATTGACCGGGGCATCACCCCATCCAGGGGAATTGTGGAAACTTCGCGGCGCGTCACCGGATCAATCACGCGGATCAACTGATTCCGCGCGCAGCTCACAAAGGCCTTGCCCGCGGCGAAGACCACATCGGCCGGTTCGTCCGCTACCGGCAGCGTCGCCACGACACAGCCGGCCTCGAGGGAAATGATCGAAATGCTATCGGATAGTTCATTGACGACCCACACTTCATCGGGGGTCCGGGGTCTGACACTGACCGGTTCCAGGCCCACCGGGATTTCCGCCACCAGGACCGGTTCGGGGTTCGCCGGATTGGCGATATCAAATACCGAGAGCCGGGCATGCGGTGTATTCAGTGCAAAGAGCCGGGCACCGTCGGCCTGAACCGCGATGGGGTGCGTCTGCCGCCCCTCGAAGTGCATAAAAAACGCGTGTCCATGGCAAGGCATCACTGCCCCCGCCAGCGGGAGGCCCATGAGCAGGAAATGAAGCAGACGCGACATCGGGCCGGCTTATCACAGGGCTGGACCCGGTGCAAATTCTGTTTCTTTTTCCGGCCAGAGAGGGCGCATTGACTCAAAAAGAATCACACCGTGGGCATGCCGCCTCCCCTGAGTCAAAAAGCCATCAGTGAATCCCTTCAAATCCAGCAGACGCGGTATCAGAACCGGCCCGGCCGCAAGCACCTCATCAAGGTGCCCGGGGGCAGGCTGCCTGTAGACGGACCGCCCGCTGCCCCGGGGGCCTGTGAAAGTCTTCCTATTTCACGAGGGTCACCATGAGGTCCTTGGCTTCGACGGTGTTGCCGACGGCGACGCTGAGGTCGGCGATGGTGCCGTTGCAGGGGGCGGTGACGGTGGTGAACATCTTCATGGCTTCAAGGGTCAGGATGGGGTCGCCTTCCTTGACCTTGTGGCCGATGCTGACCGCCATGCTGGCGATCATGCCGGGCATGGGGGCACCGATCTGCAGGAGATTGCCGGGATCGGCCTTGGCGCGGGTCTCGACCTGTTTGGCGGCGGATTTGTCGGCGACGCTGACGTGGCGGGGGTAGCCGTTGAGCTCGAAGATGGCGGTGCGCTGACCGGTCGGGTCGGGCTCGTTGAGGTTGAGCAGACGGGCGAAGAGGGTTTTGCCGGCTTCGAGGCTGATGGTGATCTCCTCCTTGTCGCGCAGGCCGTAGAAGTAGGCGGGGGTGGGGAGGACGCTGATGTCGCTGTGAGCTTTGCGGAACTTCACAAAATCGGCAAAGACCTGCGGATACATCAGGTGGCTGTAGAGATCGTCATCGGTGGGCTCCTTGTGGCCCACCACTTTGGCAACGTCGTGGCGGGTTTTGTCGAGGTCCACTTTTTCGGCGCGTTCGCCGGGGCGGTTGGTGAAGGGCTTTTTCTTGCCGAGGATGATCTTCTGCACATCGGCCGGCCAGCCGCCCATGGGTTGGCCGAGTCCGCCCTGGAGCATATCAATCACGCTTTCGGGGAAGCTGGTGCCGGAGGGCAGGGTGTCGAGGTAGCTGCGGGCATCGCCGGGTTTGACCCCGCGGGAGATGAGGAACATGCACATGTCGCCCACCACTTTGCTGGACGGGGTGACCTTGACGATATCGCCGAACAACAGATTCACCTCGGCATACATGCGGGCGATTTCCGGCCAGCGGTGGCCGATGCCCATGGACTCGGCCTGTTCCTTGAGATTGGTGTATTGGCCACCGGGCATCTCGTGGAGATATACTTCGGCGGTGCCATAGGGCTCGGCGGTGTCGAACGGTTTGTAGAAGCTGCGGACGTGGGCCCAGTAGTCGCTGAACTCCTGGAGGGCATCGGGATCGAGACCGGTGGCGCGCGGGGTGTGCTGGAGCGCGGCGACGATGCTGTTGAGGTTCGGCTGGCTGGTGCAGCCGGACATGGACGAGATGGCGGCGTCGCAGATATCGACCCCGGCTTCGGAGGCGCTCAGGATGCTGCTGGCATTGATGCCGCTGGTGTCGTGGGTGTGGAAGTGGATCGGCAGGCCGATTTCCTCCTTGAGGGCTTTGACCAGTTTTTTGGCGGCAAAGGGACGGCAGAGGCCGGCCATGTCCTTGATGCACAGGGTGTGGGCCCCCATTTTTTCCAGTTCTTTGGCGAGCTTGATATAATACGTCAGGGAATACTTGTCGCGTTTCGGATCAAGGATGTCGCCGGTATAGCAAATGGTGCCTTCGCAGATGGACTGGGTTTCCTCGCGCACCGCGGCCATGGCTTCGGTGAGGTTGGGAAGGTAATTCAGGCTGTCGAAGATGCGGAAGATGTCCATCCCGGTTTCGGCGGCGTGTTTGATGAACCCGCGGACGACATTGTCAGGATAGTTGGTGTAACCCACCGCGTTGGAGCCGCGGAAGAGCATCTGGAAACAGAGATTGGGGATCTTTTCCCGGAGCTGGCGCAGGCGCTCCCACGGACATTCGCGGAGGAACCGCATCGCGGTGTCGAAGGTGGCGCCGCCCCACATTTCCATGCTGAAGAGCTGTGGCGCGCGGTGCGCCACGGCTTCGGCCACTGCCAGCATATCGTAGCTGCGCACCCGGGTGGCGAGCAGGGACTGGTGGGCATCGCGGAAGGTGGTGTCTGTCAGGAGGAGGCGTTTCTGCTGGCCGATCCATCGGGCGAACTTCTCCGGCCCGAGTTCGGTGAGGAGTTGTTTGGTGCCGGGCGGGGGCGGAGTGGCCACGGAGAAATCGTGGGCCTTGGGAATGGCGGGGGAGGTGAAGGGCTTGGCCGGTTTCCAGCCTTTGGCGTTGGGGTTGCCGTTCACCGTCACGTCCGCGAGGTAGCTGAGGAGCTTGGTGGCGCGGTCCTTGCGGTTCTCAAATTGGAACAGCTGCGGATTGGTGTCGATGAAGCGGGTGGTGGCTTCGCCGGCCCGGAAAACCGGGTGGGTAATGACGTTTTCGAGGAAGGGAATATTGGTTTTGACCCCGCGGATGCGGAACTCGCGGAGGGCGCGGTCCATCCGGTTGAGACTCTGTTCGTAGGTGCGGCCATAACAGGTGACCTTGACCAGCATGGAGTCGTAATAGGGCGTGATGACGGCATTGTTGGTGCCGAGAGCGCCATCCAGCCGGACTCCAAATCCACCGGCACTGCGATAGGTCAGGATCTTGCCGAAATCGGGCGTGAAATTGTTGGCGGGGTCTTCGGTGGTGATGCGGCATTGGATCGCATAACCACTTTTCTCAATTTTGTCCTGGGCAGGCAGGCCGAGGGGTTCCTCGTGGAGTTGATACCCCTGGGCGATCAGGATCTGGCTGCGCACAATGTCGATCCCGGTGACCTCCTCGGTGACGGTGTGTTCCACCTGGATGCGGGGATTCATCTCGATGAAGAACCATTCGCCGCTTTCCACATCGACGAGGTATTCCACGGTGCCGGCATGGGTGTAATCGACGGCGCGGGCGATCTTCACGGCCGAGTCACAGAGGGCGTCGATGATTTTCTGATCGATCCCATAGCTGGGGGCCTGCTCGATGACCTTCTGGTGGCGGCGTTGCACGGAGCAGTCGCGTTCGTGCAGGTGCAGGATGTGGCCGTGTTTGTCGGCGAGGATCTGAACTTCGATGTGTTTGGCTTTACCGACGAATTTTTCGAGGAAAACGGCGCCATTGCCGAAGGCGCGTTTGGCCTCGGTCTGGGCTTCGTCGAGCAGGGCATCGAGATCCTTGGCTTCGCGGACCACGCGCATCCCCCGGCCACCGCCGCCGAAGGCCGCCTTGATGATGAGCGGGAAGCCGATCTTTTTGGCCGCGATCATGGCGTCCTTCTTTTTATCGACCGGTTCTTCGGTGCCCTGGAGGGTGGGCACTTTCAGTTGCTCCGCCACGGCGCGGGCTGCGGTTTTGTCGCCCATGCGGTCGAGGACTTTGCTGTCCGGACCGATGAAAATAATGCCTTCGCGGGCGCAGGCGGCGGCGAAGTCGGGGTTTTCCGAGAGGAAACCATAACCGGGGTGAATCGCGTCCACGCCTTTTTCCTTGGCGAGGGCAACGATGCCTTCCACGTCGAGGTAGGCACCGAGCGGGCCTTTGGTGGCGTCGAGTTGATAGGCCTCATCGGCTTTGAAGCGGTGGGGGCAGAAGCGGTCCTCGTTCGCGTAGATGGCCACGGTGCGGATGCCCAGTTCCGTGGCGGCGCGCATCACGCGGATGGCGATTTCCGAGCGGTTGGCCACCATGAGCTTTTTGATGGGGCGGATGGCGGAAGAAATCACGGCAGCGGCGGGGGCAGGGGGGGAAGCTTTGGAGGCGGGCATGGGAAAGTGACGGAAAAGGGGGAAGCGAGGCGCAGTTTTCACAATTAGGCGGCATGCGCAAGCATGGCGAGACGGAACCTGCGGGCCGGGCGATGCCCGCCAATCGCTCCTAAAAAGGGCGCAAGGTCCATCGGTGGACCAAGGGACCGGGGTCCGACGATGGCTAGCGGGATTCCACGGTCAGTTCCCAGCGGCTGCCGGGAGCGAGGGGAGCTTGGGCCAGGGTGAAGCGGCCTTGGGAGGATTGGGTTTGCAGGCTCAGGTTGCCGTCGATGGCGTCGAGGAACTGGCGCGTGACGGGGCAATGGGTTTCGTTCAGTACGGCCTGGGCGAGGGATTTGAAGCGGGCCATGGTGGCCTTTTCTCCTTTGGAATCAAAGACATTCGCGATCAGCCGGAGGGCTTCCACCCGGTCCGCGCGGTTGGATTCCAGCAGGCAGGTGACGGTATTCCCGGTCGTCCCCGTGGTGGATCCCGAGGATCCGGAGGTGGCGAGCACTCCGAACGCATTCCAACCAAGGGCGTCTGCTTTTTTCCACAGCAGGCTTCCGGGATAGGATTCGCCCATGCCCAGCCGGGTCAGCAGGTTGGCGGCGAGGGCGGGGTCGCGGAAGAAAGGAAGTCCCCCGGGGGCTTTGGGAACCGGGTGCGGCTGAGGCTGGGCGGGGGCCTTGGCGGGGGCCGCCGCACTCTCTCTGGTGCTGCCGGCACCGTTGCCGGTGGGAGGGGTGGTGGGTGTCCCTTTCGTTTCCTGCCCGGGGGCTTGTTTCTGGTCCTTGAGCCACGGGGGAACGAAGTGGACGGCGGAGGCGGCGATGACTCCCCCCAACAACAGTCCTGGCCAGAATTTTGAAGGGCCCGATGCTTTTGCTTTTGGTTTCGCTTTTGGTTTCGCTTTGGCCTTTTTCCTCATCGTCGCCACTTACGCAAAACGGACGGGGACGTCCAGCGCGGAGGTGGGAGGGGAACCGCTGAAAACCGACCGCTGGGGGATTCCGGGGAGACCCTTGGAGGCGTCGGGCACATGGGGATTGGAAGCTGGAACGGATCAGCGGCCATCAAGGCACCGGCACATTCGCCAGGACATTTTCCACGGTGCTGACCGGATCGCCGGCCTGGCCGTGGCGGTTGTCCTTGATGACCAGTCGGTGGGCGAGGACGGCGGCGGCGATTTTTTTGACGTGGTCGGGGTAGACGGCTTTGGCTTCGTCCAGCCAGGCGGCGGCCTGGGCGGCGCGCATCACGGCGAGGGCGGCGCGTGCGGAGAGGGTGCCGCGGCCGCCATCGGTGCGGCGCAGGCTTTCGCAGACAAGGGTGATGTAGCGGCAGACGCGGTCGTTGACG
Organism: uncultured bacterium; assembly: GCA_903936775.1. GTDB lineage: Bacteria > Verrucomicrobiota > Verrucomicrobiia > Verrucomicrobiales > V1-33 > CAIZWU01. Next base: position 33,169 of record CAIZWU010000076.1, on the reverse strand, counting down.
GGGACGGCAGCGGCCTCGGCCTGGGCGGCGACGATTTCATCGGCGTGGAGCAGGGGCCCGGTTTCCTGGAATTGGGGGCCGCGCTGGGCGTGGAGCTGGAGCAGTCTGGCCTGGGTTTCGAGGTCCGGCAGGGTCATGTTGATGCCGAGCAGGAAGCGGTCGAGCTGCGGCTCGGGCAGGGGGAAGGTGCCGGTGGAGAACAGGTTGTTCTGGGTGGCGATGACCATGAAGGGCGAGTTCAGGCGGCGGGTGACGCCGTCGACCGTGACCTGTTGTTCGCTCATACACTCGAAAAGGGCACTTTGGATGCGGGGGCTGGTCCGGTTGATTTCGTCGGCGAGGACGATGTTGCTGAAGACCGGGCCCGGGATGAATTGAAACTGGCCGGTGCCCTGATGGTAGATGGAATAGCCGGTGATGTCGGCGGGCAGGAGGTCCGGGGTGAACTGGATGCGGCTGAAGGCGGCATCGATGCTGCGGGCGAGGGTGGCGGCGAGGCTGGTTTTCCCGATGCCGGGCGCGCCTTGGATCAGGACGTGGCCATTGGCGAGCAGGGCGGTGATGAGGAGAAAGGAGGGGGTTTCCGCGCCGAGGACGGTTCCCGTCAGGCGTTGGTGGAGGGAGTGAAGTTTTTGTCTCACGGGCTGGCGCTGGGGGAAAGGAGGGAAGGGGCGGCGGGGCCCCCATAGGGTCCACTAATCTGGAGGGGGCAGCCTCCTTGGAAAGCTTAAATATCCAATCGTTCAAGGTGCGGAAAAAGATTGGAAAATGTGCAAAAAACTCTTGTCACCTTGAGGGGGGCATATATCATGGTCCGCCTGCCGGTGTGATCAATGATTCTCATGAGTTAGGGGTTTCTTGTGTAGGAAAGTCCACAACCGGCAGGCGCCCTCTTTTCCCGGCTGATGACAGGGAGGCCTGTCCGCCGCTCAGGACTTCCAGGAAGCCGGCAGGTCCGGATGGGTGGCCTTGAGGATCCGGAGGATCTCTGCCCGTTCCTGCTTGTTCAAATATTGGTAGCCGGCCGGGGGCTGATCAGCCGTCAGGATGAGGTGGAGCCGGCTGTATAGCAAATCCAGGAACGGACGGGGCAGGGAAGTCCACAAGCGGCTGTAGATCAGATAGCTGCAACGGAGGCGGAACAGGCGGTTCCCCAAGTGGAACTCCGTGAGGGACTTGCCATCGCCCGCGGCGGGATGCCCCGCGACAAAATCGCGTTGGAATTCCAGATTGCCGCGGATCCCTCCCTCCGGCAGTTCGGCCTCGTCCTTGAACAGCAGGGCATCAAGGATTTTGCCGGCGTGGCTGTCGGCGATGATTTTGGTGGTGCCCACCAAGGCTTCGGTAGGCGGATCGCCCAACTCCCCGCGCAGGGCCTTTTGGCGGATGATGGCGGCCCGCACATCGTAGGAGGCCTCCACGAGGCGGCTCGTCAGCGCGATCTGATGCTCCAGCACCATCAGGCTGACAATGTCGCTGGTGGGGCGGGGGTAATTTTTGACCGGGAAAAACCGCTCGAGGTTTTGGAGGTTCGAGGTTTGACGGGTATCCAGGGTGATGGCGCCTTCCTGATCCTGGGCGATGGCGTTGCCCCGGTGCACCACCTTCCCATGCCCGCCGGTGACAAACCATCCCCCCCAGCGGATATTGATCGGACTGGTGTGGTCAATCAGGGAAGTCCCGGCCTGAAACAGCACACTGCCCTCCTTGTCAGGGAAGACCGACCGGATCATGAGACCGGGCACGCGGTTGGTCATATTGCCGCCATGGCAGTCGAGGCAGTTCTGGGGACGGTCCAGCCGGGGGACCTCACGGTCCGTCCGGTGGAAGTCCAGCAGGTGGAAGATGGGGCCCAACACCGGGTCGATGGTCGCAAACTCCATCATGCCGCCGGGCACCCAGCCCGCGTAGGATTCGTCATTGAAATAAAGCGCCCGGGGATTCCATGGCGTGATCCGGTCCTTCTGCACACTGGTTTTGGAAAACACCAGGGTCTGGCTGGATTCGGGGATTTTCATCTGCCGCAGCACGGCCCGCATGGCTTCGGGATCACTGCCGGCGGGAAGGGTGAACTTTCCGCTTTGCAGCTCGGCATCAAGGGTGGTGCCCGGATCGGTCAAGGGGGTGCTCCAGTAGTGGTGCGGGGCTTCCTCGTAGGCAATCGTCTGGGCGGCCGCGGGTCGTGCCATGAGAGCCTGGCCCGTCAGAATGAGCAGCAGCAGGGGATGGGGACGATGCGGAATCATACTGAAGATAAATAACGACACGGTTGTCCGGATTTGTCAATCCCGTGGATCCGTATTCCCGGAAAGGGCAGTCCCTGCCTCGCTGCGGAGGCGGGCGCCGGGGCGCGGCTGGCACTGGCGGACCGGTCCCTGAATCCCCCAACTCAATTCATCCGCGTATCCTCATCCAACAATCTTACCTCCCGTCTCAGGCTTTTCCAGTGCGCCCGTCGCGGGGAGGGCAGGGCTTCCGCTGCTGGTTCCGGAAAGCGGGCCCGAAGTTTGCCCTGTTCGCTTTGGAATAGCAGGGCAACTTCCGGCATGATTCCAGAAGCCTCCGCCGCTCCGCCCCGCCACATTGTGCTCTATGATGACGAGTGCCCGCTCTGCACGTTTCAGATGCGGGTGCTGACGTGGCTGGACTGGTTCGGGACGCTGAGTCTGATCCCTTTGTCCCATGAATCGGCGGCCCGGCTCGCGCCCCACCTGTCACGGCAGGATTTGCAGGAAGCGATTCATTGTATCGCCAGGGATGGGCGGATTCACCGGGGCGCCCGCTGCATCCGGTTTGTCGGCATGCGGCTGCCCCTGTTGGTTCCGGTGGCCCTCGTGCTGTGGATTCCGGGCGTGATCCAGGTGGCCGAAGTGGTGTATCAATGGATCAGCCGGAACCGTCTGCTGCTCAGCCGGGTCTTTGGCTGCAAGGGCGCCTGCGCGATCCTTCCGCCCCGGGCGCGGGCGCAGGATGATCTGCCTTCCTGAGAAAGATGGGGGAAGTGGCGCGTTCTTCGAAGCGGGAGATCTTTTCCCATCACCCCGGTGCGTCAGACGTTATTCATCTTATTTTGTTATGCCGGCGGCGTGGCGCCGGGACTCCGTGCGGAGCCGGTGGACTTCGTCCGCGACGTGAGGCCTGTGTTTGAAAAACACTGCACGGAATGCCACGGGGAGAAAAAGCAGAAGTCAGGACTGCGCTTGGATGTCAAGGCAGCGGCCTTCAAAGGAGGCGAGGAACAGGGGTCCCCGATGGTGCCGGGAAAACCGGAGGAAAGTCCGCTGATCCGCGTCGTCACCAGCGCTGACCCGCAGGCGCAGATGCCACCCAAGGGGCCACGGCTGAACGCCGCCGAGGTGGCGACCTTGACGCGTTGGGTCGGGGAAGGGGCGCGGTGGCCGGATGGGGTGGACAAAGTGAAGTTGGCCGACCCGCGCGCCCACTGGGCATTCCAGCCGCTCGCCGTGGCCACGGGTGAACCTTCCATCGATTCCTTCATCACCGCCAAGCTGCACGAAAACGGCCTCACGATGTCGCCCGCCGCCGATCCTTTGAGGTGGCTGCGCCGGGTGACCCTCGACCTCACCGGCCTGCCGCCCACCCCGGAGGAAATGGCGCAGTTTGTCCCGGCGACTGCCGCACAAGTGGTGGACCGTCTGCTCGCTTCCCCACGTTATGGCGAACGCTGGGCGCAGCATTGGCTGGACGTGGTACGTTATGCCGACACCCATGGCTTCGAGGTGAATACCGAGCGCCCCAATGCCTGGCCCTACCGCGACTATGTGATCCGGGCGTTCAACCAGGACACGCCTTACGACCAGTTCATCCGCGAGCAGATGGTGGGTGATGCCCTCGGGGAAGACGCGGCGACGGGATTTTTGATCACGGCCTCCGTGCTCCTGCCAGGACAAATCGGGGCGGACGAGCCGTCCAAACGCCTCGCCCGGCAGGACGCGCTCGATGAAATGGTGGTGAATGTCAGCCAGACCTTTCTCGGTCTTAGTGTTGGCTGTGCGAGGTGCCATGATCACAAATTCGATCCCATTACCGCCAAGGATTATTATGCCATGCAGGCCTTTCTCGCCGGCGTGGAATATGAAGACCGTGAGATGCGCACTCCAGAGGCGGTGGCCCTGAAAGCCCAGGCGGAAGGGCATCGGCAACGCGTCGCGGAAATCGACCGTCAACTCGCTCCCTTGGTGCCGCTGGCTCATCCTGCGGAGACGCCTGATCCCGTCACGGATGCGAAGCAGAACCCTGAATCCTTTCCGCCGGTGGAGGCCCGGTGGGTGCGTTTCACCATCCACGATACCAACCGGCATCCGTCGCTGGGCCTGATCGAACCGTGCCTGGATGAATTCGAAATCTTCACCGACGGGACGCCGCCGCGCAACGTGGCCCTGGCCTCATACGGCACGAGGGTTTCCGCCTCCGGCAGCCGCACTTCCGGAATGCATCGGTTGGAACACGTTCACGATGGCCACTACGGCAACGCCCGGAGTTGGATGTCCGATACCGCCGGCCGTGGCTGGGTGATGTTCGAACTTCCCGCGCCGGTCCGGATTGCCAGCATCGTCTGGGGCCGCGACCGCGAGGGGAAATTCGCCGACCGCCTCGCCACAGCCTTCACCCTCGAAGCCGCGCAGGAGCCTGACCAATGGCTGCCCCTCGTCCAGCGATGGCCGCAGCGTCCCGCGGTGAATCCGCAGGTCAATACCGACCGCTTTGCCCCCGTGAAAACCAAACGGCTGCGCTTCACGATTCTTGCCACTAACAACCTTGAGCCTTGCCTCGATGAACTGGAGGTCTTCACTTCCGACGGAAAAAATATCGCCTTGGAATCCAGGGTCACCACCTCTGGCAGCACCACCGAGGCGGACCGACACGAATCGCGTTTTGTCAAAGACGGCAGTTATGGCAATGCCCGGAGCTGGATGTCCCATGAAGCGGGCCAAGGCTGGGTGCTGCTGGAGTTTCCCCACGAAGCGGAAATCAGCCGCGTCGTGTGGGGCCGCGACCGTGAGGAAAAATTTCAGGACCGTCTGGCCACGGATTACCGCATCGAAATTGCCAGGGAGGACGAAACCTGGCAGCTGGTGGCCGATGCCTCCGACCGCCAGCCTTTCGTGGCGGGCGCGAAAGTGGGGGCCTCCTTTACCCTGGTGGGGCTGTCCCCGGAGGAGGCCGCCGTGGCCTCGCGCCTGATGGATGAAAAGCAAGGGTTGGAGCAGCAGATCAAGGCCACCCAACAGGGCCAACTGGCGTTTGCGGGAAAATTCCGTGCGCCTGACAAGATCCACCTCCTCAGCCGCGGGGACCCCGAACAGCCCCGGGACGAAATCGGGCCCGCCGTGCCCGGCGCTCTGGGGGAGGTAACCCTGGCCAACGATGCGCCCGAACAAGCACGCCGCGAGGCCTTGGCCGGATGGATCGCCAGCCCTCAAAATCCGCTGACCGCCCGCGTCATGGTGAACCGCATCTGGCAGGGGCACTTCGGCACCGGGCTCGTGCAGACGGCCAGCGACTTTGGCCTGAACGGCATCAAACCGACTCATCCGGAACTGCTGGACTGGCTCGCGCAGGAATTCATCCGCAGTGGCTGGTCCGTGAAACATCTGCACCGTCTCATCGTGCTCAGCGCCACCTACCGGCAGGCCTCCGGGATTAATCCGGCCGCCTCCACCCAGGATGCGGAGGCGCGCCTGCTGTGGCGCTTTCCCCCGCGCCGGCTCGAGGCTGAATCCATCCGCGATGCCATCCTCTTTGTCAGCGGACAGTTGGATTTGAAGATGTATGGCCGGGGATTCAATCTGTTTGATCAGCGGGGTGGCCTGAGCGGATTCAACCCCGTGGAATCCTTCACCGGCGACGGCCTGCGGCGTATGATTTACGCGCACAAAGTCCGCCGCGAATCAGAAGCGGTGTTTGGAGCCTTCGATTGCCCGGATGCCGGTCAGAGCACCGCCAGCCGGCGCGAATCCACCACGCCCATACAAGCGTTGAACCTCTTCAACAGCCGCTTCACCCTTGAGGCTGCCGCCGCGCTGGCCGCCCGCGTGACCCGGGAAACCGGGGGGGATCCTCCTGCGCAAATCCAGCGGGCCTATCAACTTTGCCTGAACCGGGAGCCGGCCGCCGATGAACTCAGGGCGGCTGGACCAGTGGTTATCGCGCACGGCCTGGCCACGCTGTGCCGCGCCCTGTTCAACTCGAACGAATTCCTCTTTCTGCCATGAGCCACCCGGCCGAACATCTCTCCGCCGCCGGGCGCTCCCTGCTGGACCGCCGCCAGTTTTTGTCCGGCAGCGCCACCGCGCTCGGTTCCATCGCCCTGACGAATCTGCTCGGTCTCGATGGATTGCTCGCCGCCGCTCCGGCCGGTCCGGTCATCGATCCCGCCCGGCCGTATGCGCCGAGGCCGCCGCATTTCCCGGCGAAAGCGAAAAGCGTGATTGTGATCTTTTGCGCAGGAGCCGTCAGCCAACTGGAAACCTGGGACTACAAACCGGAGCTGATCAAATGGGATAACCAACCGTTGCCCGGCGGCCCGGCGGTCACGTTCCAAGGCCCGGCAGGAAATCTTGCCCGGCCCCAATACGAATTCCGGCAGCGGGGGAGAACGGGCAAATGGGTCAGCGACCTGATCCCGCATCTCGCGGAACTAACTGATGACATCGCCTTCATCCACTCCCTCACCAGCAAGAGCAACACCCATGGCCCGGCGGAGAATTTCCTCTCCACCGGGTTCAATCTGGATGGCTTTCCCAGCCTGGGTTCATGGGCCACCTATGCCCTCGGCAGCGAGAGTCAGGAACTACCGTCCTACGTCGCGATCCCTGATCCCCGCGGGGTGCCGCAGAACGGCATGAACAATTGGGGGCCGGGCTTCCTGCCGGCGGCGTTCCAAGGCACCACCATGAGTTCCAAATCCCCGGTGAGGCACCTCACCGCGCCGGGCGTGTCTCCGCAGGCCGATCAGGCCGCACGGACCTTGCTGCAGCAGATGAATGCCCGCCACCTGGAACAGCATCCGGGTGACGGCAAACTCGCGGCCCGCATCGCCAGCTACGAACTGGCCGCCCGGATGCAGCTCAGCGTCCCTGAAATCAGTGATCTCAGCACCGAGCCTGCCCACATTCTGAAAAGTTATGGGGCCGACGACACGGCCAATCCGAACAAGGCGGCTTTTGCAAAAAACTGTATTCTCGCCCGGCGTCTGGTCGAACGGGGTGTCCGCTTTGTGCAGCTTTTCAATGGCGCCTACGCCAGCGGCGGGCAGCTCAACTGGGACGGACATAACGCGCTGAAAGAGCAATACGACGTCCACGCGCAAATCCTCGACCAACCCGCCGCGGCCCTGATCCGCGACTTGAAGGAACGGGGCCTGCTGGAGGAGACCCTGGTGGTTTGGTGCACCGAATTCGGCCGGATGCCCTTTTTCCAAAAAGGCGCCAAGGGACGCGATCATAACCCCGACGGCTTCACTTGCTGGATGACCGGAGCGGGCGTCAAGCCCGGGGTGAGCCACGGCGCCACCGACGAACTCGGCCAGCGTGCCATCGAAGACATCCACCCGCTCTACGACTTCAATGCCACCATCCTGCACCTGCTCGGTCTTGACCACGAGCGGCTCACGTTCGAGCACAACGGCATCCAGCGCCGCCTGACCAACGTGGAGGGCCACGTCATCCGCGGGGTGCTGGGTTAGGCACCGCCTGCGGCGTTGGAACGGGACACATCGCCCGTTGTCCTTTGAAGCAGACCGGGGTCATGCGTGGGCAGGCCGACCCACCACTTTCACAGGGCACCCCGGCAGCCAAAGGGAATTCCTGCGGATTTCCGTGCTGGCGGCCCAAGCTGCCATTTTAAATCATGGAGCCGGAGCCGGACCGGCGGGCCAGACCGGCCTCAGCCCTTGGTGGCGGGGGTCAACAGATCTCGATTTTGAGGCCTTGATTGAGTTCATTGAGACGGTGCTGCAGGCAGGCGAGCGTGGCCAGATCGGCGGTCTCGACATACGTGAGGTTCGAGCCGGGACGGTCGCCTTCCACGAAACCAAGGTCTCCGAACTGGAAGCCGCCGCCCTTGCCGCCCTCATCCAGTTTTTAAAAAATCTGGCGCTGTCCCCTGATAATCCATACGATTAAGCCACAGAGGCGTGCGAATCTGATCTTCCGGAAAGGAATCAGCTCGTTCGGGAGGGGAAAGCGGGCCAACTGCTTGGAATCCGGCGCTTTCTCCCATGGAGAAACCCTCATCTCCCAAGGAACAGAGCTCCAATCCCTTGGTGCGCGGTTCGAATCCGTGGGAGAAAAGCGATTCTCCCACGGATCATCGTCGGAATCCCTCGGAGACAGGCATTGATCCCTGGTGAATTTTAAAATCTCCCTTACGCGCGCGGTTGCTCCCAAGGGATTTTCTAAAATCTCCCTTAAGGGCGAACGTTTTCCCCATGCAAAAAAGCGCGGTTTCCCCACGGTTTTCCGATTCAAGAAAGCCGGAGGAAGACCAAACCGCTGCTCGGCTGCAGGCAACGCAATATGACTTTACCGGAGGCGGGCTGTGGAGATCGCCCGCGCCTTTGCTCCGCACTGTGCTGCGCCCTCCGCTCCAGTTTCCGAAAATCGGCCCTGCCTCCGCACCAAACTTGATATCCTGGGCCGGCGGATTAACTACAGGGACGCACCGGGCAACATAGCTTAACTTAGCCAGTCGGTGGCCGGACTCCGGGGTCCACCTTACTCCGGAGTCGCAGGAATGCCTTTTTCCGACTGTTGGGAATATGCCGCCGGAGCATACAAAGCCAGTGCGGCGGCGAGGACTGGACTTTTAGGGAAACGACGAGAGTGCGGTTGGTTCATAGATGTTGCTCCCACAAGTATTCGCCAGAGTTCAATTTCCCCGCTAAATTAAGAACAGAAAGGCGGGAAAAGGCAAATGGCTTCGCCGCGCTTGCCGGAGGCGGGGGGGCGGGTGATGGGAGGAGGCTATGAGTGCTGATGCTGATGTGATTGGAATTGATCTGGGGACAACGCAGTCGCTGGTGGGGGTGGTGGATGCGGGATTCCCGATCTTGCTGGCGGATGGGCGGGGGAGCCGGATGACGCGGTCGGTGGTGTATTATGCCAAGGACGGCATGGTGGTGGTGGGGGAGGAGGCGTGGCGGCGGCGGGTGACGGAGGGGGAGCGGACCGTGGGATCGATCAAACGGCTGATGGGGCGCCGGGCTTCCGATGAGGTGCTGATGCCGGAGGGAGGGCAGGGCATGGATGGGATGGGACCGGAAGTGCGGGCCGGGGCGGAGGGCCTGCTGGGGGTGGTGGTGGACGGAGTATGGCGGTCACCGGTGGAGGTGTCCGCGGCCATTTTGCGGCGGTTGAAGGCGGTGGCGGAGGAGGCCCTGGAGCGGCCGGTGAGCCGGGCGGTGATTACGGTGCCGGCGTATTTCAATGATGCCCAGCGGCAGGCGACGCGGGAGGCGGGCCGGCTGGCGGGGTTGACGGTGGAACGGATTTTAAACGAACCGACCGCGGCCGCGCTGGCGTTTGGCCTGGATAAGCTGGGCGAGCGGTCGCGGGTGGCGGTCTATGATCTGGGAGGCGGAACGTTTGATGTCAGTATCCTGGAGTTGAATGAGGGGATTTTCCAAGTGCTGGCGACTCATGGGGATACACGGCTGGGAGGGGATGATGCGGACCGGTTGCTGGCCGATTGGCTGGCGGAACAGATGGATGAGGGCGGATGGGCGGGACTGAATGCTCTGGAACGGGGCCGGGTGCTGGAGGGGGCCATCGAGGCGAAACATGGCCTGTCGTCGGCAGACGAGGTGGAAGTCAGGCTGCCCTTCTGGCGGGGAGACCGGAGTTTTGTCAGGATGGTGAAGCGGGAGGAGTTTGAGCGGCTGATCCGGCCGCTGGTGGAACGGACCCGCGGCCTGTGCCGCCGGGCGATGGCGGATGCGGGAGTGAAACCGGAAGACCTGCAGGCGGCGGTGCTGGTGGGAGGGAGCACGCGGATTCCCCTCGTGCGGCAGATCGCGGGAGAGATTTTTGGCCGGGAACCGGATACCAGCCAGCATCCGGATGAAACGGTGGCGTTGGGAGCGGTAATTCAGGCGGGAATTTTGTCAGGAGCCCTGCGGCAGGTGGTGCTGCTGGATGTGACGCCGCTGTCGCTGGGAATCGAGACTTTTGGCGGGCTGATGAATGTGATCCTGCCGCGCAATACCACCATCCCGGCAAGGGCGGGGGAGTTGTTCACCAATGCGGTGACGGATCAGCCGGGTATGCGCATCCGGGTGCTGCAGGGGGAGCGGGAGATGGCGCGGGATAACTGGACCCTGGGGGAGTTTGAGGTGGATTTTGAAAAAGGGCCCAAGGGAAGTGCGCGGGTGGGGGTGCAATTTGAGATTGATGCGGACGGGATTTTGAAGGTGCTGGCACGGGATACCAAAACCGGTCAGGACAAGGTGGTGGAGATCCGCCATGCAGCGGTGGATGTGACCGAGGCCAAGGTGGAGGAGATGATCTCGCAGTCGGTGGATCATGCGTTTGCCGACATGACGGAACGGCAGTTGGCGGAAGCTTCGTTGAAGAGCCGGGAACTGTTGGAAGCGGTCGCGGGAGCCCTGCCGCAGGCTGGGGATGCTCTGGACGCGGTGGCGCGGGAGCACATCGCCACCGGAGTGGCAGAAGTGGAGGCGGCTCTGGCGGCGGGAGAATTGCGCCGGCTGAAGGCCGCCAATGCCGCCCTGGATGCCGCCACCGAAACGCTGGCAGCAGTGCTGGTGGAGCGGGCCATGGAGGAGGCGTTGGCGCGGCGGATGGGAGGTTAGTAATGATTGATTGCCAAGCTGGGCGTTGCCGCGGGGCCGACTATCAATCGTGTCCTGACTGGACCTGCTGAGCCCCATGGCCGGTCAATCTGTCGGTTCTGTCACGCAGGGCAACTTGCCGGAGTGACAGAAGGGCCGACAGATTCACGGTTTAGCACGTGAATACCTCCCCCGAATCCAGCCTCCCGTCGCAGGACCCAGCCGATCCGGAAACCATGGACCTGGACCCGGAGTCCCCTCTAAAGAATGTTTTGTTGGAAACCGTGCTGGAAGGATTGATGCATGCCTGCCTGCTGGTTGATGGGACGGACCGGATCCTGTTCAGCAATGAGGCTGCGAAAACGCTATTCATGCCCAAGGGCCGGCTGCTGGGACGCAAGTTGGAAACGGTGCTGGCGGACCGGCAGCTGAGCCAACTGGTGTCCGATTGTTTTGCGGCTGGGCGGAGTGGCTCGCTGGCGTGCGCCCTGCGCCTGCCCGGGGAAGCGTGGCGGGATGACCGGCACTTTCTGGTGGAGGCGGTGCCCCTGCTGCTTTCCGCGGAGCGGCGGTTGGTGCGTCTCGCCCTGCGTCCGGATGAGCAGGCAGATGCAGATGCCAAGGCGGTGCCGAATCCCGCCGCGGATGTCCTGGTCCAACTGCGCGGCCCGTTGACGGTGGTGCAGGGATATTTGGAAAACCTGCTGGATGGCATGATTACCGACCCGGTGGCGCTGCGCCAATCCCTGCTGACGATGCGCCGGAGCACCATCCAGATTGAACGTATTCTGGAAAACCTGCGGCAGTAGGCGGCGGGGCAGGTAGTTTCTGTCGAAACTGTTGCACTGGCAAACTTTGCGGATCGGAAATCTGGCCGATGATGAGCATGTCGGGGGACGATTTATCGACCTGCTGCCACACTGGATCAGTTCCGTAGGACGACGGGACCCTGGTGCCAAAAATAACCAAAAAGGGGTGATGGGTGGTGCTTCCGGGCACCGCCCATCAATGTTTGGAATCAGAAGGCTCCAGGAGATGGGGAATGTGACGAATCTGTTCCAATAGATCAATTCCTCTCCCGCCAGGGCGGTGTAAGAATCGAAACATTCCCATCCGCCGCCTCCACGTTTTTCCCCACACAATGTCTTTCCTCTTCCACTGCTCCTCCAGCCGGCGATCCGGCTGGCCGTGCCTTCCGGCTGTGGCCGGCGGCATGGCAGTGATTTTGATGGGGCTGGCGGGGGCCGGGGCGCAGGAAGTGCCTGCGGACACGCCACTTGCAGCGCCGGAGAGTCCGGCCGCGGCAGAGCCGGCGGAAGCTCCTTTTTACATCCGGCACTACAAAGTCAAGGGGGCCTCCAAGCTCAAACGGATCGATATCGAAGGGGCCGTTTATCCCTTCATGGGACCGGCCTGCACTAGTGTTCACGTGGAGCAGGCACGTGCCAATTTGGAGAAGGCCTACCGGGAGGCTGGTTACAGTCTTGTCACGGTCACGGTTCCTCCCCAGGATACGAAATTCGGGGTGGTCACCCTGCAGGTCGCCGAAAACAAGATCGGGCGGTTGCGGGTCAAGGGCGCCAAATATTTCCTGCCGGAAGACATCAAGCGTGGCACTCCTTCCCTGGCGGAAGGCGAAGTCCCGGACTTCGAAAAAATCAAACAGGACATCATCGCACTGAACCGTCATACGGACCGCCAGGTGACCCCGGATATCAGACCCGGAGCCTTGCCCGGAACCTTTGATGTCGACCTGAACGTGAAGGACCAAAGTTCCCTGCATGGTACTCTGGAGGTCAACAACCGCTACAGTCCTGACACCAGTGAACTGCGGATCAACGGAGGTCTGAATTATTCGAATCTTTGGCAGGAAGGCCACACCATTGGCTTCAATTTCCAAGTGGCGCCGGAGCGGCCAGAGGATGCCCTGGTGTATTCCGGTTATTACATGCTGCCCCTCACGCCGACCACCAGTTTCATGCTGACCGGCACCAAACAGGACAGTGACATCAATACCCTGGGCGGCTCGTCAGTGGGCGGAAAGGGTTACGTGATCGGCGGCCGGTTGAACTTCGCCCTGCCATCGGGTCCTCCGTTTTCCGCCACGCCCGCCTATTACCATTCCCTCAGCCTGGGGGTGGATTTCAAGCACTTCGATGAGGACGTGACCTTTGCCGGAGAAACCCAGGCGACGCCCATCGAATACTATCCTTTCAGCATGAACTATGGCGGGACGTGGGTAGCCAAGACCCATTCCACCGATGTGAATGCCACCATGACCTACGGCATCCGGGGTCTCGGGAGCGATGCCTATGAATTTGATGCCAAGCGCTTCCTTGCGAAGGGGGACTTTTTTCATGTGAGGGGCGATCTGGCACATACCCACGATCTGCCGGGCGGAATGGAGATCTTCGCCAAAGTGCAGGGCCAACTGGCCAGCCAACCGCTCATCAACAGCGAACAGATCAGCGGCGGCGGCCTGGGCAATGCCCGCGGCTATCTGGAATCCACCGTGCTCGGGGACAATGCGGTTTTCGGCTCGGTGGAGCTGCGCAGTCCCAGCCTGATCAATCGCCGAAAAGCCAGCTCCTCCGGCAAGGACCAACCTGCCGCGGCCGTCCCGCCGGAGAGCAAGGACGAGTGGCGGTTCTATCTGTTCGCCGATGCGGGCCATCTTACCCTGAATGATCCCCTGCCGGAGCAGATCGATCAGATCTCCCTCGTCAGCGTCGGACTCGGTTCCCGCTTTTCCATCAAGGATCATTTTCATGCCTCTCTCGATGCGGGGATGCCGCTGCGCGATGCCGGGATCGTGGAAGAGGGCGACTGGCTGATGACCTTCCGGCTTTGGACTGATTTCTAACTTTATCCCATGCGCTCTGTTTTTAATTGTCTCCCCCTCTTCCGCAAGCCCGCTGTCTGGCTGGCGGTCCTGTCCTTCATGGCCAGCGTCGGCGCGGCCCTTGCGGAAACTCCGGGCAACTGGTGGAAACCAGAGTGGACCGCACGCAAGAAAATCACGCTGAACACCGGTGCGGAAGGCGTGGTTATCGATACCCCGCCGGGCAGTCCGGCGATGCTGGTGCGGCTGGCATCTGACTTTGCCTTCACCTCCGCCAAGGAAGACGGATCGGACCTGCGGTTTGTCAGTGGGGATGGCAAAACCATGTTGCCCCATCACATCGAACGCTGGGACGCGCTCCTGAACGAAGCCCTCGTCTGGGTGAAACTGCCCGACCTGAAAGCCGGGGCGGTGACCGATGTCTGGCTTTACTATGGCAATCCGGCGGCCGAAGCCGCTCAAGACGCCAAGGGTAGCTATGATGCGGATACCCTCGGCGTCTATCACTTCTCCGAAACCGGCGGGGCTCCGGCGGACTCTTCGCCCACCGCGGTCAATGCCGAAGGCCTCGGCGTGCCGGTGGCCACGGCTCTGATTGGCGGTGGCGTGCGGTTCACCGGGCAGAATTCCCTGACGATTCCGGCCAACCCGGCCCTCGGCTGGACGGCGGGTGGAGCCCTGACGCTTTCCGTTTGGGTGAAACCCGCGGTGCTCGGTCCCAACCAGGTGATTTTCAGCCGCCGGGACGCGGCGGGTGCCTTCCTGCTGGGCCTTGATAACGGAGTGCCCTTCGCCTCGGTGGAAGGAGGTTCCGGGCCACAGCGCACCCCGGCGGCAGCCCCTGTCACCGCCGGCACCTGGCACCACCTCGCGGTGACGGCCCTCAATGGCACGGTCACATTATTTCTCGATGGAGTGTCCTATGGCACCATCGCCACCCCGCTGCCGGCCCTCGCCGGCGTGGCCACCATTGGCAAGGACATGGCACCCGGCCCTGCGGACACGGGTTATGCCGGGGAATTGGATGAATTGACCGTTTCCAAGGTAGCCCGCTCTCCAGGAGCCACCAAGTTTGCCGCCATCAATCAGGGCAGCAGTGCCGAGGCTGCCAAACTGCAGGTCACCGGCCCCGAGGAAGCCTCCGCCGCGGCGGAACACAGCGAGATGAGCGAACACCTGAATCTCATCAAGGACATCTCGAAATCGCTGACCTTCGACGGCTGGGTGGTGATCTGGCTGTGCGCGGCTCTCGCCGTGATCGGCTGGATCGTGGCCATCGGCAAACTCATCTACCTCATCAAGATCGACAAATCCTCCCGGGTCTTCCTCAAACAATGGAAAAACATCTCCACCGATATCACCGCTTTGGATCATGCGGATGAGGACAATGTGAAAAGCATGGGCGGCAACACCAGCCGGAAGGAGCAGAAGGCCATGCGGGAGTCTCCGCTTTTCCAGCTCTATCATCTCGGTTCCCAGGAAATCCAGCACCGTATCACCAACGCCAAGGGGGCCTTCGATGGGCTGTCGGAGCGCTCCATCACTTCTATCCGTGCCTTGCTCGACGGGGGCGCCACCCGGGAGACGCAAAAGCTGCAAAGCAAGCTGGTCTTCCTGACAATCGGCATCGCCGGAGGTCCCTATCTTGGCCTGCTGGGCACGGTCATCGGGGTGATGATCACCTTCGCGGTTATCGCCAAGAGCGGTGAGGTGGACATCAATTCCATTGCCCCCGGGATCGCCGGAGCGCTGCTCGCCACCGTGGCCGGCCTGGCCGTGGCCATTCCCGCGCTGTTTGCCTACAGCTACCTCGCCTCGCGGATCAAAGACGCCGTCCTTTCCATGAACACCTTCATCGAGGAATTCATCGCCCGCATCGCCGAGGCCTACCCTTCCAAGGACTAACAATATGCAGGTTGGAGACGACAAATCATTCGACGACATCAACGTCACCCCCATGGTGGACCTCTACCTGGTGCTGCTGCTGATCTTCATCATCATGACCACGGCAGGGGTGCAGGGGGTGAAAGTGAAATTGCCCAAAGCCAGTACCGCGGCGGTGAAAAAGCTGGACATGCCGAAGATGCAGGCCATCACCGTCAACAGCGAGGGCAAGTTCGCACTCAACACCATCCCGGTGGGACTGGCCGAGCTCGAGACCAAACTCGCGGCCTTGAAGAAGGAAACTCCTATCATCATCCGCGGTGACGGCGCCACCCAGTTTCAAAGTATCATGGAAGCCCTCGATGTGGTGAACCGCCTCAACTTCACCGAACCTGTCGGCATCGTCGCCGCTCCCCCCAAATAAGTCCATAACCACCCGCTACGATGAGCACCGAACTCCTGGAAAAATCCGAGACGCCGCCCAAAATGGCCGCCGTGCCCGCTCCGATGCCATCTGGTCGTCCGGCCCCGGCAAAGCGTCCCCCGCCGCCTCCCCGCGATGAGGAGGACGAAGAGGATGAACCGGGATTCCTCCGCCGCCACCGGGTGGTGCTGGGTCTGGCCACTCTAGCCATCGCCGGGGCCATTTACGCCTTCTCGGGCCCCTCCAAGCCGTCGGTCTCCAGCCCGGTCCGGAAAGCCGCGGTGCCCATCAATGTCACGATAGCCCCGCCACCACTTCCGCCGCCGCCGCCGCCGCCTCCCAAGGTGGAACCCCCCAAGCAGGAAGAAAAGATGGAGGAGGAAACTGCCCCGGTGGATGAACCCCCGCCGGAAGAGGCGCCTTCCGATCCGGCACCTTCCATCACCTCCAACGGCCCGGCGGGAAATGACAATTTCGGCCTCTCCAAAGGCAAGGGCGGCGGCGGTGAGGGCGCCGGCCGCCGGTTGGGCGGCACTGGCAGTAAATTCGGTTATTACGCTGGTCAGGTGCAGAGCAGCGTCAGTGCCGCCATCCGCCGGAATGCCAAGACCAAGTCCACCACCATGTCGGTGATGGCCCGCATCTGGGCGGACGACACCGGCCGGGTCATCCGCGCCACCCTCAGTGGCTCCAGCGGCGATCCCTCGGTGGATGCCGCGTTGAAAAACGAAGTCCTCACGGGTTTGCAGCTGCAGGCCCCGCCTCCTGCCGGCATGAAGATGCCGATCAATCTCCGCCTCACCACCCGTCCGTCCCGGTGATTCATTCCTCCTGCCCCTTGTTTTGAAAATGCGTTCCTTTCCTCCTGTCCTGCCCACCTCCCGACTTGCCGGGATGTCCCTGCTGTTAGCGGTGGCGTCTGCCGCTGCGCAGCCCGATATCACCGGCCCGGCTCCGGCCGTGCCTGCGGCTCCTGCGGTGCCCGCAGTTCCGGCCGCGGCCCCGGCCAGTGATGCGCCGGACCCGGCCGATTTGAAGGAAAATCCAGACCCGGCCCCCGTCGTGCCGGAACCGGCAGCGCCGTCCGGAGGCCCCGATGACCTCAATGGCCCAACCGACCCGCCGCCCCTGTCCCAACTGTTCCCGAATGGGGCCGCGCCCGAGGAAGCCCCCCCGGACATGTCGCAGAATGTCACCATCAATCTGCTGAAAATCTTTGTTCAAAAAGGCTATCTCAGCCAAGTGGAAGCGGTCGGCCTGATCCGTCAGGCCGAAAATGAAGCCCTTACGGCCCGCAGCGCGGCCAAGGCCAAAAAGGACGAGGAAGCCTCCGAGGAGGATGAAGCCCTGAAGGTCAGTTATGTGCCGGATGCGGTGCGGAACGAAATGCGTGAGGAAATCCGCCGGCAGGTGCTGGCCGATCTGGGGGCCGGTCAGCCCGATGGGAAAAATTCGGCCGTCGCCCTCGCGGTGCCGCGGCTTGACGATGACCTTGATATCTTCGGCGACATCCGGCTGCGCTACGACCTGTACAGTCCGTCCGAGGGCAACGACAACACCGGGGCCTTCCCGAACTTCAATGCCATCAACACCGGTGCTCCTTTTGATACCGCTGGCAACGTGTTCTCGCCGCAACGCAATGTCGACCAGGAGCGCATGCGCTTCCGCTACCGGGTACGGCTCGGGGGAGAATGGCAACTGGAAGACGGTTTCAGCGCGGGCATCCGGATTGCCACCGGCGACAGCAACAGCCCCACCTCCCCCAACCAGAGTGTCGGATCGGCCAACTCCGGACAGGGTGGGAATTTTTCCAAATATGCGCTCTGGCTCGACCGGGCCTTTGTGAAATATCATATGGATTTCGGGACCACCGGAGCCCAGCTTGATGTACTGGGAGGACGCTTTGACAGTCCGTTCATGGCCACGCCGCTGATCTTTGACGAGGATCTCGGGTTCGACGGCCTCGCCCTCAAGTTCAAAGGAAAACTGGGCAGCCGCGTCAGTCCCTTCCTCACCGCCGGGGCCTTCCCGATCTTCAATACGGACCTCAACTTCTCCAGCAATCAGCCCGCCAAATTCGAAAGCACCGACAAATATCTCTTTGGTGTCCAGGCGGGCGCCGATTTGAAATTGTCGGATACCTTGAAATTGAAACTCGGCATCGCCTACTACGATTTCGACAAGGTGCAGGGCGAGCTCTCCGAGCCGTTCATTCCCCTGAGTGCCAGCGATGCAGGGTCGACCGACGCCACGCGTCCCTCGTTCGCGCAATCCGGCAACACCTACAAACCGCTGCGTCAGATCATCCCGGATGCCACCAACAATTTCGGCACCAGCAATCAATTCCAATACTTCGGACTCGCCAGTAAATTTGCCCCGGTCGTCGCCAGTGGGAAATTGGAGTATAGCGGATGGGAACCTGCCCAGATTGCCCTCCACGGGGAGTATATCAAGAATACCGCCTTCAACAGCGGGGAGATCGAGCCGGTGGCGGTCAACAACCGGGGGCCTTTGCCACCCGAAGAGACCAATGCCGATGGCACCGCGGCCGACCCCACGGCACCTGGCCGGATCGGGCTCTTTGACGGCGATGACACCGCTTGGATGGTGGGTATCAAATTTGGCAAACTGGCCATGATGAAGCGGGGTGACTGGACCGTCGGGGCGGACTACCGCTGGATCGGGTCAGATGCCGTGGTGGATGGCTTCACGGATTCTGATTTCGGAGGCGGTGGCACCAATTTGAAGGGGTTTGTTTTCACGGGAAATTACGCTCTCTCCCGCAATGCCTCGATCGGGGTGCTCTGGAACAGTATCGACCAGATTGCGGGTCCTCCGCTCAGTGGCGATGTCTTCATGCTGGACTTCAAACTTAAATTCTAACATGCAATTGATCCGCACCCCTCTCCTCGCCCTCGCAGCCTTTGCGCTGCTCGGCGGCGCCCTCCCTTCCACCGCCCAGGCTCCGGCCGGGGCCGAGGAAAAACTCCGCGAAGCGCTCAAGGGCGTTACCCTGCAACTCCGCACCGCCCAGAGTGAAGTGGCGACTGCCAATGCGGAGAAGGCCGCGGCGGACGCCAGGAATCTGGAACTGACCGCTCAGGTTGAAAAGATGTCCAAACAACTCGCCGCCCTCAGCCGTGAGAAGGCCGATGCCATGGAAGCCGCGACCCGGATGCAGGCGAATCTGGAGGGTAAGCTCACCGCCAAACAGGAAGAATTGACTCAATTCCAGAAGTCGCTCGACAAGTGGAAAGCCGCCCATTCCCAGATCTCTGATCTGGCGAAAAAGAAGGAAACTGCCCGCGCCGATTTTGCCACGAAAAATGCCGCCCTTGAGCGCCGCGTGGCCGACCTCCGCACCCGCAACACCGCCCTCTTCACCACCGGTAATGAAATCCTCGACCGCTATCGGAAATTCAGCCTCGGCGAAGCCATCACCGCCCGCGAACCCTTCACCGGCCTGACCCGCGTCAAGCTGCAGAACCAACTGCAGGAATACGGTGACAAACTCCTCGACCAAACCGCCCAACCATGAAACGCCCGTTTCCCCTCCTCGCCCTGCTGGCTCTCCCGGCCTTCCTCCAGGCCGCACCTGACAAACCTGCCGCCGGCTCCATTGAAGCTCCTGATTCCAACGTGATCGCCCGCGTTGGCGGACTCGATGTCAAATTGGATGAAGTCAAAACGGCCCTCGCCAAACTTGATCCACGTGAGCAGGAAGCCGTCGCCAAAGACCCCGCGTTGTTGAATCAGGTGGTCAGGCTGCTGCTCGTCCAGCGTCTGATGCTGAATGAAGCCATTACCAAAAAATGGGAGGAGAAAGCACCGGTGAAAGCCGCCATCGAGCGCGCCCGCGAAACCGCGATCACCGAAAGTTACCTGCAGTCAGTCTCCGAACCTGCTCCTGGTTATCCCAGTGAAACTGAACTTGAAGTCGCCTACGATCTGGCTAAACCCTCGCTGGCCGTGGGCCGCCAGTGGAAACTGGCCCAGATCTACATTGCGGCTCCGGAAGGTGCCTCCAAGGCTGATCTGGAAAAAGCCGAAGCCAAACTCGCGGAGGTGAAAAAGGCCTTGTCTGACAAAAATGCAGATTTTGCAGCCCTCGCCAAACTGCACAGTGAGGAAGCCAATTCCGCGGCCCAGGGCGGGGAAATCGGATGGATGATCGATGCCCAGATCCAGCCGGAAATCCGCGAAGCCGCGACGAAACTGGCCGTTGGTGCCCAATCTGAGGCTGTCCGCCTGAAAGACGGCTGGCACATCCTGAAGTGTCTTGACCTCAAAGAGCCTTCCACCCCGCCGCTCGAACAGGTCCGTGCTGTCCTCACCGAACGGATGCGCCAGGAAAGGGCCAAGGCCAACAGCCAGGCCTACATCGCCGCCTTGCTGCAACAGAATCCCGTCTCCATCAACGAGGTGACTCTCGCCAAGGCTCTCGCGAAATAAACCGTCCCGACCGAACCGGCACAGGGGTGTTCAGCCCGTGTGTTAAAAAATCCGATGCCAATCCCCCCGGCGCATTCCCCTGCCACGTTCCGCCTGCCCCGGCGGCGGAACCTCCATGCTCCTGCCGGGATCGTCCTCGCAGTGCTGCTGGCCGCCCGGCCGGCGCCCTCCGGCGATATTCTCCGCGGAGGCGCGGCCTCCACGAATGCCAACCGCCCGGTGGGCCCCAGTCCTGCGGCGGCCCAGGCGGCGGCCCAGGCCCGCAGCAATGCCAAGGACGCCTTGGCACGCACCAGTCGCGCGGTCGAAGCTGTCCAGAGGGCCCAGTTGAATGCCGCCCGCGCCTCGGTGCATGCCAACAACGCTGGTTTGGATCCGACCAATCCCGGCTTCAAGCTTCCCGAGGTTCCCAATGGGCTCGTCTCCGGTGGCCTTCAGGTGGCTCCTGGGGTGGGCACCGATCTCTCCCTGTGGACCGGTGCCTTCCTTCCTACCCAGACCTCCGGGGGAGGGAAAACCCAGGTAACCGTCAAGCAGACCAGCCAGCAGGCCCTGCTGAACTGGCAGACCTTCAATGTTGGCAGGGATACCAACCTGCACTTCGACCAAAGTGCGGGAGGGGAAAGCGTGGGCCAGTGGATTGCCTTCAACAAAGTAAACGATCCCACGGGCCGGCCCTCGCAGATCCTCGGCAGCATCACCGCGCCTGGCCAGGTTTACGTGGTCAATCAAAATGGCATCATCTTTGGCGGTGCCAGCCAAATTAACGTTCATACGTTGGTCGCTTCATCCCTGCCGATCAATGACAACCTGATCAGCCGCGGGCTGCTGAATCAGTCCAGTACCGCGCAGTTTCTCTTTTCCGGTCTGCCCCAGGCGGGTGATGTTCCCTTCACCCCGCCGGTCCCGCCTCCGGGCGGGCGGTATGGTGACGTGACCGTCCAGCCCGGAGCGCAGCTGGTTTCGCCCACCACGGATGCCAACGTGGGCGGACGCATTGCGTTGGTCGGAGCGAACGTGCGCAATCAGGGAACGATTTCCACTGCGGATGGCCAGGCCATTCTGGCGGCCGGACTTCAGGTAGGGTTGGCCGCCCACAGCGCCAGCGATCCCAGTCTGCGCGGTTTGGACGCCTTTGTGGGCGATGTCGGCACTTATGCGGGCACCGCGACGAACGAAGGCCTCATCCAAGCTCCGCGGGGGAGTGTGGCTATCACGGGCAGGAGTGTGAATCAACTGGGGGCCATCGACAGCAGCACCTCCGTTTCCCTCAACGGACGCATTGACCTGCGGGCGGAATATGGAGCCATAGCCAATCCCAAATTTGATCCTGTCTTCAGTGACACTTCCCCCCCTTTCCTGTATGGGGGGCTGGGCGCGGAAAAGAGCACCGGACAAGTCACGGTCGGGCCGGGCAGTGTGATGCGGATTCTGCCGGAATGGGGCAGCGCTGACAAAGTGATCGGAACCTCGCTGGCCTTGCGGTCCCAAGTCAACGCCCGGGGCCGGATCGTGCATTTTGGCCCAGGTGCCATGCTGCAGGCCCCCAATGGAAACGTCACGGTGCAGACTGGAGTATGGGACCTGGATGGTCCCCAGAACCGCACCACTTTTGTCAGGAATTCCGGCCAGATTTATGTGGATCGGGACACGCTCATCAGTGTCGCCGGTACTACTGATGCGCCTTCACCGCTTTCCAATCACATCCTGACGGTCACGCTGCGATCCTCGGAACTGGCGGACGCGCCGTTGCAGCGCAACAGCTTTTTCCGGGGAGGGGACATCACGGTGGACCTGCGGAAGACCGGCACCTATAATGGCAGGGAATGGGTCGGTACGCCGCTGGCAGATTTGCGGGGATATTTGAACATTATCGAGCGCACGGTGGACGAATTGACGGTGGCGGGAGGTTCCGTCAATTTAAATTCAGGGGGAAGTATCGTGGTCCAGCCTGGAGCCGTCATTGACACTTCCGCCGGCTGGCTGAATTATGGCAGTGGGTATGTCAAGACCACCCGGTTGCTGCGGCAGGGCCGTCTGGTGGACATTGCCACCGCGACCCCGGATGTGGTCTACGACCGGATTTTCACCGGATTGTTTGAAGACCTCCATCCGCGCTGGAATATCACCCGGACCTATCGGGTGCCATGGATGGATGGGGAGCACTTTGAGGATGGCTATCTGTCAGGTGGCAATGCCGGGAATCTGTCTTTCGCGGCCGCTTCCATGGCCCTGGATGGCTTCTTCAGGGGGGCAGCGGTCAGTGGGCCCCGTCAGACGGAAATCCCTGCCCAGGGCGGGACTCTGGATCTTTCCTTTGAAGTGCAAAAGCTGGTGGCGGGCGGTCCCCTGGATCCACTCATCTCTCCCACCCCGCCTCAAGTGGTGTTCCAGGAACATAACGACCAGCGTCCGGCCGATCCTTTTGCGACGGATGCTGCGGGCGCACCGTTGGCGCTGCGTGCCGACCGGCTTGACCGGGTGGTCCTTACCCCTGGGGTCTTCGAAGCCGGCGGATTTTCCGCCCTCAGGGTGCGCAACCCGGATGGCAATATCACAGTGCCCAAAGGAATGGTCCTGACGACTGCGGTCAAAGGCTCCATTACGCTTGAGGGAGCCAACGTCTCTATTTTTGGGGACGTCAAGGCCCCGGGCGGAAACTTGTCTTTCCTTGCCTACAATATTTCACCTGGCGTGGCGGAAGCGCTGCGCCTTTCGGCCGGAGCGGTGTTGCCAGCCCCGAATGCCGGGCGGGGTAGTTTCACTCTGGGGGCAGGCTCCAGTCTGTCAGCGGCTGGCCAGATCATCGATTACCGGCCCGGAGGCAATACCCCCTTCAATGTGCCGGTGGTCAACGACGGCGGCCGGGTGAGCATCAAAAGCTATTCCGCCAGCCTCGCTGCGGGCAGTGAAATCGATGTCTCGGGCGGGGTTGTGGCCGGAGTACGTGGCGGCTACAGCTATGGACGGGCGGGCACGATCGAAATCCTGACCGGGCGCGACTTGTCCCTGCCTGCGGTGGACCGTGGATCGATCCACCTCGGGAGCACCCTGAAGGGCTTTTCCGGAGCGGCCGGAGGCGGAGGGACCCTGTCCATTCAGGCCCAGTTGATTCAAATCGGGGGTTCACCTCTCCATCCCCTTGCCCTCACCTTGTCGCCTGATTTCTTCAGTCAGGGCGGGTTCAGCACATTCAACCTGACTGGAATCGGGATCGCCGGAAAGGAAACGGGGGAGTTTTTGCCGGCGGTCAATATTGCGCCAGGCACCCGGATCGAGCCGCAGGCGCTGGGTTGGCTGGCGCTACCCTACACTCTGCCAGACGGAAATCTGACCTTGCGCCCCTACCTGCGTCCGGAGGGCTTGCGTTCACCAGTGAATCTGGCCTTCAATGGATTGGGTGCGGTCGATGAATTTGGCAATCAGATCCTCTCAAGGGGCGATGTGGTTTTCGGACGGGGGGCTGTGATCAGAACTGATGCACTGGGCAGTGTCGCCTTCCGTGGGGATACGGCCACAATTCTCGGCAGCGTTTATGCGCCGGGGGGGACGATCACCGTGGCCGGGGCCAACCGGTTTCCCAGTGACAATGCGGCGCCACCGGCCGCGCTGCCAACCGTTTATATTGGCAGCAATGTGACGCTTTCCACCGCGGGAAAACCACTCATCCAGCAAGGGCCGCGGGGATGGCGTCAGGGACGGATCCTGCCAGGCGGAGCTATCAATATTTCGGGTAACATCGTGGCCGGGCAGGGGGCGCTTTTTGACGTTTCCGGCAGCACCGGCATTCTGGATCTGCCACCGGTGTATCTTGCCACCGGCAATTACCCTGACAATGGCCTCCTTGGGGTCCAATATGTACCGGTACGGGTTGATTCAAATGGCGGCTCCATCCGCCTTGCGGGAGCGGAGATGCTTTATACGGATGCGACCTTGGCAGGAAGACCGGGCGGTCCCTCCGCGACGGGAGGCTCCCTGAGCATTTCTTCCGGAAGGTTTTATCTCGCAGGAACTCCGCGCACCACGGCGGATGCCAACCTCCTGGTGGGGCAGAATGGATCGACCCTGCCGGCGGGAGTGCCGCGGGGGATTGGCCTGCCCATGGTGGATGCGGCGGGGACGGCTCTGCAGGGAATCGGCAACGTCCGGGTCTCATCCTTTGCCGGGGGCGGTTTCGATGCCCTGGCCTTGGGCGGCAATGTTCAATTTGAAGGGCCGGTGGACATCAACTTGCCGGGCCGGCTTTCGGTGGGCAGTGGAGGCGTGATTTACGCCAATGCCGCCGTGAGCCTGACCGCGCCGTATGTCGCTCTGGGTCAGGCATTCCGTGCCCCGCAACTGGCCACCCAGCAGGAAATCCTGTTCACCCGTACCGACGCGTCGGGAACCACCACTCCGTATTTCCCGGCACCCACCTACGGCATGGGAAGTATCACCGTGAGGGCCGGTCTGATTGATGTGGGCAACCTGACCCTGCAAGGAATCGGCAAGGCCCGGTTGTTGGCCTCCGATGGAGAGATCCGGGGCAATGGCACCTTGACGATGGCGGGGGATCTGGTCCTCCAAGCCGGGCAGATTTACCCGACTACCCTCAACAAATTCAACCTTTTTGCCTATGACTACAATAGCGGGAACGGCACTTCTCCCGGATCCATCACCGTGCTGGGCGGGGCTGCCCGGCAGTTGCCTATGTCCGGGGGCGGGACGCTGTCCTTGTACTCATCCAATATTCATCAGGGAGGAACTCTGCGTGCCCCGATTGGGGTGATCAATCTCGGTTGGAATGGCAGTGGCCCGGCACCCTTCGATCCGATCTCCGGCACCACCCGTCCCGCTCCGGTCACCAGCCAACTTACCCTTGCAGAAGGCAGCGTCACTTCCGTTTCCGCGGTGGATCCACGCACCGGCCAAGGAATGCAGATTCCTTTCGGTATCAGCCTGGATGGGATTACCTGGATCGACCCGGCAGGCAATGATATCACCGTGAGCGGGGTGCCGGCCAAGGCGGTGAATCTATCCGCCCAGAGTGTGACCACCGCCGCAGGCTCGGTGATTGATATTGCGGGAGGAGGGGATTTGTTTGCCTATCGTTGGACCCAGGGCACCGGTGGGTCCCAGGACATTCTGGGGTCCACCACCAACTTCGCCATCATCCCGGGCTATGGTTCCGACTTTGCCCCGTATGCCCCATTCAATCCGGGAGCCCCCAATCTGGGTGGGGCCACCGGATATGTGAACAACAACCTGCGGGTGGGCGATCAGGTCACCCTCGGGGCAGGGGCCGGTCTGCGGGCGGGCACCTACACGTTGTTGCCTGCCCGTTACGCGCTGGTGCCGGGAGCGTATCTGGTGACTCCGAAGTCCGGGATTCCGGTGGGTTCGGTCGCCCTGCCTGACGGATCCAGCCTGGTGTCAGGCTTCCGGGCCAACGTGTTGGACCGCGAGCGGGCCGGGGTGACGCTGATGGAACGATTTGAAGTGGCCCCTGCCAGTGTCTTCCGCGAACGGGCCAAATACGAAGTGTATTCCGCCAACACCTTCCTGCGCGAGTCCGCGATCGCCCGGGACTTCGCGGTGCCCCGTCTGCCGGTGGATTCCGGCTATCTCTCTTTCGATGCGACCACCTCCATGGTGTTGCAGGGCCGGGTGAATGCGGTGGCTCCTCCGGGGGGGCGGGGCAGTCTGGTGGATATCAGCAGCCCTGGCAATATCCTGATCAACGGCACCGGCGTTGGAGGTGCCAGCGGAACCCTCGTCCTGAGTGCCCCGCAGCTTAACAGTTTCGGAGCCGAAAGTCTCCTGATTGGCGGAAAGCGCACCTTCGGATCCAGTGGTATTACGGTGGCGGCGGCGACGCGGGAATTGACCGTCGACAACGCCGGCATTCCCCTGAATGGAAACGACGTGATTCTGGTCTCCCGGGAGCGGTTGACTCTGGCTGACGGGGCCACGGTGCTAGGGACTGGATCCGGCCCGGTGGACGACCTTCTGTTGGGCGATCCGGCGGTGGCGGGCAGCGGGGATGGCGCCTTGTTGCGGGTCAGTGGCAGTGCGGGAGGCTCCATCGCGCGGCGTGGGGTGAGCAATTCCATCTTGCCTCAAATGACGGTGGGAGCGGGGGCCACGATTGGCGGAGGAAGTATGGTGCTGGATTCCACTTATGGCACCCGTCTTGATCCCCTTGCGGTGCTGAATGCTGGTGAAATCGCCCTGAACAGCGGGCAAATCACCATTGCCCTGCAGAACGCCGGAGTGATCGCCCCGACCGCAGGATTGGTGCTGGCCGGTCCGGCGCTGGACTCGATTCAAGCCAGTGCCCGGGTCTTTTCCCTGCTCAGTTATTCCAGCCTTGATCTGTATGGCACCGGTAGCCTGGGCTCGCTGGCAGCCTTTGACTCCCTGATTCTCAGTGCTTCCAGTATCCGGGGTTATAACACTGGTGGCGGTGCCGCCACTCTAGCGGCCCGTAATATTTTGATCGACAATGCCACCAATCGTCCGGCGCTGGCCCTGCCTGCCGGTCCACTGTCCGGCACGCTTCAGTTCCAGGCGGACCAAATCACCCTGGGCGCGAACCCTGTCCTGACGGGAGGGTATGGCACGGTTGGACTCACTGCGGCGGACCGGGTGCTGGCCTCAGGCGCCGGAAGTTTCGGCACCGCAGGGGATCTGCGGCTGGAAACACCGCTGCTGACCGCTTCCCAGAGTGCCGTCCATGCCCTGACGGCGGGAGGCACTCTTGCGCTGGTCCGGCCCGCCGGGCCTGGAGCCCCTGTCGTGGGTGGACTGGGGGCCAGGCTGAATCTGCAGGGATTGGCCGTCCGTTTAGATAGCGGCATCGCCCTTCCCAGTGGGGAGCTCAGCGTGCGGTCTACTGGCGGGGATGTCCGCATAGGCACTAGCGGCACAGCTTCGATCAATCTCGCGGGCACCACCCGCAACTTCCTGGAAACGGCCCGTTACACGGACGGCGGCATCGTCACCTTCACTTCGGATAGCGGTTCGGTGGTGCTGGGCAGTGGGGGCGCGGTCAATGTTTCTGCTCCCGCTGGCGGAGGCCATGCCGGCACCCTCAATGTAAGTGCCCAGGCGGGCAGCTTCGAATTCCAGGGTTCCATCCTGGGCAGTGCCGGGGCCGGACGCCGCACCGGATCCTTTACTCTGGACACCGCCGGCGTCGCCGGAGGGGCTCTGGGGGTGATCGATGCGGCGCTCAATGCCGGATCCTTCACCGAGTCCAGGCAATATCGGCTGCGGTCCGGCAATGTGATCGTGGATGGGGCGGCCGTGTCGCATCTCTACCGGGTGACCGCGGATCAGGGAAGCCTCACCGTCACGGGCACCATTGATGCTTCCGGGACCACCGGGGGCACCATCGAACTGGCAGCCAACGGCAGTCTGATTTTGGCCAATGGCTCACTCCTTGATGCTTCCGGCGATGACTTCAGCCATGCCGGAAAAGGCGGTAGCATCAGCCTGACCGCAGGGACTCAGCGCAACGGCCTGATCGATGCCACTGCGCTGCTCGACCTGCGCAGCGGTGCCACCCTGGATCTGCGGGTGGCGGCCAACAACGCGGACAGTCCTTTCCTGGGGCAACTGACCGGCACCCTGCATCTGCGGGCCCCGCGGAATGCGGCGCAAACCGATCTCGCCCTCGCCCCGCTCAATGGGAGCATTCTGGGGTCCTCCAGTATCCTGGCGGAAGGGTATCGATTGTATGACCTGACGGGCACCAATGGCACGATCACCAGCGCGGTGCAGACCAGCATCCGCACGGATGGGGAAACCTTCCTCGGGGCGGCGGGCAGCACCACCGCCAACTACACCAGCATGAGCAACCGGATCCTCGGCAGCGATCCGCAGGGCCTTGGCCCGCGCTTCGTCCTGGCCCCCGGGGCGGAAATCATTCACCGCACCGGTGACCTTACCCTCGGTGCCGCGAATTCCACCCCCACCAGCGACTGGAACCTGCAGAACTTCCGCTTTGGTCCTAACCGGGCCCCGGGCGTGCTGACCCTGCGGGCGGCCGGTAATCTGACGTTTTTCAATGCGTTGAGCGATGGCTTCGCGGCGGTCACGCCTGCTGCTGCCAATGGAAATTCTGCCCTCTGGCTGGCGCCTCTGATGGCGCAGAATCCGCTGCTGCCATTGAACACCCAATCGTGGTCCTATCGCCTTGCCGCGGGGGCAGACCTGACCTCCGGGGAGTTCCGCTCCGTGCAGCCCCTCACGGCCCTGACCGATTCTTCCGGGTTCATTGCTCTGGGCAAAAACCTCACCCAGGCGGCGGCGACCGGGGGCAATAATGCTCTGACTTCCAGTCTGATCTCCCAGGGTTATCAAGTGATCCGCACCGGTTCCGGAAGCATCGACCTTGCCGCGGGACGCAGCGTCCGCCTGCTGAATCCCCTTGCTTCCATTTACACCACCGGCACCCAGGTGGCGGATCCAACGGGCATCTATGCAGCCAACGATTTTGTGACACCAATTCTCATCAGGTCGCCGCAACCCTCCCAGGGAGCCAGTCTGGGGGCCGTGCAACAGGCGTATTTCGCCCAATACAGCTTGGCGGGGGGGAATATCAATATCACCGCGGGAGAAGATATTGAGCGCCTCACCCGGACGGCCCTCGGGCAATTGGTGCCCGATTCCTCACGTCAAGTGCCG
This sequence comes from uncultured bacterium, assembly GCA_903936775.1. Lineage (GTDB taxonomy): Bacteria > Verrucomicrobiota > Verrucomicrobiia > Verrucomicrobiales > V1-33 > CAIZWU01. Next base: position 4,084 of record CAIZWU010000076.1, on the reverse strand, counting down.
GCCAATTGGCTTTACCGCCGCGGTTATGTCGACCCGGATAGCGGCAAATATGGTGCCATCGTGGTAGGCAGCGGCTTCGGGAGTTTCACCGATCCTGCCGCTTCGACCACCTGGTGGATCGACTACAGTAATTTTTTCCAGAGTGTCGGGGCGCTGGGCGGAGGCAATGTCACGCTCACCGCAGGCCGGAATGTCTCCAATATGGATGCCGTAGCGCCGACCAATGCCCGGGCACCCCGGGGCGCGCCGGATGGCCCGCAGTTGGTGGAACTGGGCGGGGGCGACATTGCCGTGCGGGCCGGGAACAATATTGACGCCGGAATCTACTATGTGGAACGGGGGCAGGGCCAACTCGAAGCGGGTGGCAGTATCATCACCAACAGCACCCGGTCCCCTTCGCGCAATTACCTGACCAGCACGGTGAATCCCGAGGTCTTCCCGGAGCAGACCTGGCTGCCCACGACGCTCTTTCTTGGTAAAGGATCCTTTGATTTGAATGCCCGTGGCAGTGTGCTGCTCGGTCCAACTACCAATCCTTTCCTCCTGCCAACCGGACTGGGCAACAAGTTCTGGTATAAGACCTATTTCTCGACGTATGCACCCGATAGCACAGTCAGGGTCTCCGCCCTTGGCGGCGACGTGACTTTGCGGAATGCCATCGTCTTTCCGGATCAATCCGGCACGCGCTCCATGCTGCAGGCTTGGTTGGCCCAGGAGAACCTCCTTCCGACGGGAACCACCGGAGCTGCTTTCAGCCAGCCATGGTTGCGACTCGGTGAAACCAGCATCGCGCCCTTCACCAGCCTGCTTTCCCTCGCCCCGCCCAGGTTCGAGGCTTCCGCCTTGTCAGGAAACATCAATGTGGTGGGCACCATGACCCTTTCTCCAGCCCCCTACGGCACCCTGAATCTGCTGGCGGGTGGAGCGGTCAACGGCCTCCAACCTGCCGGCCGCAGCAGCGTGCTGTTACCAGGGCAAATCGTCAACGCATGGACATCGGCGCGGCTCAATGTTTCCGACGCCAACCCAGCAGCGATTCCGGGGGCCATCAATCCATACGCTTATTTTTCCGTGGCGGGTTCGACGATCGCTGCGGCCAACACCACCTCGCCGACCTTCATGGCAGGTCTCAACAATCTTTTCGCTGAAACCGGGTCGACTGGCGGGGTCATCCAGACCAAACAAGCGCTCCACACCCCCGGGCTGCTGCACCTGAATGATGTTGATCCTGTCCGGGTTTATGCCCTCGGGGGCAACCTCTCCGGACTGACGCTGTTTACTCCCAAGCCGGCGAGAATTTATGCGTCCCGCGACGTCACGGATATCAGCTTTTATCTGCAGAACCTGGGGCTGGGAGACCAAAGCACCGTCACCGCAGGGCGTGATGTCCTTCCCTCCAACGCCAGTTCGCCGCTACGCAATCAGGCCTTCAGCCCCGGCAATGCGGTCGCTGCGGGACAAAGTCCGCTGCCCGGCGATATCCAGGTTTCCGGGCCAGGCAGCCTGATTGTCCTGGCAGGCCGCGATCTTGATCTGGGCACGGGGCCCTCCCTTGCTGATGGCACTGGGGCTGGTATCATCAGCATCGGCAATGCGCGGAATCCCTACCTTCCCTTTGAGGGGTCCAATCTCGTGATCGGAGCCGGCCTCGGCAGCCCCACTTCCCTCACTGACAGTGGTCTGGACTTTGACGCCTTTATTGCCGATCAGGTGGAAGGAGGCGAAGGTGCCAAATACCTGCAGGAATTGGGGGTCACCGACTTTGCCAGCCTTGCTGAAGGGGAACAAAACCGGATCGCCTTGCAGGTGTTTTATCTGATTCTCCGTGACACGGGGCGCAACTATGCCACCACCCAAAGTTATGAGTCCGGCTTTGCGGCGATTGAATCGTTGTTCGGTGGGGTCTCCGGGACGGGAGATATCCTGACCCAGGGCCGCAGTGTCCGCACCACCGCGGGGGGCGATATCAGTCTCTTTGCTCCAGGCGGCGCCTTGAAGCTGGCGAACACCACGATTGGCAATCCTTTGGTTCCTCCGGGCATCATCACGGAAAGCGGAGGCAGGGTGGGGATCTTCACTGATGGCGATGTCGACATCGGGATTGGCCGTATCTTCACCCTGCGTGGCGGGGATATGGTGATCTGGTCCTCCACAGGTAATATCGCGGCGGGCAGTTCCTCCAAAACCGTCGCCTCCGCTCCACCAACCCGGGTGGTCATCGATCCCCAGAGCGCCGATGTCACCACCGACCTTGCTGGTCTTGCCACGGGCGGTGGGATCGGAGTGCTCGCCACCGTGGAAGGGGTGCCGCCTGGCAGCGTGGACTTGCTGGCTCCGGCAGGCGTGATTGATGCGGGCGATGCCGGCATCCGTTCGGCCGGCAATCTGACGCTGGCCGCCACCCAGGTGCTCAACGCCAGCAATATTGCCGTCACTGGCAGCGCCGCCGGGGCTCCGGCGGTGGCTCCGGCGGCCCCTGCTGTCAGTACGCCGGCTCCCGCCCCGCCCCCAGCCACCAAATCCCCGGGAGAAACTGCCGCGGAACAGGAACGGGAGAAGGCCGCCAACGAGGCGCCGCCGGCAGTGGCGGAGTCCGTGGTCACGGTTGAAGTGATAGGCTATGGCGGTTCGCAGGAAGAAGATGAGGAGGAGGAGAAAAAGCGTCGCACGAAAGCGGCGGAGGATGCGGCCGTCCCTTCTGACGGTGACGCGGAGACCACCCCGTCTACTCCGGCGGCAACGCCTTCCAATTGACCAATCATCAATTCATTCATGGCCATGATGCTGTTGTTGCCGCCGGGATGGGCCCTGCTTGCCGCTGGAGTCAGCTTGCTGTGCTTGGTGCCGCCTGCGCCCGCCGGGGAAAGCCCTCCTGATGTAACCGCGCTGAAAGTGAAAGCGGCGGCGGGCGACCCTGAGGCGCAGTTTCTCCTGGGAAGAGCCTTGCTGCGCGGCGAAAGTGTTCCCAAGGATCTTCCGGAGGCCCTCCGGCTGATCAAACCGGCGGCCGAATCCGGACATGCCGGAGCCATGGGGGCTTATGGATTCATGCTTTCGCGTGGTCTCGCTACGGAGAAAAACGAAACCGCCGCCATTGAATGGCTGCGGAAGTCGGCTGCCCTTGGCGTCGCCACCTCGAAGCTCAATCTCGGGATCATGACCCTCAAGGGCCTGGGCACCCCGCAAAATACCGCCGATGGGCTGGTCTTGATCGAACAGGCGGCCAAAGCCGGCCAGTCAGAGGCGATGGTCCGGCTGGCGGAGGCATGGCACTTTGGTGAGCCCGGTTTGGCTCCCGATCCTGCCAAGGCAGTCATTTGGTCAGAGCAGGCCGCCGCCGCGGGCAATGCCCAGGGGCAGAACCTTCTGGGCATGATGCGGGAAAATGGACTGGGTCTGGCCAGGGATTATGGGATGGCCGCAGAATGGTATCGCAAGGCCGCCGTCCAGCATCATGCCAAGGCCCAGGCGAATCTGGGACGCCTCCTATCCAATGGGCGGGGGGTGCCCATGGACCGGGTGGAGGCTTGGTTCTGGCTCCGGGTCAGTGCCGATGCCGGGGAGATCACTTCGAAAAATTTTTTGCTGGAATTAAAACCGGCTCTATCTGCCGTAGAGATGGACGAGGCCGAAAAGCGGGTCGTCATTTACCAAAAGGACCGTATCCGTGCCCGGCTTCACGGTGCAGCTGCCGCGCGGTCCGTTCCCTGAGTTCAGGGTGTCGAAACGCAGTGTGCCGTCGCGGCACCGGGCGCCTTGCTCTCATTTGCCGTAGCTCGCGCCGTGGGCCTCACGGTGGGCGGCGTTGTGCCGGAGCATCCAGGCAAAATCTCCATAGCGCAGGCGGAAAAGCTGGTCCGCAGTCAATTGGGCCTGTTGCCAGCGTTTTTGATAAACGGGATCAGTTGGGTCCGCGAGGGGATCGGCGACTGCTTCGAGGAAATCCTCCGCCAATTGGTTGACCCCGGCCTGTTGCTCCGGTGTGATGCCCCCGGCCTCGGGAAACTCAGCAAGCACCGCAGGCAAAGGGGCGGGAAGGGAGGGGTTTTTTGGGTCAAAGGGCACGATGATCGGCGGCAGTTCC